>UQXB01000005.1:0-64953 GCA_900544935.1 uncultured Collinsella sp.
AATCGTCGGGCATGACCAAAAGGTCAATGCCCTCCTCTTTCACGTCACCTTGTCCGCTTAGGGGCGTTTTCGCTTTTCGTCCTCTTTCTGCAATGACTTCATTAACCTGGCACTTGGGGACGTTCCCTTTGTGCCGGCACTTTGGGACACTCCTTTGCTAGAAGATCTGGCGCAGGTCTCCGCGGTTGAGGGCTTCGTCGAAGAGGTGCTTGAACACCACGCTGCCGTGCAGGCCGTCGTGCTCGAACTCGTTGGTCACCCAGGCATGCGAGTTGCCCACGCGGCTGAGCGTATCGAGCTGCAGGCCCGAATCCACGTACATGTCGTCGAAATACACCGCGGCCTGGAGCGGCACCTCGTTGCAGGCCAGGCGCTGCGGGTCATAGATCTTGTCCCAGCTGGTGTCTTCCATCAGCAGGTCCATGGCGGGCTTAAACGGCTTAAGCTCGGGCATCTGCTCAAACATCCACGGGAACATGGCCTCGCCGGTAAACATGAGCGGGCGCGCGAGGGTGTCGAACTCGGCGCGGTGTGCCTTCTCTTCGGCCGCGGCCCAACCAATGGGCATAGTGTCGCCGTCGGCGTATATGAACTCCTGCAGCGTCCAGTACAGCGGATTCGTGCGCGTGTTGGTGCGCTCGAAGGCGCGCATCAAAAAGCTGTCAGATACCGAGGCGCCGCAGGTCAGCGTGCCGTCGCCGTCAACAAAAGCGTGATCGATAATCCAATGCATACGCTCAAAGCTCGGCTTCATGCCAAAGTCGCTGCCCATGAGCTGTAGGCGCTCGACCGTCATCGGCGAGCCGTCGGGCAGCACGGGCTTCTGGGCCTCGAGCGCATCGGCCAGGGCTGCCACGCGGTCGACGTCAGCGGGGTAGCGGTCGTAATACTGCTGCGTCTTGGCGGCCATGCGCGGGAAGGTGTGCGCGTAGACCTCGCTTGCGCTCGCCGGCACGTGGGGGATGCCGCCGCAGGTAAAGCTTGCTGCTATGCCCTCGGGGAAGAGCGACAGATAGCTCAACGTCAAAAAGCCGCCGTAGCTCTGCCCGAGTGTGACCCAGGGCTTGCCGCCAAAGCCCACCAGGCGCAGGTACTCAAAATCGCGCACGATGGAGCTGGCGAGGTGGCGCTTGAGGAAATCCGCCTGCGAGCGTGCGGCATCGGAGCCGGCCGCCGTCGCGCGCTCACCCAGTGCCTTGATCGTGCGTCCGTCCACGCAGCTACTGCGTCCGGTGCCGCGCTGGTCGGGAAGGACCACGCGGAAGTGCTTGACGGCCTCCTCGATCCAGCCGTCGCTTGTGGGCGACAGCGGACGTGGGCTCTCGCCGCCGGGGCCGCCCTGCAAAAACAGGAGCAGCGGCAGATCGTCGTTGATGCGGTCGGGCGCGCAAACCACGCGGTAGAAGAGCTTGATGCTCTCGGGCGCGCCGGCGATGGGTGCCGGCATAGCGCCGCGGCGCATGGTACTGCCGACGGCCAGGAGCATCGGCTCCAGGCCGCGCCAGTCAAGGGGGACGTCGATGCTGTGGTCCTCGACGTAAAGGCCGGGGACGTGGTACGAAGTGATGAGGGCCATGTGAGTCTTCCGTTCGTTGCGGTGTTTCGGGTTGACCAATTCTACCGCCGCGGGCGAGGCCATGCGCAAATCGGCTACCATGGTTGCAAACTTCTAGGAGAAAGGGCCGCCCATGTCGGTCGATATAGCCACGTATGTCCACGATCTTGCCGTTGCCGCCAAGGCGGCGTCGGCCTCGCTTGCCACGGCGAGCGATGAGCAGCGCCAGGAGGCCGTGCGCGCCATGGCCGCAGCACTGCGCAACGGTGTCGACTCCATCGTCGCCGCCAACGAGCTCGATATGTCCGCCGCGCGCGATGCGGGCACCTCGGCCGGTCTGCTCGACCGTCTGCTGCTGACGCCTGAGCGCGTCGAGGGCATGGCCGCCGGTTTGGAGAAGCTCGCCGAGCTGCCCGATCCCGTCGGCCGCGTGCTCGACCACCGCGTGCTTGCGAGCGGTGTGGACCTGACCCGCGTGAGCGTGCCGTTGGGCCTGGTCGCCATGGTCTACGAGGCGCGCCCCAACGTGACGGCCGACGCCGCAGGCATCTGCATCCGTACCGGCAACGCCTGCATTCTACGCGGCGGCTCGCTGGCCTATCACTCGTGTGCCATGATCGCCGAGCTGCTGGCCGATGCGCTCGAGGCCAAGGGCTTCCCGCGCGAGGCCGTGTCGATGATCGAGTCCACCGACCGCGAGGCCACTGTCGAGCTCATGAAGCTCCGCGGTGTCGTCGACGTGCTCATTCCGCGCGGCGGTGCAGGCCTGATCCAGCGCTGCGTGCGCGAGTCGCTTGTGCCGGTGATCGAGACGGGCACTGGCAACTGCCACATCTACGTGCATGAATCCGCCGACTTTGATAAGGCGCTCAACATTATCGTTAATGCCAAGACCCAGCGCGTAGGCGTGTGCAATGCCGCCGAGTCGCTGCTGGTCGACCGTGCTGTGGCCGATGCGTTTTTGCCCGCGGTCGTGACCGTGCTGCATGACCACGGCGTGCTCATGCACGGCGACGAGGCAACCTGCGCCGCATGCGCCGATGCCGGGCTTGTGGAGGGCGATGACTACGTCGCCGCGACTGAGGAGGACTGGGGTCGCGAGTACCTGGCGCTCGAGATGAGCGTGAAGGTCGTGGCAAACGAGGACGAGGCCATCGCACACATCAACCGCTACGGCACGATGCACTCCGAGGCCATCGTTGCCGAGGATACGGATGCTTGCGAGCGCTTCCTCGATGCTGTCGATGCCTCGGCCGTGTACTCCAACGCCAGCACTCGCTTCACTGACGGCGGCGAGTTTGGCCTGGGCGCCGAGATCGGCATCTCGACCCAAAAGCTCCACGCCCGTGGCCCCTTTGCCGCCGAGGCCCTCACCACCTACAAATACAAGCTCCGCGGCACCGGCCAGGTCCGCCCCTAACGCCCGCGCAAAAAACCACCGCAAAGGGGACAAGCGCCTTTGCGGTGGTTTTGGTGTTAGGCCTGGAAGGTATCGCGATCGGGCGCGAAGGACTGCATGGCCGCGATGGTGCGGTCAAAGAGCTCGGGGAGCTCCCAACCCAGCATCTCGGCGCCCTGCGAAATCACGTCGCGCGAGCAGCCGGCGGCAAAGCGCTTGTCCTTGAACTTCTTCTTGAGCGACTTGGTCGTAAAGTCCATGACGCTCTTGCTCGGACGCATGATCACGGCAGCACCGATCAGGCCGGTGAGCTCGTCGCAAGCAAACAGGATCTTCTCCATCTGCAGCTCGGGCTTGGGCAGCGAGGTATTGAAATCGGACGTGTGCGTCTGGATGGCGCGAATGAGCTCGGGAGACGCACCTTCGCCCTCAAGAATCTCGGCAGCATAGATGGTGTGGTTCATGGGGTCGTCCTCATGCTCCTCCCAATCCAGGTCGTGCAGCAGACCGACGATGCCCCAAAACTCCTCGTTCTCGGGGTCGAACTCGCGCGCAAAGTAGCGCATAGTGCCCTCGACCGTCTCACCATGGGTGATGTGGAACGGGTCCTTGTTGTGCTCGTTGAGCAGTTCGAACGCGCGGTCGCGGGTGATTCCGGCGGTAAGCGGTTCTGCCATAAGAGACTCCTTGTGCTCGTGGGTATCGCTAAGAATGAATACTACTAGAACAAGAAAACCACCACAAAGGTGCTTGTCCCCTTTGTGGTGGTTTTTGGCGCGGGTGGGTTAGTTGAGGGCGGCTTGGGCTAGGCGAGCTTCGGCGTCCTCCTCGGTGACGCCCAAGGCCACGGCGAACTCCTCGATGGAGCGGCGCTTGGCCTCCTTGAGTACGCGCATGTAGTAGGAGCTGGGTTTTTTATCAGCTTCCTCGGCCTGGCGAATGCGGTGCATCATGGTTTTTGCCACGCGGACCGTCTCGGGCGCGCCCAGCTTGAGCTGCTGCTTAAAGTGTGTCTCCTCAAGCGAGCTGTTGCGCTCGGTAAAGGTGTCGCACTCCAGCTCGTCATAGTGGCTCAGCAAGTGCTCGGCATCTTGCTGCGAGATGGCGGCGTGCAAACGGTCGGCCTGCGCCACGGGGTACATGAGGATCGTCTGCGCATGTCCCTGCTTGGTCTCGAGCAGCAGCATGGGCTGCGGTGTGTCGTCCCTAAAACCGACGACGGTGCAGACTCCCTGGCCCGGATGAATGACGTGTTGACCGATTGAGAACATGCTACCTCCAACTTATACGAATTTACGTATGTTAAGAATACCACGCTGACGTGCGCAAACCATTACTTTATGCTGGAAAAGCACACAACTCCGATAGGTAAGAGTATTCGATAACAGACGCAGCTCATTCACACCTTTATGCATTTTCAACGCCTGCATAATCTGCAGGCAGACCGGCATCTTTGAGTGACTCCATACAAGCTGTAGTCATTTTTGTGCATATGCAATATCTATTAGCTTTACCCTGCGACAGTGCCCGTCGCTTGTGATAGAGTGCTACAAACTCTGGCTTTTGCCCTACGAGTGACCAAGAGCTCGGGGGCTTTAACACAAGGAGGATCTATGCCCGAGAAGATTGAAGAGCTGGTACGCGCTGCGCTTGCTGCGGCCCAGGAGGCCGGCGACCTTTCCGCATTTGAACTTGACGATTGCGCTATCGAGCGACCGGCTGACACTTCTCATGGCGAGTGGACCTCTACCATGGCCCTGAAGTCCGCCAAGCTGGCCCACTGCGCCCCGCGCAAGATCGCCGAGGCCATCGTTGCCCATATGCCCGAGGACCCCGCGATCGAGAAGGTCGAGATCGCAGGCCCCGGCTTCATCAACTTCTACCTCTCCGTCGCCGTCAAGAATGCCATCTTTGGCGAGGCTCGCGAGAAGGGTATGGACTTCGCTAAGTCCAACGTCGGTGGTGGCCTGAAGACCCAGGTTGAGTTCGTTTCCGCCAACCCCGTCGGCCCCATGCACATCGGCCACGGCCGCTGGGCCGCGCTGGGCGACTCGCTCTGCCGCGTTATGGACCACGCCGGTTACGACATCCAGCGTGAGTTCTACATCAACGACCACGGCTCTCAGATGAACACCTTCGGCAACTCCATCAGCACGCGCTATATGCAGCTTGCCGACATCATCGCTAAGCAGGGTGTGGATATCGACGAGGCTCACAAGCTGCTGATCGCAGACCGCGACGCCTTTGTTGCCGACGAGAACGACGAGCACCCCGAGACCCATCCGTACCAGGACAACTTTGCCGAGACTCTGGGCAAGGACTCCTACGGCGGCGACTACATCATCGACGAGGCCGCCGAGTTCTGGCGCACCGACGGCGATAAGTGGGTCAACGCCGATCCGCAGAAGCGCATGGAGAGCTTCCGCGAGCGCGGCTATGTAAAGATGGTCGACAACATGCGCGACCTCTGCCACGCCGTCAATTGCGACTTCGATCGTTGGTTCTCCGAGCGCTCGCTGTATGTGAAGGACACCGAGGGCGAGACCGCCGGCACCTCCGCCGTCGACCGCGCTTTTGAGAAGCTCGACAAGATGGGCTACCTCTACACCAAGGACGGCGCCCTGTGGTTCCGCTCCACCGACCTGGGCGATGACAAGGACCGCGTTCTGATCAAGTCCGACGGCGAGTACACCTACTTCGCCTCCGACGTCGCCTATCACTGGGATAAGTTCCAGCGCGTCGACCACGTCATCGACATCTGGGGCGCCGACCACCACGGCTACATCGAGCGCGTCCGCTGCGTCTGCGACGCTCTTGGCTATCCCGGCAAGTTTGAGGTTCTGCTGGGCCAGCTCGTCAACCTGCTGCGTAACGGCAAGCCCGTCCGTATGTCCAAGCGCAAGGGCACCATGGTGACCCTGCAGGAGCTCGTCGACGAGGTCGGCTCCGATGCCGCTCGCTACACGCTCATCTCCAAGAGCTCCAACCAGATGGTCGACTTCGATATCGAGGCCGTTAAGAAGCGCGACAACTCCAACCCGGTGTACTACGTGCAGTACGCTCACGCCCGCGTGTGCTCCATCCTGCGCCGTGCCGCTGACGTTACGCCCGAGCAGGCTGACGAGATGGGCATGAAGGCCGTCGCCGCCAAGGCCATCGGTGAGAACGTCGATTACTCGCTGCTGACCGACCCGACCGAGCTCGCCCTTTCGCGCAAGCTCAACGAGCTCACCGACCTCATCGCCAGCTGCGCTCGCGACCGCGCCCCGTTCCGTCTGACGCACTTTGCTGAGGAACTCGCCGGCGACTTCCACAGCTTCTATGCTGCCTGCCAGGTTCTGCCGAGCGAGGGCCGTCCCGTCGACCCCGAGCTTTCGCGCGCCCGTCTGGCCGCTTGCGACGCCGTCCGCGTGACGCTCGCCCTGGTGCTCACCCTCGTTGGCGTTTCCGCGCCCGAGCAGATGTAATCTGCGAGTCATTTGACCGCGCAAGTTTGGTTTAACTGAGCCTTGAAAGCCCGATCTCCCACGGAGGTCGGGCTTTTTGCAAACGCCGACGTATTGACGAATTTGGAACTGCTGGAAATACGAAACTATGCCGGTTTACTACGATGAAATGAGAAATTCCAACCACGCCGGCTTTTCGCAAAAAAGTGCAAGGCATCTACCTGCGGTTTTAGTTCAACAAGTTTCGGAGTGGTCGCGGTTGAGCGATTCATCGTAGTAAACCGCCATAGTTTTGGCGGAGGCAGTCAGATTTGTGGGTGTTAAACCAAAGAGTGCCCCTTTAACTAGTCGTTTAAGAGCGTTCCCAATGACTAAGTTGCAGGTGGTTGCGGTTGTGTTACACTAACGCTGCGTATATGACGCAATCATCTCGATACAGATCAATGATGTCCGTCGTTTTGAACGGAACTAGACTGTTTAGCCGCCCTGAAGGTTTATGCAGGGAGCATGTGATCACAGGGCTTGAAAAGAAAGTTGAGCAAACACTGTGTCTGATCAACAGCAAGAAAACGAAATAACGACGACGCAAGCCGCTCCCGCTGCACCGGTTGCGTCGGACCAGGTCGCGGCGCCCGCGCATGCCTCGGCTCCTGAGACGCCTAAGGCTGCTTCGACGCCTACGCCTGCAACGGCTGAGAAGGCCGTGCCTGCAACTGGTGAGGAGGCTGCTCCGGCAAAGCCCAAGCGTACGCGCCGCACGGCCAAGCCTGCTGCTGACGGCGAGGAGGTCACCAAGCCCAAGCGCCGTACCACGCGCACGACGCGCGTCAAGCGCACCGTTGCAGCTGACTCCTCGGCGCCGATTTCCGATGAGGTCGCGCAGGCACGTGCGTTGGCGCAGATTAGCGAGGCTCAGGTGGTGCGCGCCCGCCGTCGTGCTGCCGAGCGCGAGGCCGCGGCTCTGACCGAGCTTGCAGCTCCGTCTGTGCCCGAGACGCCTGCCGCCACCGAGACCCCTGTCGCCGACCAGCCGACCGAGAAGCCGGTACCGCGCACACGCCGTCGCACGGCTGCTAAGGCCGAGCAGGTTGCCGATCAGGTAACCCTCGAGCTCACCGAGGCTTCGGTTCGTTCCGCGGCAGGGGAGGGCGCATCGCCTGCTGAGTCCGCTGCGCCTGTCGAGGCCAGCGAAGTTCCCGTTGTCGATCCGGCTTTGCGCCCGCACCGTCGCGGTCGCAAGCCCAAGGCCTTCGTCGAGGCAGAGAAGGCCGCAGCCGCAGCTGCAGCCGCTCGGGATGCTGCGGCGACCGCCGAGTCTGCAACCGCTGCCGATGCACCCGTCCAGGATGCTACGACTTCCGAGGCCGCTCCCGCCGATGTCGAGCCCGCCGACGTCCGTCCTGGTCGCAGCCATCGTACTGCTGCTAAGCGCACGTCCAAGGCCAAGACTGCCAAGAAGGGTGCGTCCGAGGATTCCGCCGAGACGACCGCCGATGCATCGACTGATGCCGCCGAGCCCCAAGACGTCGAACAGTCTGCGTCCGAGAAGCCCAAGCGCGGTCGTAAGAAGTCCGCTAAGGCCAAGGCGTCCGAGCAGCAGGCCGAGGCCGAGCTGCAGGGCGATTCCAAGGCCGAGGCCAGCGATGATACTGCGGCTAACGCCGATGCCGCCGCAACCGATGGCGCCGCGCCCGCCGAGGCCGAAGACGGCGCTCGCCCCAACCGTCGCCAGCACAAGCGCAACGACGAGCGCAACGAGCGCAAGGACGAGCGCAACAACGACCGCCGCAACCGCCAGCGCGATCGCAAGCAGCGCAACAAGGAGCGTAATGCCGCTCCCACCGAGCCCACGCTTTCGCGCGAGGAGCTCGCGGCCATGAAGGTCGCCGAGCTGCGCGAGAAGGCCAAGGAGTTCGAGATTGAGACGACCGGCAAGAAGAAAGCCGAGCTCGTCGAGGAGATCTACGTCACCGCCGCGAAGGCCGAGGGCTTCCGCGACATCAAGGGCATCCTGCAGATTCGTCCGGACAGCTCCGGTATCATCCATGCCCATGGCTACATGAAGTCCAACGACGACGCCTTCGTGCCCGCCTACCTCATCCGCTCCGCGCGTCTGCGCACGGGCGACGTCATCGAGGGCTCGCTTCGTCCTTCGCGCGGCGGCGACAAGCGCGCCGGCCTCGCCAAAATCACGACCGTCAACGGTCTAGACCCCGAGCAGATTCGCAACCGCCCCAAGTTCGGTGACCTCACCCCGGTCTATCCCAACGAGCCGCTGCGCATGGAGCATGGCAAGGACTCCATTACCGGTCGCGCCATCGACATCGTGTCGCCGATCGGCAAGGGTCAGCGTGGCTTGATCGTGTCCCCGCCCAAGGCCGGCAAGACCACAATCCTCAAGAAGATCTGCCAGTCTATCTCGATTAACAACCCCGAGGTGCACCTCATCTGCCTGCTCGTCGACGAGCGCCCCGAAGAGGTTACCGATATGCAGCGTTCCATCAAGGGCGAGGTTGTGGCGTCGACCTTCGATATGCCCGCCGACAACCACACTCGTGTGGCAGAGCTCGTCATCGAGCGCGCCAAGCGCATCGTGGAGCTGGGCGGCGATGTCGTGGTGGTGCTCGACTCCATCACGCGTCTTGCCCGCGCCTACAACTTGGCGGCGCCCGCCTCAGGCCGCATCCTTTCGGGCGGCGTCGATTCGGCGGCACTGTATCCGCCCAAGCGCTTCCTGGGCGCAGCCCGCAATATCGAGAACGGTGGCTCGCTCACCATCCTGGCCTCTGCCCTCATCGACACCGGCTCCAAGATGGACGAGGTCATCTTTGAGGAGTTCAAGGGCACCGGCAACATGGAGCTCAAGCTCGACCGCGACCTGGCTGACCGCCGCATCTTCCCGGCTATCGACCCCGTTGCCTCCGGTACGCGTAACGAGGACCTGTTGGTTGACGAGCAGATGCGTCCGTTTGTCTTTGGCCTGCGTCGCATTCTTGCCGGCATGAACAACACCGAGCGCGCAGCTGCGTCGTTTATCAAGGGTCTTAAGGGCACCAACACCAACCAGGAGTTCCTGGTGCGTTCGGCCAAAAAGCACAGCGACTACGAGCAGACGTTCTAGGTTGTCATCCACACGCAGCGATAGTCATCAATGCAATAAAGGGTCGGGGCTTTGAGCCTCGGCCCTTTTCTATATCGCCGCTCCGCGCTTATTTTTGACCATAAGACTGGCAAGCAGCAGGTTTCCCGTTTCAATCCGACATCGTCGCTTGCAATCGACAGGGCGGTTTCGCATAATAGCTTTTAAGCTTCGCGACGGATAACGCAGATGAAACGAACCATATACCGTTGCTTTGGGGCATAGCCCCGCTTCATCTTCTCTCGCGCAGCCAACTGAATGATGCGATTTGGGTGCTGGAAGATGGGGAGAGCTCATGGCTTCTTCTGATGCAACACAACGAGCAGTCCTTGCCGGACTTTCGTGCGGGATCGGCCTTGCCGCTCCCGTGGTTATGTATGCCGCGACGCTGCCGTTTTCGTCTGTGAACGAGACGGTCGTGGCGGGTGCGGTTCCCTTCGCCGTGGGCGCGGTGGCGGGCGTGGGCATCTATGCCGCCTCGCTGGGTATCTCCGAGTATCGTGCGCAGCGTGAAGAGCGTCTGTTCCAGCCCGATGCCATGGGCGGTGCCGCCAATCTCAATCAGCATCAAAGCGAGTTCAAGACCGCCTCGATTTCAGCTCAGCAGCAGGATGCGACTCCTTACGCTGCGGCTTCTGATTCTCAGGCTCAGGCGGAGCAGTCTACCTCGGCATTCCTTTCCGGCCTGACTGGTGCGTTCCAGCGCCGTCATGCCGATGATGGTGTCCCTACCATCGCTCGAGCCGCAGATGCTATGGACGAGGACGAGGCTTGGTCCATGATCGACAGTATGCTTGACGACGATTCGCCGGTGAGCTGCGACCCTGCACACTCGCGCGACGTCTATCAAGTCGCCATCGACGAGCTCACCAACGGCGGGCAGACCGGCTCCTTCAATCGCGACGACATCGCCGCCGCGGCACGCGCCGTGTCTGGCTCCCAGGCCGCCCCTGCGGGCAGCACGACGGCTTTCGTGGCACTCGTCGCCAACGCGGCAGCCAATAACGCCTACAGCGCTACCTCGGCGGACGCGAACGCTTCTGCCGACAATTCGTACGTTGATGAAGCCATGGCCGCGGACGAGGAGGCCGTTGCCGCCCGCCGTGCCGCCGAAAGCTCGCTGTGGGGCGCTCCTGCCCAGCAGCAGGCGGCTGAGGCTGCGCCGTACAATGCAAACCTCGCCAGCATGCCTATCATCTCCGGTGCCGCGGACATCGATCTCGATGACCTCGATGAGCCTGCAGCCATCACCGCATCGATTGATGCCCAAGATCGCATCGACACCGGCGACCTTCCGGATGCCTCGCTCGAGGTTGATGTTCCCATGGCCGATTACTCGGGCCACGAGGACATGTGGGCCGCCGCCACCGCGATTCTGGATGAGATTGACGAGCCCGCTCCTGTTGCAGCCCCCGCTCACGTCGCTGCCCCTCAGTCTGCTGCCCCCGCCTATGTCGGCCGTCACAGCGCTGTGTTCCCCGAGGATACTGCTCGTATCTCGCGCGAGAGCATCGAGCGGGCCGAGGCTATTGCCGCCGGCATTATGGAAAACCGTCGTCACGAGCGCGTTAATCAGATCCTCGAGGAAGAGATCGAGCGCCTGCAGTCCTCTACCGCCAAGCGTACGGGCCGTGCCTACCTGAGCGTTATCGAGGGCGGTACCGCTAGCTTCGCACCGCTCCGCGCGGAGGCATAACTTCTGCATGGTTAAGATCAATCGAAAATGGGCGGTCGTGACCTGCCTGATGGCGCTCTTGATCTGGGGCAATTCGCTGGTTCCCGGCTCGGGGTCGGGCTCGCTGAGCCTAACGGTCATGGAAGCTATCCGCGGTTTCCTGCACAGCGTGGGACTTCCATATGAATGGGTGACCAACTTTGTTGTTCGCAAGTGCGCGCATTTTACCGAGTATATGGTGCTCGGCATCTTGGCAACGCACGCCTTTGATTTTGAGGGCCGGCGCACCTTTGACGTGCTGCTGCCCACGGCGGTGTTCCTGCTGCTGATTCCCTCGATCGACGAGACGATTCAGCTCTTTGTGCCGGGACGCGCCGGCATGATCACCGATGTGATGATCGACTGCTGTGGAGCGGCAACGGGCGTTGTGCTCCGATATCTACTACGATCGCTCATATGTGCCAAAAAGGCCGCCTAGGACGTATGCTTGGTGCTAGGCGGCCTTTTTTATTAGAGGGCTTATATAGGGCGTGGTGGCGTCGTTCCGTAGGTTGGATTTGCCGGGCGCGCCACGCCCTGTGGGTGCGTCTGTTACTGAAGCGCCTGAGCGCCCAGGGCCAGGCAGCCCATGATGCCCTGCTTGCCCTCAAGGCTGTTGTTGACAATATAGGTATCGATGTCGTTGACCTCGGGCGTGACGATATAACCGTTGAGCATCTCGGCGCACTTCTTGCGCGCGAGCGGCACGATGGGGGTGTGGTCGGCCACGCCGCCACCGATGATGATCTTTTGCGGCGCGTAGCACAGCGTGTAGGTCATGAGCGCCTGTGCCAGATAGCCTGCGAGCAGGTCCATGGCCTCCGGGTCATCGGCCATGTCTCCGGCGCTCTTGCCATCCCAGCGCTTTTTAACGCCGGGGCCGGCGATGAGACCCTCGAGGCAATTGTCGTGGAAGGGGCAGGCGCTGTGCTCGCCAATGGTGTCGCGCGGGTCGCGCGTGACCAGGATGTGGCCGGCCTCGGGATGCATCATGCCGTGTACGAGCTTACCGCCCGAGAGCACGCCGGCGCCCACGCCGGTGCCGATGGTCAGATACACAACGTCAGTGAGGCCCTGGGCGCAACCAAAGGTGACCTCGCCCAGGCAGGCGACGTTGACGTCGGTGTCGTAGCCGCAGGGGATATTGAGCTCGTTTTGGATAGTGCCCAGCAGGTCAAAGTAGCGCCATGCCGTTTTGGGCGTCTCCAGGATCTTGCCGTATTGGGGCGAGGCAGGGTTGACTGCGGTGGGGCCAAAGGCGCCGATGCCCAGCGCGGCGATGCCCTTGTCGGCAAACCATGCATTGACGGCCTCAACGGTCTCCTGCGGGGTCGTGGTCGCGATCTGCTCACGCTCCAGGACCGTACCGTCTGCATAGCCCGTGGCGCAGACCATCTTGGTGCCGCCGGCCTCGAGCGCTCCGATAAGCTGCTGTTCTGCCATAGTATTCCTCTCTCTGGGACGAGTTGCTCCGTGACTAAAGTATAGGGCTCTAAACCATTTAAGAAAGCGCTATAAAAAGAAGCCTCGCAACGTGGCGGGCGGTGCGGGGCTTCTTTGGTTGCTTTAGTTGCCGGGCCGTCCTTACCCGCGCGGCTTGATTTTATCACGTAGCGACTTGAGGTTCTCCAGTGCCGCGTTAAGCGTCTCGTCCCGCTTGGCAAAGTGGAAACGAATCAGATGGTTGACGGGCTCGCGGAAGAAGCTCGAGCCGGGCACGGCGCCCACGCCCACCTTGGATGCGAGGTCCTCGCAGAATTCGAGGTCGCTGTCATAGCCAAACTCAGAGATGTCCATCATGACGTAGTAGGCGCCCTGCGGCACGTTATGCTCAAGACCGATGCTATCGAGCCCCTGGCAGAACAGGTCGCGTTTGGCGGTGTAGAGGTCGAGGACCTCATCGTAATAGCTGTCGTCGAAGTTGAGGGCGGTGACAACGGCTTCCTGCAGGGGAGCGGCGGCACCCACGGTGAGAAAGTCGTGGACCTTCTTGATGCGCTCGGTGATCTGGGCCGGGGCGATGGTGTAGCCCAGACGCCAGCCGGTGATGGAGTACGTCTTAGACAGCGAGCTGCAGCTGATGGTTCGCTCGAACATGCCGGGCAGCGTGGCCATGTAGACGTGCTCATGGGGCGCGTAGACGATGTGCTCGTAGACTTCGTCGGTGATGCAGTACGCGTCGTACTTTTTGCACAGGTCGGCGATAAAGGTGAGCTCTTCGCGCGTAAAGACCTTGCCGCAGGGGTTGGAAGGGTTGCACAGGACGATGGCCTTGGGGTCGTTGTCGCGGAAGGCAGCCTCGAGCGCCTCGCGGTCAAAGTCGAATGTGGGCGGGTTGAGCGGCACATAGATGGGCTCGGCACCCGAGAGAATGGTGTCAGCGCCGTAGTTCTCGTAGAACGGCGAGAAGATGACGACCTTGTCTCCGGGGTTCGTAACCGTCATCATGGCGGCCATCATGGCCTCGGTGGAGCCGCAGGTGACCACGATATTCTGGTTGGGGTCGATCGGCATGCCCATAAAGTGCTCCTGTTTGGCGGCGAGCGCCTCGCGCATGGCCTGGGAGCCCCAGGTAATGGAGTACTGGTGGTAGAGCGGCTTGGGGTCGGCGGCGATGGTGCTCAGGCTGTTGAGCAGCTGCGCCGGAGGATCGAAGTCGGGGAAGCCCTGCGAGAGATTGACGGCATCGTACTTATTGGAGATGCGTGTCATGCGGCGGATGACCGAATCGGTAAATGTTGCCGTGCGGTTGGAGAGTTCTTTCATGCCGGTCCTTTCGAGGATTTGCAGTGGGGCAAGTTTACTCCTATGGAACCGGTGGGAATTGCTCGAAACGCGCTCGAAAAACTCTTTTCAAAATTCTTGAAAATTGGGGCTTGCATCGCGTGGCGTTCCTTGCAATAATAGTCGAGCGCGAAGCGCACAGGACACGGTGGGTGTAGCTCAGTTGGCTAGAGCGACGGGTTGTGGTCCCGTAGGTCGAGGGTTCGAGTCCCTTTACCCACCCCAGTTCTTGCTTCGTGTTGATATCGGGTCGTTAGCTCAGTTGGTAGAGCAGGGGACTCTTAATCCCAAGGTCCAGGGTTCGACCCCCTGACGGCCCACCCAAAGATCGTTAAAGCGACTGGCTTAGGCTGGTCGCTTTTTTGTTGACCTCGCACGGGGTCGAACCCGTCGGGGCGCGGAGCTGAGGAAATGCGTAAGCATTTGCCAGCGCAGCGCGCAAGGCGCGAAGCGCCGCAGTGACCGCCTGCGCAGCAGGCTGACCCCCTGACGGCCCACCCAAAGATTGTTAAAGCGACTGGCTCAGGCTGGTCGTTTTTTGTTGACCTCGCATGGGGTCGGACCCGAAAGGGCACAGCCGCTTTCACAGATCGAGCCTACCCTGGGGATCGGTAAAACCGTCAGTACCCTCCTTGAGTTTCTTCTCGTCTGTCTTCACGCGACGCTCGAGCTTTTTTGTATCCTCGGCAGGCGGTAGGTTCTCGGGGACAATTCCGCGGTCGATGAGGCTGCCACGCACGCTTGTGTTGTTCTCGACGTGCTCTTGCTTGATCTGGTCCAGGCCGTACAGGTCGTGTTCCTCGGCGTTGAAGGCCGTCATCGAGTTCGTAAGGTCCTTTGCTTTGATGAGGACATCGGCTAACCTGTCCGCCAATGCCGCTCTCTTGGGTACGCCGAGCTGCTGCTTCATTTCCGCCGTGCTTCTGCCGCCGAATAACGCCTCATCGCCCTTCGACTTGATGATCGCGAATCCTTTGGAGTCCACGCCGCGTTTGAACGCAATACCCGAGAGCTGTTTCTCTGAATCGGATAGCGAGTGACGCGCCTGCAAACGCTGAATCTCTGCGAAGCGCTGCTCTATGAGCTCTTGGCGGCGCGTCTGCACGGCAAAGTATGCCTGGGCGAGCGCGATCTCTGGCTTGTTTGAATCTCCGTTCTGTGCGATTAAATAGCATGCATAGCGCGTAAGTTTGTAGTCTTTAACCGCGCGAGCGGCGACACCGGCAGTTACCATTTTCGTGGTGTCACGAAAATGGGAATCAACTGGAGTTTTGTTTGTTTCGCATGAGACTTTTGCCCTCTTAACAACTTCGGCGAAGTTCTCCCATCGAGTGTACCCCATGGGCTCCATTAAATCGCGTGCGAGCCAATACTCAACGCCGTCTTCCACATTGGCGTAGCTATCAAGTTCGATACGCCACTTCTCGATATCTCTACTGTCCATATCTCCTCCTCGCTGGTCTATTTTCTATGCGGGCTTTGCCCGCTCTGTATTCAGAATAAGGATACGCTGTCGTGCGGACACGAATGGACCCCGTGCTGCTTCGAGCTCACGGGGCCCATGGATATCGATTGGTTGTGTTCTGCTTTAGATAGGTGTCCGGTTTAATCCGCTCGATAGTGCGACCCGAGACTTTCGGTTCGCTTGCGCATGGCTTTGACCATTTCCTGTGCTAGTCGAATCTGCGACTGTAGGCGGGCGAGGGCTGCGATCTCGCTGTCATCGGCATGCGGCTTGCTCAGCGCCATGGCCTTGTCTTGCAGGCTTTCAAGCTGTTGCAGGGCCTCGGATAGGCCTGTTTCGGTCCTGTTGATCATGCAATAGGTGCTCATCGTGTGCTTAAGGCCGTGTGTCAGGCGTTCGGCATCTGTTGTGGAAATGCCGTAGCGGGGGAGGGCGATATCCGCCTTCAGGGCTGTCTCAGGCTCTTTCTGCGCTGCAAGGGCTGCCGATGCGCCCGCGATGCGTCCGAACACGATGCCGTTGGCGCTTGACAAGCCACCAATGCGGTCGGCGCCGTGCATGCCGCCTGTCGCCTCGCCGCAAGCGTAGAGGCCCTCAACGCCCGTGTGCGCGGTCTTATCGATCTTAATGCCGCCGTTAGCGGCGTGGGCATACATCGCAACGCGCATCTCGTCGGTCGGCGCGATGCCGTGCTCGTCTTGCAGCCAGGTGGCAAAGGTCTGCACAAACTCTGGGACATCCTCGCGGGGGAAGTCGTAGTGGAGTGCCAGACCTTCGACACCTGCCTGATCGATGACGAGATCGATAGAGCGGGAGGCCAAGCGTGACGTGAAGGGACCATATCCAGAGCGCTGCTCGAGCAGGTCGTCCAGCTTGTCGTCGGCAATATCTACCGGCTGGTCTACGTGCACGTAGCGCCAGGTTTTCTCATTGAAGACCAAGTTACGCCTGGGCTCGATGAAGCCGGGCATCATCTGCATGAACTCTATATTAGTAAGTGTTGCGCCGTGCGCCAGCGCGATGGCCTGCGAGGAACTGAGCACATCAGCCGACGTAAGGCTGCGCTCGAACAGGCCGCCTGTGCCACCGGCTGCGATGACCGTGGCCTTGGCAGCAAAGGGCACGATTCGATTTTCGGTAAGGTCGTAGAGTACGGTTCCGGTTATTCTGCCGTTCGTGTCCTCAACAAGGTCGATAAGCTCATGGCGGGGGAGCAGGCGAATGCGGAGCGACTCGATCCAGGTCGTCAGAGCGTCCTCAAGGGGCTTGCGGGTGAGGCCGCGCCACATGCGCGTCTTGTGGTCAAAGCAGGGGATAAATTGCTTTTGTTGAGCACTCTTGGCGCTTTGCGGACGCTGGAGCTCAACGCCCAGGTCTTGCTCGAGCCAGTCAATCGCTTGGGGAATGCCGTGGACGAACGTTTGGACGAGTTCGGGGTCGGCAACGCCGCCGCCGACGGCCAGGATGGTGTCGATGAGGTCCTGCTCGTCGTCTTCGTCGACGGGACCGATGAGGCCGAGGCCCCAGGTACCCGGGAAGAAGCTCGATCCACTCATAGTCTTGCCGGCGCTTGCCACAGTGACGGTTGCACCCGTGCGTGCCGCTTCGATGGCGGCGCAAAGGCCCGCAATGCCAGATCCAATTACCAGTACATCAGTCGATTCCATCGGACTCCTTTCTCGTCCGGCGCATTGTCGCACGGGTGATCGGCAATGGGGCCGCAAAGACCCGGCAAATCGGTAAAGGGCAAATATGGCAGGTGGGCGTCATGGACGCTCTGACGCTCCATCTCATCACATCTTGTATTTCGCCCCAATTGATATATCGGCATTAGCTACCCTGCGACAGCGCAAACAAAAAGAGCCGCTACCCGGGTGGGTAGCGGCTCCAAAGCTCAACTATATGAGCATCGCGCGGGTGCGATTAGGCCTTGAGGGCCTCCTCGACGGCGACAGCGCAGGCGACGGTGGCACCGACCATGGGGTTGTTGCCCATGCCGATGAGACCCATCATGTCGACGTGCGCAGGCACGGAGGAAGAACCGGCGAACTGGGCGTCGGAGTGCATACGGCCCATGGTGTCGGTCATGCCGTAAGAGGCAGGGCCGGCGCCCATGTTGTCCGGGTGCAGGGTACGGCCAGTGCCGCCACCAGAAGCGACGGAGAAGTACTTCTTGCCAGCCTCGAGGCGCTCCTTCTTGTAGGTGCCAGCGACGGGGTGCTGGAAGCGCGTGGGGTTGGTGGAGTTACCGGTAATCGAGATGTCGACGTTCTCGTGCCACATGATGGCAACGCCCTCGCGGACGTCGTCGGCGCCGTAGCAGTTGACGGCGGCACGGGGACCATCGGAGTAGGGGATGGTCTCGACGACCTTGAGCTCGCCCGTGAAGTAGTCGAACTGGGTCTTCACGTAGGTGAAGCCGTTGATGCGGGCGATGATCTGAGCGGCGTCCTTGCCCAGACCGTTGAGAATAACGCGCAGCGGCTTCTTGCGAGCCTTGTTGGCGTTCAGAGCCAGGCCGATAGCACCCTCAGCGGCAGCGAAGGACTCGTGACCGGCCAGGAAGGCGAAGCACTCGGTGTCGTCGGAGAGCAGCATAGCGCCCAGGTTGCCGTGGCCCAGACCGACCTTGCGGTCCTCGGCGACGGAGCCGGGAACGGTGAAGGCCTGGATGCCCTCGCCGATGATGGCGGCAGCCTCAGAAGCAGACTTGGCGCCACGCTTGACAGCGAGAGCGCAACCGAGGGTATAGGCCCACTCGGCGTTCTGGAAGGCGATGGACTGGGTGTTGTTGACGATCTCACGCGGGTTGAAGCCCTTGTCGGTGCAGATCTGCAGAGCTTCCTCGAGGGAGGCGATGCCGTTGTCGGCGAGGCACTTGTTGATCTTGTCAGCGCGGCGCTCGTAACCTTCGAACGTAACAGTCATAGTTATTTCCCTCCCTTTCTACTCGTGAACCGGGAACACGCTGGCGACGGAGTGAGTCTCCTCGTCGGTGCGCGGGTCGATGTACTTGGCAGCGTTCTCCCACTGACCATAGTGGCCCATAGCGCCAGCGATGGCCTCCTCGGGGGTCTTGCCGGCCTTGACGGCGTCGGTGAACTTGCCGAGGTTCAGGAACTCGAACGCGATGATCTCGTTCTTGTCGTTGAGAGCCATGCGGGTGACGTAGCCCTGAGCGAGCTCGAGGTAACGAGCGCCCTTGGCCTTGGTGCCGAACATGGTGCCGACCTGAGAGCGAAGGCCCTTGCCGAGGTCGTCGAGGGAGGCGCCCACGGGCAGGCCGCCCTCGGAGAACGCGGTCTGGCTGCGGCCGTAAACGATCTGCAGGAAGATCTCGCGCATAGCAACGTTGATGGCGTCGCAGACGAGGTCGGTGTTGAGGGCCTCGAGGATGGTCTTACCGGGAAGGATCTCGGAAGCCATGGCGGCAGAGTGGGTCATGCCCGAGCAGCCGATGGTCTCAACGAGGGCCTCCTCGATGATGCCGTCCTTGACGTTCAGCGTGAGCTTGCAGGCGCCCTGCTGAGGTGCGCACCAACCCACACCGTGCGTAAGACCGGAGATGTCGGAAATCTCCTTAGCCTGGACCCACTTGCCCTCCTCGGGGATGGGTGCGGGGCCGTGGTATGCACCCTTGGCAACGGGGCACATGTTCTCCACTTCCTGTGAGTACTGCATGCCTCTCCTCTCTATCGTGTTGGCGTCCCGTCTGGGGGCCGTGGCTGGCGATTGCCGGGCGACCCTTCGAAAGGGACATGACATGCAGCCCCTATAATACCGCGAAATGCACGGAATATTCGGCGAACGGCTCAGTTTTCGTAGCGAGAAGTCCGGAAGTTTTAATTGAAACGGTTTAACTCTATGTTCTGTGGTCGCGAACTTCCGTAGAGGGGGTCCGTCTTGGGCAAGCTATTGGTCAGCTCTTGTAAGCGTTGCGGGGGTTGACCTGTTGCAACGGTGCCGTTCGCCGCCTGTTTACTGCCTTTGGCCGCGCGAGCGAATTGTTTTGCGTGAATGTTTTGATGGCACGCTTCAATCGTGCTGTATTGGATGGCAAGCAGATCCCGGCGAAGGGAGCGCCATGCAGCGCGTTTGGAGAACGGTTACCGGCTTTTACCATGTCTGTGCCCGCGGTACGGGCAAGCAGCTCATCTTTGAGGGCGATGAAGACCGGTGGGAGTTCTTGGAGCTGATGCGTGAGTGCTGCCGCAAGGCGGGCGTGACGGTTATCGCCTGGTGCCTTATGGGCAATCACGTGCGTCTGGTGCTTGCAGATTACGAGGACGCGATGAGCGCGGCGATGCACCGGCTGCTTTTGACGTACGCGCGGCGGTTCAATAAACGCACGGGGCGCACAGGGCATCTGTTCCAGAACCGTTTTGACCGGCGCTCGCTCGATACCGATTGGCAGGTGATGGAGGCTATTCGCTCCGTACACGCCGATCCGCAGGAGGTGGGCGTTAGCCTAATCGAGCGTTATCCCTGGAGCAGCTTTGCGGAACATCTGCGCTCTTACGACTGTGATGCGGCCGATGCCGCGAGGGGATTTTCTGATCCTTCTTGCGTGCTTGAACTTTTTGGTTCTGCCGAGGGCTTTATTGCCTATTCGCTTTCGACGCCGGACGGTAGCGAGCCGGCGCTGTGCGATATGAAAGAGACAGAGTGGGAACGCCACGCCTTTGCCGACAAGATGGCGAAGAGTCTCGGGGTTCCGCTCAATGTGGTTAAAACTGCACCGCCGGCGCAGCGCGATACCGGTATTGTTGGATTGAGCAATGCCGGCTTTACGGTGCGCCAGATTGAGCGGTATACCGGGATTGGCAAAAGTACCGTCTCTCGTATCGTGCGCGCTTATGCGCGGGTGAAGGCACAGACTGAGCTCTCGGAATAGAAAATGGCCGAACCACTCTTGTCAAGCGATTCGGCCAACAAAAATCTTAAGATTTGGGACAAGTACTACTGATTATTTCGCCCCTCGAGCATGCCGTCGAGGGTGCGCCAGGCGAGCTCGGCGCATTTGACGCGGGCGGGCATGTGCGAGATGTCCTGGAGCTGGGCAGCCTCGTCCAGGTCTTCCAGGTCTTCCTCGGAGAGCTGTTCGCCGCGGATCATGGCGAGGAAGAGCCCCGCCAGGCGGCGCGCCTCCTCGACCGTCTCGCCGGTGATGAGGTCGGCCATGATGTCGGCGCTGGCCTGGCTGATGGCGCAGCCATGACCGGTAAAGGAGGCCTCCTCGATCACGCCGTTCTCGACGCGCAGCTGCAAGGTGAGTTCGTCACCGCAGCTGGGGTTGATGCCGTCGTGCTCGTGCGTGGGAGCGTCCATCTCGTACTTATAGTCGGGGTGCGAGTTGTGCTCCATAAATGTGGTGGAGGTGTACAGATTACCCATTGAACGTGCTCCAAACGTGATGCAGACCGGCGATGAACTTGTCAATGTCGGCCTTGTCGTTGTAGAAGGCCACGCTGGCGCGGCAGCAGGCAAGGTTCTCGACGCCCAGCCAGGTGAGCAGCGGCTGTGCGCAGTGGTGACCGGCGCGGATGCAGACGCCGTCCATGTCCATGATGCTCGCGACATCGTGCGGGTGGATACCCTTGACGTTAAAGCTCACGACGCCATGGTGATTGTCCCAATAGATGGAGCCGATAATCTGGACAAAGTCGAGCTGCATGAGTTCGCCCATCAGGTAGTGGACGAGTGCCTGCTCGCGTGCCTGGATGTTTTCGTAGCCCACGGTGTTAACCAGGTAGTCAAGCGCCGCGCCCGTGGCGAAGATGCCGGCGGCGTCCTGCGTGCCGGCCTCGAACTTCTCGGGGACGGGCGCCCAGACGGCGTCCTGCTCGGTGACCGAGTCGATCATCTCGCCGCCGGTAAGCATGGGCGGCATGGCGTTGAGCAGGTCCATCTTGCCCCACAGCACGCCGATGCCCATGGGGCCCATGGCCTTGTGCGCGCTAAAGGCAAAGAAATCGGCTCCAAGGTCGGCCACATCGACCGGCATGTGCGGCAGCGACTGCGCGCCGTCGACGACCAGATAGCCGCCGTACTTGTGCACGAGCTTGCCGAGGTTCTTGACCGGGTTCTCAACGCCCAGGACGTTAGAGACCTGACCCACGGCCAAGATCTTGGTCTTGGGGCCCACCTTGGCAAGAACTTCCTCGGTGGTGAGCTGGCCGGTCTTGGTGGGGTAGAGGTAGACGAGCTTGGCGCCGGTCTCACGGCAGACCTGCTGCCACGGAATCAGGTTGGAGTGGTGCTCCATGATGGTGATGACGACCTCGTCGCCCGGTTCGAGGACCGTGGGCGCAAAGCTCTTGGCGACCAGGTTGAGCGACTCGCTCGTGTTGCGGGTGAAGACGACCTCGTTGGCCTGGGGGGCGCCGATGACGTCGGCGATCTGCTGACGCACCTTTGCGATGGCCTCGGTGGCCTCGACGGACAGCGAGTACAGGCCGCGCAGGGGGTTGGCGTTCATGCGCTGGTAGAAGTCACGCTCGGCGTCGAGCACGCAGGCGGGGCGCTGCGCGGTGGCCGCGCTATCGAGGAAGGCGATCTCGGGGTGCTGCTGGAACAGCGGGAACTGCGCCTTGTAGGGATTGGTCTCGATGTCGACGGTAGGCCAGCCGCGCGAGGCCTCGTCGCTGGCGTCGAGTTCCATGGGCTCGGGGGCAGTACAGGTATCGCATTTAACGTGCTCGGTGTCGATCATGCGAGCTCCTCCTCAAAGTTATCGATCAAGTTGTTGCCCAGGCGGACGACGGCGGCGCGGGTGCGCTCATCGGTGGCGGAAAGCGCAGCGTCCTCCAGCTTGGCGCGGATGAACAGGTCCTCGGCGGCGTTTTGGTCAAGGCCGCGGCAGGCGAGGTAGAACAGCTGCTCGTCGCGGACGTGGCCGATGGTGGCGCCGTGGTTGCCAGCGACGTCGTCCTCGTCGCAGAGGATGACGGAGACGGTTTTGTTGTCGACGCCCTTGTTGGCGAGCAGCACGGTCTCGCGCTCGGTGCCGGTTGCGCCCTTGCAGCCGTGCACGAGGTCGATGGTGCCGCGGTAGACCTTCTTGGACGTGCCAGTCAGCACGCCGTTGGCGTCGATCTCGCACTCGGTCTTACGACCGCGGTGGCGCAGCTCGTAGTTAAAGTCGCGCACCTGTTCGCGGGCACCTAGGTAATCGGTATCGATGGTCACCTTGGCGGTGTCGCCCAGCAGATCGCCGGCGAGGCCGGTGGCGCTGGCACCGGCACCCAGGACGGTGTGCTGCACGTTGACGCGCGCGCCCTCGTCTAGGAATAGACCGGTGTCATCGAGTGCGATCCAGCTGTCATCGAGCGTCTGTGTGCAGGTCACGTTGACGGTGGCGTACTCGTGAGCGCACACGCGCAGCACGGAGCCCACGACGCCTTGGCCGCTGACGGGGGAGTCCAGGGCTAGAGCGAGGTCGAGCGTTGCCTGCGGACGGGCGACGACATCGATAGCGGCGATGGCCGCCGCCGCGTCGGCGCCACTCACGCGCACGGTAACCGTGGCGTGCTGGTATGCGGGCACATCGATGACGATGCACTTGGTGGCGTGGTCGATCAGATAGGTGCAGGCAGCCTCGCCCATGCCGGTCTCGAAGGCTTCGGCAGGGGAGAGCTCCTCCTCGAGCTTGATAGCGCCGGCCTGGTAGACGGAGGTGGCGGGCACGTCGAGCTCGGTCTCGGGCGTGATGCGGGCGCGGTCGGCGGCGTCGCCGGGGGCGGAGGCACGGCGCTCGGGGAAGCGCTCGGCCATGGCGTCCATGGCGGTATCGAAGGCGTCGGCCGTGCCAGCAAACTGCTCTTCCAAGCCCTCAACCTCAACGGCCTCGGCGGGAGCGGCGGAAAGCTCGTCCGAAAGCTCGAGCTTGGTCTGGTTCATCTTGAGCCAACCCCAAGTGGCTGCCGGCATCGCGTTGACATGCTCAAGGGTGGTAGCAGCGGTGTTGGTTTCCTGTTTCATTATCCGATCGCTCCTTCCATCTCCAGCTTGATCAGGTTGTTCATCTCGACGGCGTACTCAAGCGGCAGCTCCTTGGAGACCGGGTTGGCAAAGCCGTTGACGATCATGGTGCGGGCCTCTTCCTCCGAGATGCCGCGGCTCATCAGGTAGAACACCTTGTCGTCGCCGATGCGGCCGATGGTGGCCTCGTGGCCGATGTCGACGTTCTTGGCGCGGATGTCCATGGCCGGAATAGTGTCGGAGCGGCTCTGGTCGTCGAGCATGAGCGACTGGCAGCTCACGGTTGCCTTGGAGCCCTCGGCCTTGGGCGTGGCCACGATAGAGCTACGGAAGGTCTGGATGCCGCCGCTCTTGGAGATGCCCTTGGTCTCGACGGTTGCCGAGGTCTCGGGCGCGTTGAGTACGACCTTACAGCCGGTGTCGAGGTTCTGACCGGCGCCGGCAAAGGTGATGCCGGTAAAGCTCGACCGGGCGCGGCGGCCGTTGAGCACGCTCATGGGGTAGAGGTAGCCCACGTGGCTGCCGAAGGAGCCGCTGATCCACTCGATGTCGCCGTCCTCGTCCACGCGCGCACGCTTGGTGTTGAGGTTGTACATGTTCTTGGACCAGTTCTCGATGGTCGAGTAGCGCAGGTGTGCGCGTTTGCCCACAAAGAGCTCCACAGCGCCGGCGTGGAGGTTTGCCACGTTGTACTTGGGCGCGGAGCAACCCTCAATGAAGTGCAGGTCGGCATCGTCCTCGACGATGATGAGCGTGTGCTCAAACTGGCCGGCGCCCTTGGCGTTAAGGCGGAAGTAGCTCTGCAGCGGAAAATCGAGCTTGGTGCCCTTGGGCACGTAGACAAACGAGCCGCCCGACCACACGGCGCCGTGCAGGGCCGCAAACTTGTGGTCGGTGGGCGGGATGAGCGTCATAAACTTCTCGTGGATGAGCGGCTCCCACTGCGGGTCGTGCAGGGCCTCCTCGATGCCGGAGTAGACGATGCCCATCTTGGACGCCGTGTCCTGCATGTTGTGGTAGACGAGCTCGGAGTCGTACTGCGCGCCGACGCCCGCCAGGTAGCTGCGCTCGGCGTCGGGGATGCCCAGGCGCTCAAAGGTGTTCTTGATGTCGTCGGGCACCGACTCCCAGTCGTGCTTTTGGTCGGTGTTGGGCTTGACGTAGGTGACGATGTTATCCATGTCCAGGCCCTCGATGGAGGGGCCCCACGTCGGATCCGGGAAGCGGTTGAAGATTTCGAGGGACTTTAAGCGCAGGTCGAGCATCCACTGCGGCTCGTCCTTTTTGGCGCTGATCTCGCGCACGATGTCGGGCGTGATGCCGGCGTCGAGGCGCTCGAATCCCTCCTCGCCATAGGTGAAGTCGTAGAGGCTGCGGTCGATGTCCGCGACCTCGGTGCGGTTCTTGGTCATTGCGTCGCCCCTTTACGCCTGCTGCTCGGCAGCGGCAGACTCGGCCTGGGCGCGCTGCTCGGCGGCCTCGCGCTCGAAGGTCTCAAAGCCGTTCTTGTCGATCCAGGGGATCAGCGAGGCGTCGTCCTCGCGCACGATGTGGCCCTTGACCATAACGTGGACGCGGTCGACATCCAGGTGCTCCAGGATGCGCGTGTTGTGTGTGATGATGAGCATGGAGCCGTCGCAGCTCTTGCGGTAGGCGTCCATGCCGTGGCTGACGGTGGACAGGGCGTCGACGTCCAGCCCGGAGTCGGTTTCGTCCAAGATGGCGAGCTTGGGCTGCAGCAGCAGGAGCTGGAGCATCTCGACCTTCTTCTTCTCGCCGCCCGAGAAGCCCACGCCCAGCTCGCGGTTGAGGTAGGCGGTGTCCATGTTGAGCTCGGCCGCGAGCTCCTTAACGCGACGGCGGAACTCCTTGCCCTTCATCTCCAGGCCGGGGCGGCCGGCGATGCTGGCGCGCAAAAAGCTCGACAGCGGCACGCCCGGAATCTCGACCGGGGCCTGGAAGCTCAGGAACAGGCCGGCGCGCGAACGCTTGTCGGTGGTGAGCTCGGTGATGTCCTGGCCGTCAAAGACGATGCGGCCGTCGTTGACGGTATAGACGGGGTCGCCCATGACCAGGTGGCCGAGGGTGGACTTGCCGGCGCCATTGGGTCCCATCAGCACGTGGGTCTCGCCGGCGGCGACGTTGAGGTTGACGTTGTGGAGGATGGTCTTCTCGTCCACGGAGGCGGTCAGACCTTCGATGGAAAGCAGCGGATTTGCGCTCATGCTGTCCCTCTCTGTATATGGTGTACTCATAGGTGTACTAAACCCTAGGAATCTTCTCGGAATAAAGTTACTATGGGTTCGGCGTTAGTCAAGGGAAAACCCGACTAATCCACTCGACTTTTCTAGATGTGGGACAAAATAACAAGGTTTGTTTGTCCCACTTACTTAAGATTTGGGACAAACAGACCTGGTTATGTTGTCCCAGATGCGATGGGAGGGTAGGTATGCTCATTTCTTCCAAGGGCCGCTATGCCCTCCGGCTGATGATCTATATCGCGGCGCTGGGCGACGCCGAGGGCAAGATTGCCTTGCGCGAGGTTGCCGACCGTGAGCATATCTCACAAAAGTATTTGGAGCAGCTGGTTCGTCCGCTTATGAAGGCGGGCCTGCTTAAGAGCGTGCGCGGCAAGGGCGGCGGCTACATGATGGCCAAGGATCCAGCCGAGGTGCGTGCCGGCGACATCCTGCGCGCCGTCGAGGGCAGCACGGCGCCCGTGGCGTGCGACGGCATCGACAACAGCTGCACCCGCAGCGATTTGTGCTCGACCGTCAAGTTCTGGCGCGGCCTGGACGACGTGATCGAAAAGTACGTCGACGGCGTGACGTTGGCCGACCTGGCCGCCGTCCCCGAAATCAACTTTGACATTAAGCTGTAGGGGTGCAAATGGCATCTCTCGACAAGGTGTACAAGCAAATCGAAGTTTTTGCTCGGGAATGTGACGCCGAGAAGGTCGTGTTGTTTGGTTCTCGTGCTCGAGGCGACAACTTGCCCAAGAGCGATATTGACATCGCCGTAGCAGGTTGCCGGGATTTCGGCCGTTTCTCATATTTGATCGAGGAACATCTTGATACTCTTTTAGATGTAGATGTCGTCAATCTCGACGAGTCCCTATCGCAGCAATTGCTCGATGAGATTGCCAAGGATGGTGTGATTCTGTATGAAAAAATATGAGAACTTTGTTAGCGCCTTGGCGAATCTTGAGGATGCGCCCAATCAGGATCTCAACAATGATTTTGTTCAGAGTGGATTGATTAATAAGTTCAATCTTCAATTTGAACTGAGCTGGAAGCTCCTTAAGCGTCTGCTCGAGTATGAGGGCGCCACGCTTGCCGCGTCGGGGTCTCCTCGTGCCATCTTGAAGGAGTCCTACCGATTCTACGACTTTATTGATGAGGCAGCCTGGCTGGATATGCTCAGAGACCGCAATACGAACGTCCATATCTACGACAACAAGCTCGCTCAAGATTTGATTCAGCGCATCTTGAACGTCTATATTCCCGCTTTCTGTCAGTTGAGAGACGGGCTGACGAAACGTTACGGCGAGCTTCTGTTGGCGCCCGACGACCAGTTTGTCTAATTCCTTAAGATTTCGCGGAGGGTTGTTGCCGTTTACCGAGGGGTTGTTGTGTAACAACGGGCGAGCTGCAATACTTATTTTTATCTTTGCAAACTGAACTTTAACTACACCAATGCAGGGAGGATTTTATGCAGCCCAAGCATTCCGCGATTGTCGCGGGCCTGACGCTGGCGCTTTCGTTTGGCGCCGTTTCCGCGCCGGCACCCGCCGCCGCCGAGGAGCCCACGCCGGGCGTTGCCTCGGATGCCACCGATATCGACAAAGGTCTCTACACCCAGCAGTCCTTCTCGGGCGTGCTGAGGTCGGTCCAGGGCGTTTCGTTTGTCAACGTGACTCCCGAGATGAAGTACTTTACCAAGTACGAGAGCCATGGCAACTATAACCAGGGCTTTTCGTATGGTGACGGCTACAACGCGCTGGGCTATTACCAGTTCGACCGTCGTTGGTCGCTCATTCCGTTTATGAAGCAGGTCTACAACTACGATTCTGCCAAGTACGGCATGCTCAAGGATGCGATTGATCGCGGCAGCGAGATTTCCAACGCGAGCAATGCCATGTACGAGAACGGCCAGCTTACCGAGCTGGGCCGTATTGCACAGGAGGCCTTCCAGGGTGCTTATAACACCGATCCTGCTGAGTTTTCGGCTCTGCAGGATGCGTATGCGTACAACTCGTACTATGCGGTGACCGAGGCGTGGCTCAAGAGCGGCCTGGGTATTGATATTTCGGGCCGCGCCGATTGCGTCAAGGGCATGGTGTGGAGCATTACCAACATGTGCGGCACTGGTGGCTGCAGGGACTTTTTCCGCTGGGCGAATCTTTCCAACGATATGTCCGACCGCGAGTTTGTGACGGCGCTCTCCAATAGTGTGGTCAACAATGTCGCCACTAAGTTTTCGAGTCAGCCCCAGTATCATGAGGGCTGGAAGAATCGTTATAAGAATGAGCTGAAGGACTGCTTGGTTTTTATCGCCGAGGATGAGGCTGCCGCTGCGACGCCCGTGCAGCCCGAGCCTACGCCGGCGCCCTCGCCGACACCTGATTCGAATGACGACTCGAGTGACGATGCCAACGATGATAGGATGGATGCGCCCTCGACCGATGCTGACGGTAATGGCTCTGCTGGTGGCACTACCAACGACGGCTCTACCTCGAACGGCTCCGATTCGAACGGCTCTGCTGCGGGCGATTCGTCTTCAAGCTCTGCCGGCAATACGGGCAGCGACGCTTCTGGTTCGACCGACGCTGACACCTCTAACTCATCTACCGGCTCGAGTGATTCGTCCATTGACACTGGCTCTAACAACGGCTCTGGCTCTGACGCAACCCCTGATTCCGATGCTTCCAAGGACGACTCGAATAAGGCGCCGGACGCTCCCGTTGCTTCGCCGGATAAGAAGCCCTCTTTCTCCGTGCAGCTTGGTTCTACGCTGGGCTCTTCGCTGATGGCTGGCGTCAATAATGGCTCGACTCAGAACAAGGACAACTCTGATCAGGTTTCCACGGAAAAGACCGAGGCCGCAAAGGGCGACTCCAAGGATGAGGCTTCCGAGAAGACCGAATCTGATAAGGGTTCTAGCTCTGAGGAGAAGGACGACAAGTCCACTCAGAAGAAGGACGAGGGTAAGAAGTCTGAATCTGAGGGGAAGGACAAAAACAAGGACAAGACCGAGGACGGAAAGCAGCAGGGCGAGGACAGCAGTAAGGGCAACACCGACAAACAGAACCAGGAGCAAAATGACTCCAAGACGGTGACCACTACAACCACCACTACAACGACTAAGACTTCGGGCGGTAATATGCCCAAGACGGGCGACCTTATCGTTATGGCGAGCCTTGCCAGCGCGAGCTTGGCCACACTGGGCGCTACGTCTATCGTAAGTGGTAAGCATAAGCTCGATCAGCAGAAGAAGGCTTCTGGGGAGGACGGCTCGGAGGAGTAGCCTCTCGGTTGCCAGATAACTAAAGAGTCGGGACGGGGTCCGGTGCGAATGCGTCGGGCCCCGTTTTGTTGTGCAACGATTAGTTGTGCCCCCTCATACCTCTTGTTGCTACCGTTGCCCGATATGTTTGCGCGGCGACATCGGTACGCGCGAGGCGGTCATTACAATTGGCATCGTGTTGCGATTTAGGGGGAACGTTTTGGTGTCTGAACAGGCAAATAATGGTTGTGCTGACGGCTTTGGCGTGCGTTTGATCGGCTGTGCCGACGATGCGGCTTTGCCCATTGGCGTGCACGACTATGCGGAGGCTCTTGGTTGCTGCATGCTGGTTGACAAGACCATGTTTATTGCCGATGTGTTGGACTGCGACGCGTCCGTTGTGGTGTGCTGTCGACCCGAGGGTTTTGGCAAGAGCATGAACTTGTCGATGCTCAGGGCTTTTCTGGAGCGTCCAGCGGTCGGTCGCTCTGGTCAGCGTTTGTTTGCCGATGCTCAGATTTGGGATGCGGACGGCGGGCGCTATCGGGATGAGCATGCTTGCTATCCGGTGATATCGCTGGACTTTTCTGGCGCTGCGAGGCGTGGCCCCGCTGTTGCCAGCGTCGTGCGCGATGCTCTTTCGGACGAGTGCGCCCGCCTGCTAGCGCTTTTGGAGGCTCCGGATTTAGCTCGAGACAAGGTGCGTCACATCGAACGTGTTGCGCGTGGCGCGGCGAGCGAGGACGAGGTCGCCTCGGTGCTTGGCGTGCTCATTGAGCTGCTGGAGATGGCCTGCGATGAGCAGGTTGTATTGCTCGTTGATGGGTACGATGCGGCATGGTTGGGCCGTGCAAGCGCGAGGGGCGCTTCCGGTGCTGATCCGGCAGGGCTATTCGATCGCGTGCTGTTCGACGCCATTGCCGCTGCGCGCGATTCGTTGCGGCTGACGTGTTTGATGGGGGAGCGTCCCGGACCTGCTGAAGCGGCGCTTTCTTTGCACGGCTGCTCGTATTGTCTGACGACGCCGCTTTCGACCTGGTGTGACCGTTGTTTCGGCTTTTCGGATGCCGAGGTCCAGGCTCTGTTGAATCATGCTGGGCGCGAGGAATATCTTGATGATGCGCGTGAATGGCTCGAGGGGTATCGGTTTGGCAGGGTCTATTGCTCGAATCCAGCGCGTGTGATCGGTTTTCTGGACCGAGGCTGCACGGCGCCCGTGCGTGCCGATCTGTATGGATATGCCGATTGCCTGAGTAAGGTAGTTGCCGGGTGGAATCTCGACCGCCTTTCGGTCTTGTTCGATTTGCTCGAGGCCCATGGGTGCGCTGAGGTCCCGCTTTGTTTGGGCACTGCAGAGCCAGATGTCTCGCCTGACGATGGCATGTGGACAGCGCTATATCTGTCCGGTTTCCTGACGACGGATATGACTGAGGAGCCAGAGCATGGCGATCGCCTCCGTGCTTTGCGATTGCCCAATAAAGAGCTTCGCCAGGCCTTGCGTCTAGTGATTGTTGAGTGGTTTGAGTGCGCTGCCGAAGACATTCGAGACGTCGATGCGTTTCGCGACGGGCTGTGCCGTGGGAACGAGGATATCGTGAAGCGGGCGCTAAGCCGCATCCTGGGGGATGCGGGAATCGGTGAGACCGACCCAGATAAGCCGCTGCCATATCATCTGCTCTTGCAGGGGCTCTGCTTTGGCTTGCCGGGCTATGCCAATCCTGCTTCGAGGCGAAAGTGTGGCGCGGGTCGCTGGGACATCCAGGTTTTTCCTACGGGCGCTGTGTTCGACATAGCCGATACGATTGGCATGCTGGACGAGCGCCCGCTTATAACGATCAATATGATGTATGACCCCGATGTGGATGCGCTAGGCCTGGAATTGCTGGCCGTGCAGGCGCTGCTCGACATAGAGCGCGACGGCATCGACGAAATCCGTGTGCCGCGACCCGGCGTTGGCCGCATGCGCTGGGGGTTTGGGTTTGATGGACAGCATGTGGCTACGGTGTACCAGCGGCTTTAAGAGCTGAGGTGTTTCCGGATTCCGTTACTCGGTGTCCTTCATGGGCGGCATGGGCTTCCAGTTGGGATCCTTGATGATCTTGCGGGCGTCCTTCATGCCGCGGCGCAGCGCCGGAATGCCGGTCTTAAAGCACTTATCGACCGCAGCCAGGCGAATGAATTCCTTGCAGAAGGTCGCGGCATTGCCCAGGCGGAACAGCATGGGGTGGTAGTCACCGTAGATCTGCATATAGCGAGCGAGGAAGCCTCGGTTGCGCATGATGTAGTAGCGGTTGGTGTCGCTCGTAGAGTTGAGCTGGCGTTTGCCGGCGATATCCCAGTTAGAGACGGCGCGGGCGCGCTTGAGAACCACGTCGGCAACAACGACGGCGGGGAAGTGTTGGCTGGCTACGTAGCCGTAGCAGGCATCGTCGCCGTAGATAAAGAATCGCGCATCGGGCAGGCCGATCTTATCGACCACGCGGCGCGAGAACATGCCGCCCTCAAAGCATAGCTGGTTCATGGCGCGGTAGCCCTCGGGTCCCAGGTCCCACTTGGCGACAGGGTTGGGAATGCCGAGTGAAAGGATGAGTTGGTATTGCCAAAAGAAGGCGCCGCCGTCAAAGTCCAGGCGCGAACCCTGGATGACATCGTAGCGGTCGGTCCACTTGGCAAGACGCTCGATGCCTTCGGGGATGACGAGCACGTCGTCGTCCATCACCCAGAACCACTGGGCGCCCAGGTCGTAAGCGCATTTAGTGCCAGCGGAGAAGCCGCCTGCACCGCCGCCGTTTTCGAGCTGCGGGGCGTAGATGACACGGTCGGTGCCGCCCTGCGCGTCGGGCTGCTCGGTGTCGATGCCCCACAGGTTGGCCAGGCGCTCGTTGAATGCGGTGCACATGGCCTCGGTCTCGCGCGAATTCTCGTTATCGACAATCACGATGCGCCAGGGCGTTGCCGTGAGCTCGGTCATGGAGTCGAACAAGTTGGCCAGGAGTTCCTGGCGCTTGTACGTGACGACAACGATGGCGAGCTTATCGATGGGGGCGGGAAGGGTTGAAGGCATGGGGCAATATATCCTTTCACGCGCGGCGCGCGAGCGCTGCGCGGAAGCTATCGAATACGTCCTTAGGACTGTCCTATTGTAAAGGCTCGGCGCACCTTGACGGCAAGCTTTGAATAAAACGCAGGAACCTGCCATGGGCCCGCCGCATGACGTGGGGCTGCTTTGCCCGCAAGAGGCTCCATAGATTATATAAACGCCCGCTGGCGCGCTGACCCTTTGATACCATGAAACGACAGGTATTTCCTAAGGAGCACATTTGTCTACTAACGCCTCTGGCAGCCCTGTTCTGTCGCTGCTTATTCCCATTTACAATGTTCAGCGCTACCTGCGCGAGTGCCTCGATTCCGCCCTGGCGCAGACGCTCAAGGATATTGAGATCATCTGCATTAACGACGGGTCGACCGACAACTCGCCGGCGATTATCCGCGAGTATATGGAGCGCGATGGGCGCGTTAAGATGATCGACAAGGCCAACAGCGGCTACGGCGACTCGATGAACCGCGGTCTGGAGATGGCGCGTGGCAAGTACGTTGGCATCTTGGAGTCCGATGACTTTATGGCGCCCGACGCACTCGAAAAGCTTGTCTCGGCCGCCGATAGCAATAATGCCGACTTTGCGAAGGCGAACTTTGATTTCTACTGGTCTAAGCCCGAGGAACGCCGTTCGCTGCACGAGATGTTTAGACCTCAGGATTGTGGCAAGCCAGTGCATCCGAGCGATACGACGCAGTTCTTTAAGCAAAAGCCATCGATTTGGTCGGCCGTGTACCGTCGCGATTTTCTTGAGCGCAACGGCATTACGTTCCTGCCGACTCCGGGGGCATCCTTTCAGGACACGTCATTCGCCTTTAAGGTGATCGCGTGCGCTGATAAGGCTGTTTACCTGCATGATGCCGTGTTGTCGTATCGCCAGGACAACGAGAATTCCTCGGTCAATTCTTCGGCTAAGGTCTTTTGCGTCAATACCGAGTATGCCGAGATTGAGCGTTGGATTCGAGAGGATTATGCCCGCGACCACGCAAGCGGCGATGTCGCGCGCATGCTCAAGTTCAATCAGGTCATTAAGTACGATTCGTACATGTGGAACTACGTGCGCCTGGCGCCTAAGTTCTATAAGGAGTTCCTGGTGCAGATGGCCAAGGAATTTCAGGCGGCCTTGGACGCGGGGGAGTTTTCGCTTGACGACCTCAAGCCGTGGAAGCGTGCGAATCTCACTGCTATCCTCAGAGATCCTGAGGGCTGGGTTGACGAGCATCCGAGTTTTGCGACGGATGGTGCCTTGGGCCGTGCTAAGTATTACGCCTCGGTTGGAGGGCCAGGCGTGGTCGCTGCCTTCCTCATCGAATCGCTGAGGGGGTAGGTCGGCATGGGAGAGGCCTCGTGTCCTAAAGCTACCATTGTCGTCCCCGTTTACAACTCTGCGCGCTCCATTCAGCGATGCGTTGATTCGCTGTTGGCCCAGTCCGAGCGCTCGATTCAGGTTGTCTGCGTCAACGACGGTTCGACTGATGATTCGTTGAACGTGTTACGCCAGATCGCGCAGGCCGACGATCGCGTACTGGTGATTGACCAGGAAAACGCGGGCGTCTCGTGTGCTCGCAATGCCGGTATCGATGCCGCCGAGGGCGAGACCGTCTTTTTTGTGGACGCCGACGATTACATCGATACCCAGACGGTCGAGCGCGTGCTGCATGCCATTGAGTCTGCAGATGCCGAGGCCGCCGTCTTTGGCGGCGTCTGTGAACCTGCCGACGCTGCCTCCAAACGCGTCCAGCAACTCATGAGCCCCAAAGCTGGTACCTTCGGCGCCCGTGATCCCCAACTGCTGTTCCATTCGAATGCGCAGCCCTATGCCTGCCGTGCGGCTTTTTCGCGCGAGCTGCTTAATCGCGAGAGTATTCGCTTTGCTCCCGGCTTGGCCTTGGGCGAGGACGTCGTCTTCCAATTTGCGGCTTATGCGCTTGCCCGTAAGACCGTCGTCATGCCGGACAAGTTCTATCACTACGTGATGGAGAGCGACTCGGCGACGCACGAGTTTAACAGTGACGAGGCCCGCGCCAAAAAGCTCGAGGCCCATATGAGGATGCTCGAGGAACTCTTGCAGGATTGGGCTGCCTACGGTCTTTTGGACCTGTGCCCCGGCGAGCTGGTCACCTGGTTTTTGGACCTTATCGTGTTTGATTTGGCGCGCTTGGATTCCGATGACTTCCATCGCGTGGCGGCTCGCGTCAACATGGACCTCGCGACGTTTTTGGGAACGGACTGGGCAGATATGCCTGCCAAGGGCGCCGTTTGCCGTGTTGCCCACAAGCTCGTTGCAGCGATCTCGAGCGTTTCGATGGCAGATGCCACGCTGTTCTATCTTTCGACTCGCGGTCTCAAAGCCTGCCTGGAGCGCTTTATCTAATTCCAAGCGCTGCCGCCCGCCGCAACTCGGCTGCTAAAATAACCCTGTTACACGCTATTCAACAGGAGGTTCTCTTGCAGAACTCTGATACCCCTAAAGTTTCGCTGCTTGTTCCCATTTGCAATGTCGAACGCTACCTGCGCGAGTGCCTCGATTCCGCCGTGGCGCAGACGCTCGAGGACATCGAGATCATCTGCATCAACGACGGCTCCACCGATAGCTCGCCAGATATCATCCGCGAGTACATGGAGCGCGACCCCCGTGTAAAGATGATCGACAAAGCCAACAGCGGCTACGGCGACTCGATGAACCGCGGCCTGGAGATGGCGCGCGGCGAGTACGTGGGCATCCTTGAGTCCGACGACTTTATGTTTGAGGATTCGCTCCAAAAGCTGGTCGCCAAGGCCGATGCTGAGCATGCCGATGTGGTGAAGGGCGACTTTTACCTGTATTGGTCCACGCCCAGCGAGCGCCGTGAGCTGTTTGGGATCATCGACGAGCATATGACGGGCGCCGCGTATCGCCCTGTCGATCGCCCGGGCATCTTCTACCGCAAACCTTCCATTTGGTCGGCTATCTATCGGCGCGAGTTCCTCAACGACAATCAGATTCGGTTCCTTCCCACGCCGGGTGCCTCGTATCAGGACGCAGGCTTTAACTTTAAGGTTTGGGCTTGCGCCGAGCGCGCCGCGTTTATTGCGGACCCCATTTTGTGCTATCGCCAGGATAACGAGAAGAGCTCCGTTAATTCGCCCAACAAGGTGTTTTGCGTATGCGACGAATATGCCGAGATGCAGCGCTTTTTGGATGAGCGTCCCGAGCTCAAGGCTCAGCTCCAGGGGATTTTAATGCGCATGAAGGTCGATACGTATCGTTGGAATGACGAGCGTTTGGTCGATGAGCTGCGCGAGCAGTTTTGGCAGAAGGCCTCGCCCGAGCTCAAGGCCGATTGGGATGCTGGTCGCTTTGATCTGTCGCTGTTCGACCCGCGTGGCGAGACCGACTTGCGCCTGATGGTCAAGTCGCCCCGTGCCTATATCGATTCGCGCTTTGACTTTAAGAAGCCTGGCAAGCTCAATACGTTTAAGCATTACTTTAAGATCGGCGGCCTGCCGCTGGTCTGGCGCGTGCTGACGTATCAGCGCACCTACGGCGACAACCCGCACCCCGATGACGTTCCGGTCGCACGGTAGGAGCACTTGACTATGGCTACCCCCAAGATTTCCGTTGTCGTTCCCATCTATAACGTGGAGGAGTACCTGGCCTGGTGCCTGGACTCCCTGCTTGCGCAGGACATGCCCGATTGGGAAGGCGTGTTAGTCAACGATGGCTCGCCGGACGGTTCGCGCGATATTGCGGCTGCCTATTGCGAAAAGGACACGCGCTTTAGGCTGGTTGATAAGGAGAACGGCGGCCTGTCGAGTGCACGTAATGCAGGCATCGCTGCGTCCACGGCGTCTATCGTCGCGTTTTTGGATTCCGACGACCGCTTTACGCCCGATGCATGCTGCGTGATCGTCGATACCTTTGAGTGCGAGGACTGCGACGTTTTGACCTTTGGCGCGAATCCGTATCCGCTGGAGGCGGGGTATCCGTGGCTTAACTATGTGCTGAGCCCGCGCGATGTGTCGTTTGAAGGCTATAGCTCCGACCTGCTGTTTAAGGAAGCTTCTCGCCCCTTTGCATGGCGCACTGCCTGCAAGCGTGAGTTTTTGCTGGGTAACGGGATCGTGTTCGACGAAACCGTTAAGTATGGCGAGGACCAGGTCTTCGATTTTGCCGTGTACGGTCGTTCGCGTAAGACCGCGCTTATCTCGAACAAGCTGTATGACTACCGCGTAGCGCGCAAGGGTTCGCTCATGGACACCATGCGCTACGACGACGAGACACGTCTGCTGGAGCACGTGAAGATTTACTCCGCGGTGCTGGCTGACTGGCAGCGCGACGGTCTCGATGCTCAGCATGCCGATGACCTGGCGTACTTCCTCTGCGATCTGGTGCTGTACGATGCGCTCAGGCTGTTGAGTACGGACTGCGGTAAGGTGTTTGCTGCCGTTGCCACGGCGCTTGCCGGTTCTGCCGCGGGCAGCGATGCTGCGCTCGCACAATGCGCTCCTTCTGTTGCTGCTATGGTGCGTGCGGCGCTTACCAGCAAGGCCCCCAATGCCCGTGAGTGCAAAAAGCTCATGTTCGATTACGACGTCTTGAGGTTTGGGCGCCTGGGTGCCTGCAAACGCATGGCAGCGAACGCCCTGGGAAAGCGAGAAGTGTAGATGAGTATCAAGCGTTTGGCGCTTTGCCGCAGTCAGGGCCGTCTGTTTGTGCTGCTTCGTTTTGCCGGTCAGGATGTCGCCGCGCTTATCGAGCGGGAGGGTTCTCAAGCGTTTGCCCATGCGACGACGAGCGGCTCTTGTGTGCCGTCGCTGGTGCTCCCGGTCGATCACGGCCGCGTGCTGGCGCTTTGCCCTTCCGTTTCCGATTACGAGCGCGAGCTCGCCGTCTTGGTGCTTCCGTTTTTGGATGGCTCGTCGATGGATGTCGTTTTTGCATCCGGTGGCCAAAGGTTGGGCTCCATTCGCCTCGATAGCCGCGTGGCCAAGCTGGAATCCAAGATTAACTACAAAGCAAAGCCTGCGCTGTGTGCGCTTATCCGCGATGCGCAGCGTGGCGAACACTGCGGCTTCTACGAGATCGATGCCACTCGCTATTTGTCGGCAGACGCCGGCGCGGTGTGGCGCTATGAGGTTACTTGGGCGGGAGACCTCCAGTGCGCGCCTGAGCTCCAGATCTTCGATGCGCATATGAATGCCATCGATGCTACCGTGCATGTGTTTGAGTCGCAGATCGATGTGCCGCAGCGCAACGGATGCCGCGTCAATAAAACGTATCTGAGCGTTGAGATGCCTCAGGATATACGAGATTTTGTCGCGATTGTGAGCGACCCCACAGAGCAGATCCAGAGCGGGTTTTGCGCCATGGATGGTCGCCTGTACAACGGCATGGTCGATGACAGTTGGAACCGCATGAAGGACGCGCGTGCAGACGACGCAGCTTATCGACGTTGGTTTGAGCGACATCGCGCAAAGCCGGGCGATTTGGCGTGCCAGCGTGTCGCTTCGGCGGCCTTTGCCTATAGACCGCTCGTGAGCATTGTGGTGCCGTGCTACAAGACTGATCGGGAATACCTGCGCGAGCTGCTGAACTCGGTGCTAGCCCAGAGCTATGACAACTGGGAACTGCTCCTTATGGATGCCTCGCCTGAATGGGATGCGGTGGCCGCCCTTGCGGCAGGTGCCAACGACGAGCGCATCCGTCGCATCGAGCTTCCCGGCAACGGCGGCATTGTGGTCAACACCAACGCAGGTATCGAGCAAGCGACGGGCGACTACATCGCGTTCTTGGACCATGACGACATCCTGGAACCGGACGCGTTGTTCCACTATGTTGCCGCGCTGAACAAGGCTGCCGAGGACGAGCGTCCCCAGGTCCTGTTCTGCGACGAGGACATGTTCCAGAAAACGGGGGAGTGGGGCCAGCCGGTCTTTAAGACCGTACTCAACGTCGACCTGCTCTATAGCCATAACTGCGTGACGCATTTCCTGATGGTGGAGAAGGCGCTCATCGATCACATTGGTATGTCCCCAGAAGACGTTGCGGGCGCCCAGGACTACGACTTGACGCTTCGCTGCCTTGCAGCCGGCGCGCGCTTTGAGCACGTTGCGCATGTGCTGTATCACTGGCGCGTGCATCCGGGATCGACCGCCGATGGCTCTGCCGATAGCAAGCCGTATGCCATTGAAGCGGGTCGTCTTGCGCTGCAGCGCCACTTTAACGCGCTGGGCGTTCACGGAACGGTCGAGGAGGCCGAGACGCCGTTTGTCTACCGCATGCGCCATGCGCTGCCGGAGCCTGCGCCGCTGGTGAGCATTGTGATTCCCACCAAGGATCACATTGAGACGCTTGACGCCTGTGTGATGTCGATCGCCCAGAAGGCAACGTATGCCAACTACGAGATTGTCTTGGTGGAGAACAACAGCGAAGCCCCGGAGACGTTTGCGTATTACGAAACCCTGCCAGAGCGCGTGGCTGCGGCATCCGAAGGCAAGGGTATCGCGCGCGTTGTGTACTGGCCGGGTGAGTTCAATTACTCCCAGATCATTAACTTTGGCGTGGAGCATGCCAAGGGCGACTATCTGCTGCTGCTCAACAACGATACCGAGGTCATAAGCCCAGACTTTATCGAAGAGATGATGAGCTATCTGCAGCGTCCCGATGCGGGCGTGGTGGGCGCCAAACTCTACTTTGCCGATCATCTGGTGCAACATGCCGGCATTTTGGTTGGCGTGCGTGGCGCACTTGCCCATGCCAACCAGGACTTCTCGGCAAAGCGCGAGGGCTATCTTGCCCGCGCTGTGCGCCCCGGTAATTTCAGCGCCGTAACGGGTGCCTGCCAGATGGTCCGACGCGACGTATTTGAGCGGGTCGGCGGCTACAACGAGGAATTCGCCGTCGGTTTTAACGACGCTGACTTTTGCCTGCGCGTGTGGGAGGCCGGCTACCGCACCATCTTTACGCCCTATGCAGAGCTGTACCACTACGAGTTCACCTCGCGCGGCAGGGAAGAGGCCAACGAGGAAAAGCTGCGCCGCTGGAAGCGCGAGCAAGCACTGTTCATGCAGCGCTGGCTTGAGTTCTTCTTGACGGGCGATCCGTGGTTGGGGCCGAACTTATCCGCTGAAAGCGAGTATTTCTCGCTTTAGAAAATGGATTTTAGGAAGTCCTCAACTTACTTACGATATGAGCTTGGAATAAAGCAACGTTGGACTACTTGCTAAGATAAATTACGAAAGCTCGATACTTTCGCGATAAGTTTATACAGGCTTATATAACTCGATATTATCCGATATAAGTAGATATCGCACTTGCCTTTGCCGGCTTACCCGCCGGCGTTATGGATCTTATTAACGGCAAGGCGCTTACGTTCTTGCGTCGTGCCCTCCCCGAAGATCTGGCGCCTATCAACCAGGTGGAGGTAGCGCTCTCTATGGGCGATAGCTTTGTCGCGACTGGTTTGACCATAGAGGACAATTTTCTGTCGAGAGCCGCTAAGGCCACTAAGGGCTATGCCTATCTGGTGCAACTGGTCGGTTATTCCATTTGGCAGCGCGCCAACTTGCATCGCGCCAAAAGTGCCATTGTGAGCGAGCGCGACGTCACCGAAGGCATTGCGCTGGCAGAGGCTCGTTTTCACGATGTTGTTCACGAGCCCGCGATTTCTGGACTGGGGCCTAACGATATCAAATACCTTTTGGCGATGTGCGAGGACAAACAACAGTCCAAATCATCCGAGGTTGCTAGGCGCATGGGTAAAAAGACTAATGAGGTCAGCTCCATTAGGGCAAAATTGCTACAAAGAGAGGTTATTCAGGCGCCACAGAGGGGCTACGTGCAGTTTGCCGTGCCGGACCTAGATATCTATCTGCGAGAGAATGCCGAGGAGATTCTCGAACGGTTCTAGGTCGAGAGAGGGCGACGTCACCATCTTTAAGACTGCCGCCAGCGTCGATTGTCATATCGGGTTTTTCCGGGATGACAATCCCCGTGATAATAAGATGCGGCATTCATCGTCGCCCGGCAATCAGATTTCGTCTATCTATAGCATTGCGTGTTTTAATTTGCCGCAACAAAGATACCATTCGCAGAGAGTGAGGGCTTTCTTGCCCGTGCTGCGCGCCCGTCAACTTTAGCGCTGTACCGGGCGCCTGCCAGATGGTGCGACGTGACGTATTTGAGCAGGTCGGGGGCTACAACGAGGAATTCGCCGTCGGCTTTAACGACGCAGACTTTTGCCTGCGCGTGTGGGAGGCGGGCTACCGCACCATCTTTACGCCCTATGCAGAGCTGTACCACTACGAGTTCACCTCGCGCGGCAGGGAAGAGGCTAACGAGGAAAAGCTGCGCCGCTGGAAACGCGAGCAAGCTCTGTTCATGCAACGCTGGCCGGAGCTCTTCCTCGATGGTGACCCGTGGCTCGGACCGAACCTATCCTCCGACAGTGAGTACTTCTCGTTTTAGTGCGAAGTAATGCCAAGTTCCGGCAAAGTATCCTCAAGAGCTGCAAGGGCGGTGGGGTTCAAGTACTCCTCGTTCATGCAGCTCTTGTCATATCGAAAACGTGTGTCTCGTGAGCATTCGATGAGTTCTGCAGTAAAGAACCTCTCCCAGCTAAAGAACTTTGAGCTTTCGATATGTTCAGCGGGGTTAAGCAGCATGTCCTTAATGTGTTTGCTGTTGAATAATCCCGACTTCAACACGAGCCATTCAAACGATTCCGGTAGGAATAGCTTGATGTTCTTTCGGCGCAATAGAGCAGCTACTTCCGCAATTTCTGGTCCAAAGGCGGCGCCGTCGGCAATCACGAGGATGTCGTTTTCCGGTGCGTCCATAATGCAGTTGCAAATATTTGATTTTCCTCCCGCGCTGATGCATTTAATGCTGCTCTTTTTGCATAGCAAACTGAAGAATTCGTAGCCCGAATTTGTGTCCTCGACAATGACAAGCTCGGGCCTCTCGCCTCTAAAATCAGTATCACCGTAAATACGATATGTAGAGGTGTAGACACGAGAGTAAACGGGATACTTCGTTGTGGTTCGGTTGGTGTTCTTAAGACCGTAGATTTCATCAACGCTATAGGGCAGTTGGCGCAGTGACTCTCTGGCGACAATTACGTAGTAGTTTGAGCTACGCTTTGCTTCATGGGCAAATTCTCTTGATCGAACAAAAGTATTGCCCTCATCAATAAAAACAATACTGCTGGAAATCTCTTGGAGATCTCTACGCCAATATTTTCCAGATATTGTTTTACAGGGCACTTTGCAACTTACTGTTACGCCGCTTTGTGCCCCAAGCTCTTCGTGAGCTGCCACCATATCAAGCAGAGTTGTCTTGCCTGTAGCACTGTTACCTTGGATGATGGTCAGATTTCTATTGATGGTCAGTTTAAACTGAACCCGGTTATTTTGAATAATTACCTTGTATGATCCGCGCATCAGGAGTTCTCCCTTAGGCATTTTCCAGCTATGGGGACAAGGTCAAACATTGTGTGGACTATATCGCCCGTATTTGCAATGGTTACCGTGAATTTGCCGTTTCCAAAATCCATTATGTGGTAGAGATTGATTGTTAGATCCTTTTGCGCGGCGATCCTCAGAATCCAGTAGGCGCAATTATCACCGCAATTTGAGGCGTTATATATATTCTGCGGCATAAAGTACATAAGCAGTAGTGTTTTGGTGCCGCTGGATAGTTTCTCGGGAGGAATGATGCCTAGAATCTTGGTATCGATTGCATTGGGGCCTACCACGGTGCCTTTGTCGATGGATTTTATGACCCTTTGGGCAAAGGAGTCTTGAAACCACTGGGGCGAATATACGTTATCGAAGTAAACGGACGTGTTGTAGATAACGTTTTCCATATCACCATAGTGAATTGTTAGCACGTCAGCTCCTTCGGCTTGCTGATTTGGCATCTAGTGAGATTGATTATATCGCAGCACATGAGGCGGGCGTTATCGGCCCGCGGTAGATGTGATTGATGACCAAGGTTTGTATTTTGTTGCTTTATTATTCAGTTCACTCGTTTAATCAGTTCGCTCATGCGCTAAGTTTGCCTTAGAAGCTATTTAGCGTAACGGTTGAGGTGTGGCGACTCATATTTAAATTGCAGTCACAAAGACACCTTTTATCGATTTCCCGTTGAAATACTGAATTGATAGTTTAAAAATAACTTAAGAGAGCCTTAAATCTCGGAAAAAGGATGTCGTATGAAAAACCTTCGAGAAAGATGGCACGGACTAACAGTGCTGGGAGTTGTTGCATTTGCTGCTGCCTGCATGACGGTTGCCCCGGCGCCCTCATTTGCTGATATTGCTGGCGGTGGCGGAGGCGGTGGACCGATTACGGAATGGTGTTCCGACGGTCGTCCGAAGACTGGACTCGTTCGGTGCGAGGACGGCAACCTTCGCTATTTCGATCCCGAAACTGGCGCCATGGTCACGAACCAGTGGCATAACGAATACGAAGCTGTCTGGTACTATTTTGGCGCTGACGGGACCGCGGTGTCGGGCTGGCAGTCTATCGGTGGGGACAAGTATTACTTCTATCCCGAAAACCATGATATGGCATACGGCCGAGTTCAGATTGACGGCAAGAACTACTTCCTGAACACCCTTGGTGCCAACGCCGATGGCCGCATGCAGCATAGTGGCTGGTTCTACGACTCCATCTACGGAAAGTGGTCCTATGCGACCTCCGACGGTGAGCTATTGACCGGTTGGCATAATCTCGGCGGGGCTTGGTACTATTTCAACGAATCTGGGGTCATGCTGACTGGCTGGATCAACGATTCGGGTACCTGGTACTACACTAATGCCTCCGGTGCGATGGTCACTGGCTGGCTCAACATCGGCGGTACGTGGTTCTACCTCGACGGCTCGGGCGCCATGGTCGCTAACAGCTGGCGCAGCCTCGGCGGCTCCTGGTACTGGTTCGGCGACTCCGGTGCAATGGCCACTGGCTGGTTCTTGGCAGGCGGCTCTTGGTACTATGCGAGCGGTTCGGGCGCCATGGCAACCGGCTGGCTCAGCAATGGCGGCACGTGGTATTGGCTCGGAGGTTCGGGCGCTATGGCCTCTAACTCTTGGGCTAACGTTGGTGGAGTTTGGTACTGGTTCGACGATTCCGGCGCGATGGCCACCGGCTGGCGTCAGGTCGGCGGCGCCTGGTACTACTTTAGCGGTTCCGGCGCTATGGCTCACGACGCCTGGGTCGGCGACTACTACCTCCAGTCTTCCGGTGCCATGGCTACGAATGCCTGGGTTGGCTCCTACTATGTCGGCGAGGACGGCAAGTGGATTCCGGGCTACGGTTTAGTTTGGTATAAGAACGGTAGCGATGTTTACCATACGCATAAGTGCCGTACCGTTGGTAAGGACGCAAAGGGCTATTCGCAGATCTCTATTCAGGAGGCCCAGAGGCGTGGCGCTTCACGAGAGTGCAAAAACTGCCAGCAAATTGGCTAGCACATTACTGAGCTAGTTTTGATTGAGGCCCCGTTGCCCTGAAGCGACGGGGCCGCTGCGTGATTGGATACCGTGCTGTTATGAAGAAATGGTCATTCGGAGTGCTGGCTTTTTCGGGCCTCATTTCTTTTGGGCTCCTTTTGGGTTCGCCCTCGATGTTATACGCCCTTGATTCGAATAACACTGACGAAGGTCCCGCATCTAACGTTGCTATTGCTTCTGTCGAGTCAGGCGTTGATGCTCAGCGCGAATCGACCTTCGCTGTCGAGCAGAACTCTCAGGTGGATAATGAGACCCCTTCCGAGGTTTCGAATCAAATTATTTGGCATCAGGGGTGGATATCACCCGAAGAAGGGGCTGGTTTTTGGCGTTGGGGCTTGTCCGACGGAACAATCGCTGTTTCTTCTTGGAGACATATAGACGGTAGCTGGTACTGGTTCGACGACGAAGGTCGAATGGCTCAGGATGGGTTGGTTCAAGTCGGGGGTGCGACGTATGCCTTCTCCTCTTCGGGCGCAATGCGTGTCGGCTGGTACCTAGATTCTACGGGCTCCACTTCTGCTTGGCGTTATTTCTCCGGTTCTGGCGCCATGGTAAAAGGCTGGCTTTCAGACGGCAGCAACTGGTATTGGCTGGATGATGAGGGCAAGATGGTCCACGATGCGATGCTGCAGATTGGGGGAGCCACGTATGGATTCTCTTCTTCTGGTGCAATGCTTATCGGATGGCATCTTGATGCTTCTGTCTGGCATTATTTTTCCGGCTCTGGCGCTCTGGTAAAGGGCTGGCTCTCGGATGGGGGTCGTTGGTACTGGCTTGATCCTGCAGACGGTTCTATGGCCACCGGGCTGAATGAATGCAATGGCACCTCTTATATCTTTAACAGTTCAGGGGCCATGCTATCCTCCCAGTGGGCACTTATTGACAACAACTGGTATTACGCTGACTCCAACGGCTTACTGCATGGAGGTTGGTTACTTCTAGGGAATTCTTGGTATTACCTGGATCCAGGAAGCCATATTATGCTCACGGGCTTTGTGCAAGTGGGCTCGTCCACCTATTTCCTTACGAGCTCAGGTGCCATGGCAACAGGCTGGGCACTTGCTGATGGTACTTGGTATTACGCCGCATCAAACGGAGCTATTCAACGAGGGCGATGGATAAAGTCCGGAAGCGCCTGGTATTACCTTGATGATGTATCCGGCGCAATGCGTACTGGTGAATTTGCGGTAGGAAGCAAGCGCTATTTTTCTTATGATTCCGGTGCAATGGCATCTTCGTGCTGGATCAACTTGAACGATGGTATGGCATGGGCGAATTCGTCTGGAGCACTGAGCGAGCCGTTGCCTACTTCATCTGATGGATCTCCTGTAGTCGCTGATCGTACTGACTCGTCTTCATTGCCAGGTGTGATTCATATTGGAGATGCGGTTTTCTATGCGGATGCGAATGGTGTCGTTAACGTGGCGTCTGGTTGGATTATGTCGAAAGACGCTTCTGACGAAAGTGGCAATACTTGGTACTACGCATCTTCCAATGGTGTCCTTAAGTCTGGTTGGCAATATGTCAACGGTGCGTGGTATTGGATGGACCCTTCCACATTCAAGATGAAAACTGGATGGCTTAATGACGGCGGTACGTGGTACTGGCTCCAGCCTTCGGGTGCCATGTTTGCTAACGGGTGGCTGAAAATCGATGGCGTTGACTATTACTTCAATGCAAGTGGTGCATGGTTGAATACGTCTGGTTCTGTTTTGGGGGTCAATAGGTCCAGCTTGGTCAATTGGCTTATGAGCCACGAAAACGACGGCTATTACCGTGGAACACGCTACGACACGCATCTCAGCCAGGAAACGTGCATGTACCCAAAGGGTGATCCGCGTTGGGACGGTTATACGGGCATGAATTGTGGTGGATTTGTATCGCATGCATATATGAAGGCGGGCGGGAATTTAGCTCCCATTGCCGCCGAGCAGAGCCATTCCCCTTGGAGTGGAGGTCCCGGAAGGGGCGGCTGCGTAAACGCTTATCGTTGGTACGGCTACGCTATCGATACGTGTGCGAACGTGACTTATTTCAACTCTATTGATGAGTTGTTACGTAGTGGTTTGGCTCGTAAGGGGGACATTGTGTTCTTCAATCCTTACAACCCATATGCGGACGATAGCCACATTGGCTTTTTCTGGGGCAATTCGCCGAGCGAAAATTTGTTCTGGCATAGTGATGGTTATGGAAATCGCATCTCCGGTTTGACTGCTTTGGGCCCATCGAAAGTAATCTTGATTCGTTAGAATTCCGCGTTGTAGGGGACTCTCTGGGTCCCCTACCTTTTTGACATCTGGTTTGAAAGCTAACTGATGTCGGCATTCTTTGGGGCTAAGAGTAGGGACTAGGAGTCCTTGGTTTCACCCTGCTGGGAAGTTCTTGTTTACATTGTGGTATTGCGTGCAGCTATTTGTCGTCCTAGATGGCATCTTGTCCAGTTGGATGTTCAGAAATCTTTCACAGCCATGCTGTAAGCTAAACGCAAACAAGAACGAATGACGAGGTTTACATGAGCAAACATCTTAAGTTATTTTCGGCATTGTTGGTGCTGATGGTCCTTGCGCCCATTTCTGTGTTTGTTTTCCCCTCGAACGCGGAAGCTGCGCGGTCCCTAGTTGAGAATTCCTGGCGTTATGAGGATGGGCAATTGGTCGCAGAGGATGCTTCTTCCGAAGAAGATGGAATAGCCTTATTGTCCATGGACATTCTTGCCGATGGGGCTACGGCGCAGGGCATCGATGTCAGTGAGCATCAAGGACGTATTGACTGGAATGCTGTTAAGGCTTCTGGTATCGATTTCGCTATTCTGCGTGTTGGATTTGGCGCTCCATCTTGGGGCGGTCGAGTTGACTATCAATTTAATCGAAATATTTCTGAGTGCGAGCGACTCGGAATTCCTTACGGCGTCTATATCTATTCATATGCTTTTGATAATCAACAGGCAGCCGATGAGGCGTCCATGGTGATTGACTGCCTATCGGGGCACAATCCTAGGCTACCGGTGTATTACGATCTTGAGGACAAGACAATTATTGCAGATGGTCGTCAATCCGGAATTGCATCTAGAGCTCAGATATTCTGTAATAAGATTTCTAGTGCTGGATATAAGCCAGGCATTTATGCAAACCTAAATTGGTTTAACAATATATTGACCGACCCTGTATTTAAGAGCGGTTCTTGGGATCATTGGATTGCTCAATACAACTCCCAATGTCACTATACCGGCAGTTACAGCTTTTGGCAGTATACAAGCCGCGGAAAAGTTTCTGGTATTAGCGGAAACGTTGATATGAATTACGCGTATGTTGATGTCTCTCTTTATTACTGGCAGTTAAAAGAGGGCACTTGGTATTACGCAACCTCTGACGGCAAAGCGTATACCGGATGGTTGTTTCAGAGTGGCACGTGGTACTGGCTCGAGCCCGACGTGGGCGGTGCCATGGCTACCGGCCTTCACGAGTGCAACGGCTCCCTGTACTGGTTTAATTCGTCCGGCGCGATGGCGACCGGTTGGGTGCTCGACGGCGGGACCTGGTACTACGCGACGGGCTCCGGCGCGCTGGCGCGCGGCCCCGTATCCGTCGGCGGCGTGCCCTACTGCTTCGACGCCCGGACGGGTGCCATGCTGACGGGCTACCAGACGGACGCGCAGGGCGTCCGCCGCTACTTCGGCAGCTGCGGCCCTCTTAACGGCTGGGGCTTCGTCGACGGCTCCTGGTACTGGTTCGCTGACGGTATCGCCTCGACCGGCTGGCTTTACACCGGCGGTTCCTGGTACTGGCTCGACCCCGACGCGGGCGGCGCCATGGTGACGGGCCTCCACGCGTGCAACGGCTCAGCGTACTGGTTCAGCGCCTCCGGCGCGATGGCGACCGGATGGGTCCTCGACGGCGGGACCTGGTACTACGCGACTGGCTCCGGCGCCCTCGCCTCCGGCTGGCTCAACCTAAACGGTGCGTGGTACTGGCTCGATCCCTCGACGCACGCCATGGCCACGGGCGTTCAAACTATCGGATCATGTGAATACATATTTAATAGTACCGGCAAGATGATGGCTAATTGCTGGTCAAACGGTGATGGGTCTTGGATGTATCATTCGTCATCCAGCGGCGCAATTGACCTTAAAGGCATCATGACCGATTCGGGAATCCAGCTGATTGACGACGACGGTAATGCCAGAACTGGTTGGATTGAGAGTCAGGGTGCTCGATATTATTGTTCTGCTAGTGGAGTAATTCTGACTGGGTGGCAGCAAATTGCTGGGTCTTGGTATTACTTTAACCCGGATGGTCGAATGGCGACCGGCTGGCTTAACGATGGCAGCAACTGGTACTGGCTGGATTCCGCTTCTGGCGCGATGAAAACGGGATGGCTTTCCCTTGGGGGCACATGGTATTACCTTGATGCCGCACGTGGGGGAGTAATGTTGAGCAACGGTTGGTATTGGATCGGCTCTACTGACTACAAGTTCAGTTCATCCGGCGCAATGGTTGGCGCTTGGGTCGATGTCCCGTGCTATTTGCAGTACCCGGAACTTCCTACTGGCTGTGAGTCGGTTGCCCTTACAAACTTGCTTAACTACTATGGTTTCGGTTTAGGTAAGACGATTATTGCGGATTATTACTTGCCCAAGGGAAGCAACGGCAACTTTGTTACCGCCTTTGATGGCAACCCAAGGCGTAGCAGCGGGGGTCTCATGGGATGCGTCGCCCCTGCGATTACTATTGCTGGTAATAACTTTCTGCGCGCTGCGGGAAGTATCATGCAGGCAAAAGACGTTTCTTTCTCGTCAATTTCTTCCATTAAGAACAGACTGACCTGTGGACAACCTGTTGAGATGTGGAATACCGAATGGGGAAGTTGGCCAGGAGGCCGTTATGCTGCTCGTTGGTATAACGGGCATTCCTATGGTCTGTGGGGCGGTAATCATGCCGTAGTCCTTAAAGGCTATGATGACGAGCAGGGAATTGTCTATCTTTCGGATTCGATTAACGGCAATGTTACGCGAAATGCCCAGGTGTTCTTCGGCACGTGGCAACAGATGGATAGCCAGGCTGTGGTAATTGAATAGCCATGATGCTAAAAGGGGAGAGCTCGTCGAGCTCTCCCCTTTTACTATATTGTTAATCAAGCTACGCCGTCTTATTACGTCCAAATAGTTCGTCCCAGTTACTAGCTGCCAAAACTGTTCCGCATACAATTACAACGCAGCAGATTACGGATGCCATATCGGGAATTGTTCCAAGCAAGATCAGGCCAAAGACCACCGACCATGCCGAATAGGAGATATTCAGAGCCATCGCACGCGCTGCTCCGATTGCCGCAATCCCCTTGTAATAGAACAGATAGGATGCAGTTCCTGCGAGTCCGGCGAGTGCAATAATCAATGTAGGCATGCTCGGGATGGCACCCAGCGTGAAATGCCATGCTCCGAAGAGGGGGAGTACAAGCACTCCATAAACAAGCGCACTTGTAGTTTCGCGGATTTGCAAAGCCGTTTCGTCATCAACGGCATCATCTTTCATTCCCCATGCGCACAGCACCGCTTCGGATCCCCATCCGATAACAGCAAGCACCGCGCCGAGTAAGCCGAGGGGGGCATTTGCAATCTCGCTCGATCCGGCCGATAGATAGCCCATCGTCATTACGCCGCAAAGAGCAACGAGAAGGGAAAGAATCTGTCCTTTGCCCATTTTCTCCTTCAGCAGCACGAAAGAAAGGAATGCTCCGACAGCGGGATAGAAGGCGGATATAATTGCCGTGTAGGCTGCTCCGATATTATTAATCGCCAATACGTATCCGGTCATTCCGATAGGTCCACCGAGCAGTGCGCCGGCGATGACGACCTTGCCCGAACGAGTTTTAAGTGCAGCGAGCGTGTCTTTTAATCTGCCTCGAACTCCCATGTACCCAAAGAGCCAGATCGCACAGAAGGCATCATGGAGAAAAGATCCCGCAATGGAGGCACATGCAAGCGCTTCCGCCGATCCAATATAGGGCGCGAGCGCCAAACCGATTCCAAGTATTACTGTATCAAGGCCCCAAAGAAGACCGCTAAAAAAGCCGAATTGCATCGTTACTCACCTTTTCGATAGATCTCCAGTGCCTTTTTAAGGTATTTGGCACTGTAATTGAAGTAGATATAGAGCCATTCGCCTACGAAGTCGCCTTCGGCTTCTTTCAGAAGAGACCAGAGGTACCAGCACCATCCTGCAAGGGCAATGTGCGCATAGTTATGTGCAACTTCGTTGTTTGTTGCCTTGCGCCCAAAATATGCATCAAGCGCGCGGTCGACTTCATCTTCGGAAAGCTCGCAGCAGACACTGCACGTTCCAAAATCGTTTGCATAATCGCTCATGCCAGCATATTCCCAGTCAATGAGATAGTACTTGTCGTTTTCATCGATAAGGAAATTGAGGTAAAAGAAGTCATTGTGACAAAGGCATTTTGGCGCATTGTCGGCCTGGACAAAGTGCTCCAATTCATCGATTTCGGCGGCCATTTCCCTGTAGCCTGGAATGTCGATAGGGCCTTTTTCCAGAAGAAGTGATTCGTAGCGCTTCGCTTCGAGGTAGAAGTCAAATTCGGTTTCGACATTTGCACCGCTCTCGTGAAGCGAACGACACATCTGCATCATTCGATTCATTTGGGCATCATCATGCGGATCAGGCTGCTTTGCGTTGGGTACAAACTTCGAAATTTTCCAACCGCGCTTTGGGTCCTCATGAATGAACGTGTCGTCAAGGCCGAGTTCCTTGGCCTTTTTAAGTGCGGCTACTTCTCCATTTCTGTTAATAAGCAGTTCGGTCCCGACTCCCGGATGGCGGTAAACGTACTCTCCGTCATTGGTTCTAAAGTGGCACGATAGATTCGTAAGACCTTGTTTAAGGGGATAAACGTCGTGAATCTCTGATTTGGAGCAGCCGAGCACTTGCTCGATGTTATCGAAAATATCGGAGTCAACGTTTTCGATAAAATGCGGATCAAAGGCACGCAGTTCATCAAGAGAATCGAATTCGTTGATCTCGCCCTCAGGATACTTTTTGATCACCATATCGAGCTCCTTGATGTGCTCGATATATAGATCTTCCCAAAGCTTGTCCGTTGTTTCGGGCTTGTTATATTCCGTTTCGAGAATCTGCTTAAATGCAAGCGAGAAGGCTTTATCAAAGTAGACATGTCCGAGCATATACCAAGCATCGGAACCGCCAATCGTAACATTGGTGATTCTGTCCATTGCTCCGGTTTGAATGCACCATTCTTTGGTGGCGCCTTCAGCATATTGAGCAGAATAAAATGCTTTCCAAACGTATGCTTCAAACGGATTGTTTAGAAGGTAATCATCGCTTGAACAAATATAGGTGTTGCCAAGCCGCTCTTTTACGCACATAAGCGATGCGTGGTTATTTTTGGATGCATATTCGTTGTTGACGACAATCGAAACGCCGAACTTGCTTTCGAGATAGAAGAAATACTCTTTTTTATAGCCGACAACGACGGTGATATTGCTGATACCTGCGTCTTGCAGCTGCCTAATCTGACGTTCGATGAGAATCTCACCACGTACCTTTAAAAGGCCTTTGGGCTTTTCATACGAAATGGGAGCAAAGCGGCTCGAAAGCCCCGCAGCCAATATCACTGCGTTTTCAACCTTATAGGGGTGAAGTGCTTCGTAACCGTTGTCGGTTAGGCTGTCCGATTCGAGAAGGCCTTCATTCGTAAGCTCTTTATTTGCTGCGTTTACCGATCCAAGTGAGAGGCCAGTGCGCTCGGCAACTTCTCGCTGGCTGGCATATGGGTTCTTTAGGTATTCGTACAGAACAGTAAAGTTACGCTTGGTCAGTTCCACCGCAGGCCTCCAATTAAGATGTTCATTGCTTAGGGAAAGAATAGAATGATTGAACGTTATGTTCAATTTAATATATTTATCTACATAGACTGAACAGACAGTAACGAAAATCAATCCTGGAATGTGGATTAAAATAAATAAATGAGATATCTGGGAGGGTCGCTTATGTATCGATTCGAAAAGAAGGCCACGCTTGTTTGTGCTGCTGCGTCATTAATCACTGCTTGCTGCTTGCCCCTGAGTGCGAATGTCGCGTTTGCACAGGATTCCGTTGAGGCTCAGAGTATTGAGTCAAAAGCGGATTTTTCTTCTGTGGTTTCCGATGATTTGCAACCTGATAATTCTTCCGTCATAAAAGATGGCTGGCAACGAGACGAGTCGTCTGGAGTTTGGTATTACGGAAAAAACGGTAAACACCAAACTGGCTGGCTGCAAAGCGGGGGCTATTGGTATTGGCTTGATCCAGCCAATGATGGTGCAATGCAGACAGGTTATTTCAATGTGACCGATGCTGGCGGATCAACTACTTCGTTTTATGCGAATGACGGCAATGCCGCAACGCCTTTTGGCGCGCTATATCAGAACTGCTGGCTACGTAACTCAGATGGAAATTGGTTTTATGCCAATGCTGGAGGCGATTTAGCTGCTGGTTGGTTTTATCAAGACGGCACATGGTATTACCTGGATCCTGCCACCCATATAATGCAGGTTGGTTTTGTCGACCTCGGGAGCGGGAAATACTATTTAGATGCCACTGGTGCTATGAAAACCGGCTGGATTCTCGTTGACGGGAATTGGTACTGGGCTTATTCATCGGGTGCCTTTGCTTCGTCATGGCAAACGATAGGTGGGGCTCGCTATTATTTTGACCCACAGACGTTCATCATGTTTAAGGGTCGTCAAAAGATCAATGGATGTACCTACATTTTTGGTGACTATGGCCTCGCAAATGGATGGTACAAAGACGGAGCAGATTGGTATTACTGCTCTAACGGTATTGCGGCCACTGGCTGGAAACTCGTTAACGGCGCTTGGTATTATCTCGACCCAGCCTCCGATGGTAAGATGTCCGTTGGGTATTTAGACCTTGGCAATGCAGCATATTATTTGAACCCCAATGGGGTTATGGCTGTTGGCTGGGCTCAGTCCGAGAACGGCTGGTATCTAGCCTCTCAATCTGGTGCGCTTATTTCTGACTGGTATAAAGAAGGCGCTAGCTGGTATTACCTGGACCCTGTTAGCCATCTAATGAAAACGGGCTTATTTGAGGTGAGCGGCAACGATTGTTTTGCAAACCAGAGCGGTAGGCTCGTGGTTTCAAGCTGGGTTACCGTTAATGATGGCGTTGAAAGATATGCCGATGATAGTGGATATCTTTGCAAGGATGTGATTCGCGAAAACGGCGCTATTCTAAAAACCGCTGGAGCTGATGGTTGGCAGGTTGCGTCCGGCTGGGTTAATGTCGCAAATCTAAGGTTTTACGCTGAGCCCGGAACGGGTGCCATTCATCTTGGATGGCTGCAGATTGACGGCGATTGGTATTGGCTTGATGCCAATTCTGGCGTGATGAAGACCGGATGGGTTTTTACTGGTGGTTCATGGTATTACCTAAACGCTGACGGAAAAATGGCAACTGGTTGGAAATGCCTGAATGGAACATGGTATTACCTTGAGTCCAATGGAAGCATGCATGTTGGCTGGCTTAAAGATTCGGGTAAGTGGTATTGGTTAGACGGCAGCGGCGCTATGGCAACGGGCGCAAGGACCATCGACGGTGTTCGCCGAATTTTCTGGAGCGATGGCCAGTGCGACAAAGTTGGCTGGCAAAATCCATCCCAGTATCCTCAGGTCAGTTCTTGGACTGTTCAGCTGCCTAGCTATTGCACCGGATACTTTACCTATGTGACCCCTTCTCGCATTTCTGTCGAAGCAACGCGGGAAGATTGCGTGAACGCCTTTATCCAGCGCGCCTATGAGTATATCGGTACGCAATATATTGAGCCTTGGTCTACCGCTCCCGGTGGAGCTGTTGATTGCTCTGGTTTTGTCTTGTAGTGCCTTTATGCTACTGGCATGGATATGGGTGTTTACAACCCTTATAACCATCGCTGGGATCCAAGCCAAACCTACAATTCCATGAATTGGTATCGAAGCAATATCTTTATGCCCGTGAGCACGAGCTCGATTCAACGCGGCGATGTGATTTATTACCGCGGTCATATTGCAATTGCACTTGGCGGCGGCTTGATGATTGATTCCTGGCCTCATCAAGGTGTCGGAATTCATCCTATTAGCGCAAGGGGAAATGTAATCGGCGCAGCTCGTCCGTTTATTTAATAGATTCCCTGCAAGACAGTCGGTACCGGTTGGGGGCTTGAAATGAATGCTCGGATTGATCATCGAATTTGCTGGCGAGTAATTGGCTTGATGCTATTTTCCGCCTTACTTTCAGTTACAGCCCCCGCATTTTCTTGCACTGCTTATGCCGTGGAAGAGGGGGCGGATAACGGTGTCGTAGAGCGCGACTCGACAGGAGGGCCGGGAGCATTGGTCGGTGGCGGTTGCTCTCAAGACTCCAGCGATTGTGCCGGCAAAACAACGGAAGATTCGAGCCTACAGGTTGTCGAAAGCCATGACCCGTCGACTACAGAACAACTATCTGGATGGCAATGGAACGGTTTGTCCTGGTATTACTATCTAGATGGCTGTCGTTTGACCGGAATTCAGAATATTGACGACTTGCTGTACTACTTGGACCCCGCTCGTGACGGCGCAATGAGCTGCGGCTGGATTTTTACTGAAAATAAGTGGTATTACGCGGGTCCGTCAGGCGCTTTGGCAAGTGGCTGGCAGTTTATTGGAGACCAATGGTACTGGTTTGACTCCCTTAACAGCTGTTCTATGGCTACTGGTCGACGTGTTATTGATGGGCACCCTTATCTTCTTGGAACCTATGGACTGATTAATGGATGGTACCTTGATAACGGTTTATGGTATTGGGGTAGCAATGGTGAAGTCTTAACCGGCTGGCTTCAAACTGGCAATAACTGGTATTGGCTTGATCCCGCCAATGATGGTGTTATGTCTAGAGGAATCGTTTCTGTCGGTTCGTCTCGTTACTATTTATCGGATTCCGGCGCAATGGCTGTTGGTTGGGCGTTTGATGGGACGGACTGGTATTACGCTGACGGTTCCGGCGCACTTGCATCGGGCTGGCGTTTGGTGAATGGCGTTTGGTATTGGCTCGATGTCGCAAATGACAATAGAATGGCTACCGGCTTTTATGTCATCGGATCCAACCGGTATCATTTTTCTTCAACGGGAGCGTTGTCACTTGGCTGGTTTATGAGCGATGGAGACTGGTATTACGCTGAGCCTTCTCAAGCGTCGGGCATTATAAAGACTGAATGGCTGAAGGACGGTGGTCAATACTATTATCTCGATCCTGCCGCCGACGGTAAAATGCTTCTTGGTCATTTTTCTGTAAATGGGAAAAGCTATTATGCAAAAGCTTCAGGCGCTGTTGCTTGTCGTGAATGGGTAGATGTCCAGGACTCGGTTCAGGATGAGCCATCTAAGGCTTTTGCTGGTTCTGATTGCTCATTGTGTGGAGCATTGCGTAATGGAAAACTGTTTACATCAAACGGCGATGGCGAATTGGCCGAAGCTCACGGGTTTGTGATGCTTGGAGGCTGTAAGTTCTATGCTGATTCAACCGATGGCTCCCCCTGCGCTGGATGGAAGAACGTTAACGGAAAATGGTACTTTTTTGATGAGACCGCTGGCTATGCACGATCTGGCTGGCTGTACAAGGATGGCTCCTGGTTCTATTTAGATCCGTCCACTTATGCTATGAAAACCGGTTGGGTTGCCGTTAACGGATCTTGGTATTACTTGAATTCGTCTGGTTATATGCAGACAGGATGGCTCAATCTGGGCGCCACCTGGTATTGGCTTGATGCTAGTGGAGCTATGGCTACTGGCTGGCGCGTTGTGGACGGATCCTGGAATTTCTTTATGGCTAACGGCGCGTGGGTGTCAGACTATATGGATGCTAAGGCTCAAAGTTATTCAAGCAATACAAATTGGCTGATACTTGTCGATACGTCACGTTGCGTTACGAGTATTTACACTGGATCCTGGAATAACTGGTCCTTAAACCGTCGATATGTATGTTCGACGGGAAAAGCTAGCACGCCTACGGTGATAGGGGAGTATCAAGTCTACGGTAAGGGATACTCCTTTGGGCATGGATATACTTGCTATTACTACACGCAGTTCTATGGTGATTACTTATTCCATTCCTCACCCTACTACGTCAACAGCAACCGCGTGATGGATCCCACGATGGGCGTTCCATCCTCTGCTGGATGCGTACGCCTTGAGATTCAGAATGCAAAATGGATTTACGATAACATTCCTTATGGAACAAAGGTTGTTACTTATTGATATTAGGCACTCGTTTTAAGAGACAGGGATAAATACTCTATTTTTAAAAGAGTTTCTTTTAACTGAGGGTGCTTTGATAATCTATAAGCAATGAATTTGGGAGGATTTTTGGAAATAGAAATGGGAAATGATATTGGCGTATGCGTACTTCTCTCAGCTTATAAACCCGATCTTAAGTTTTTCGCGGAACAACTTGATTCGATAGATAAACAAACGTTTCCGCTTACGCTTCTAGTTAGAAATGACTGCCCTGAATCGGATTCATTAGAGCGGTTTATCCAAGCGCATATAACGAAAAACGCCTATCGGTATTATCACGGTGATAATAATCTCGGTTATGTCAAATCGTTCGAGGCGCTGCTCTCCTTGGCGGAAGGGGATTACGTAGTACTTTGCGATCAGGATGATATTTGGGAGCCTAATAGAGTTGAAGTTTCGCTCAACCATATGCTAGAAGAAGGCTCAATTCTAGATGTTTGTGATAGATCGGTAATTGACGAAAACGGAAATATTCTGGTAAAGAGTTATAGGAAAGCTCATCCTAATTCGCCGGAAGTAAATTGGTGCTCTGGAGAGGATATTACTGTACAGGCCGCAAGCGTATGTTACGGCATTGGTATGGCTCTCATGTTAGATGCGAGTGCGGCGAAGTCGATGATTCCCTTTCCGGAATCGACTGCACATGACTTGTGGTTGACATTGGGTTGCAGTGAACTGGGGAAGTGCAGCTTTACTATGACTCCTTTGGTTAAGTATCGTCGACATGGTGGTAACGAAACTGGATTCCTTGCAGGTGTTTCTTCAAAAGATGATTGGTATTCGACAAGAGTTAAAAACAGGGTTGATACTGCTAGGCGATTTGCCGATAGATTTCCCGATTCACCGCATCTAAAGGAAATATTGGGGTTCGCTGAAGCAAGGGAGCGGCGCTCCATAATTGGTTTACTTAAATACCGACGAGCTTGCCCGTCTATCGCTAAAGCAGATATCATTATACGTCTTATGCCGAATTGGCTGTTTATTTTGATTTTAAAAGAACTTAAAGCTGCGAGATAGCTCCGTATCCTCATTTCGACAGGTTTAGAAGGGCGCTTATATTTGTGAAGTCCACAGAGAAGACTCTTTCGATTAAACATAATATGTTCTGGAATACCGTCGGTTCGTTGACTAATTTAGGCTGTCAGTGGTTTATCACCATTTTGGTCGTTCGGCTGTCTGATGGATATAGTGCTGCAGGCATTTATTCGCTGGCTATGTCTATTTTCAACATGTTTTCTCAATTAGCCCAATACAGGATGTACACGGTGCAAATTGCAGATGTTGAAAGGAAAAACTCTGCTGGTGAATACCTGACTTTTCGTTTCTTTACAACTTTTATAGCGTTTGCAATGTTAGCCGTCTATTCCATTGCAACGTGTCGTATTGGTACGGTGCCCGCTATTCTTCTGTATGCTCTCTATAAAACCGCTGGCTTAGTCATTGATGTCATGCATGCTAATGATCAGGTTGGTCATAGGATGGACTATATTGGGAAATCCCTCATAATGCAGGGCATCGGCTCTCTCCTTTCATTCATTCTTGTCTTTGGATTTTTTAATTGCCTCGAAGGTGCACTGTTGCTTATGACGGTAGTGACAATAGGCATCGGAGTTATTTACGATTATCCAAGATCAAATCGGATTTCTGCAATCAAGCTTGGAATTAGCCGAGCGAAGGTCAGAGCCTTCCTATGTAGCTGTTTGCCCATCGTTCTGGGCGGCATTGCTGCTTCTGCGGCGCCGAATATTCCCAGGCAGTATTTATCTTATTCATTCGGAGATTCTGCTCTGGGTATTTATGCATCAGTTGCTGCACCTGTGGCAATTATCCAAATGGGTGCGACCTATATTTATAATCCTTTATTAGGTTATCTAGTAGAGCGTTACCACTCTAGAGAAAAGTCCTTTTTTTCGCTCATAGGTAAAATACTTGCTGGCATCTTTTTTGTCGGTGTCATATCTTCAGTTGCCCTTTTCTTTTTCGGTAAATTATTGCTGTCACTGTTTTATGGCGCTGGAATAGCTAAACATACCGATCTCCTTCAGCCTATGTTGGCTTGTGCCTTTTTGACTGGCATCGCTTGGTTTGTCAACGATTTGTTGGTTTCTCTTGATAATTACCGAGGGGTATTTGTTGGCAGCATGCTGTCCTTAATTAGTGCTGTCGCTGTTATGGCTCCTGCGCAAATGCTGTTTGGCTTAAATGGCCCTACTGTATCGGCGCTTATATCCAATGCCATTTGCCTTATTTATCAGTCTTCTGTTTTGGGGAAACAGACGCAACAATGGTTCGGGGAAAAGAGATAGGCCGATGATGTCTAAAGCTCACGCGCTATTAAAGCTTCAAAACACTGAATTGGATATCCTTCAGGTTGTCGCCGCATTCTGCTCTAAGCACGGCATCAGGTGGTGGCTTGACGGTGGAACATGTTTAGGAGCAATGCGTCATAGGGGGTTTATCCCTTGGGATGATGATATAGATATCGGAATGATGCGTTCAGATTATGACCGCTTTTGCTCTTTAGCCGAGGGTGGGTTACCGGAAGGATATTCGCTCCATACATCGCGGAATACTACTGGCTATGCTGCGATGTTTGCTAAGGTGTATCGCGATGGAACTCGCTTCGAGAATCAAGAGGCTCGAGAGGCTTCCAGTTCGATGGGCATTTTTGTCGACATCTTTCCATATGACCAGCTCTATACAGATAAACGCCTTCGTGCAAAGCAAGTCCGAACTGCATCAATTGCACAGAAAAGAGCCTATTTATATCATTCTTCTTCCATTGTTGTCCCTCATAAAGGGTTCCTTGGTCAACTCGAGCAAATTGGTTGTTCTGCTATGCACGTGGTGGAACAACTGGTTTCTCGAGGCGCATGCTCTTACCAGGATTTGTTCGATTCCTGTATTGCCGACTCAAATACGGGTGAGGTCTCTGATTACTGTCTGACGTTAAGCTGGCCGAATATGGCGCCAGTGCCTATTTCAGAGATTTTCCCTCTGAGCAGTGCGGTTTTCGAAGGCAGTGAATTCCCTGTTCCTCGTATGACGGATAAATATCTTACAACGATGTATGGCGATTGGAAAAAAATACCGTCACCGGATAATCGACATACTCATCTTCCGCTCTTGCTCGACTTTGGAGATGGGGAAGTCTGGACTGCACAGAATTAAGGATATGACATCTATATCAGATGAGGTTATGTGATGAGCTCCTCTATTTGTATTTTCACTCACCATTATCACCCGCAACTTAGTGGAATTGGTAATTTTGTCGATGGTCTCGCTCACGCCTTGACTGCACGCGGCGATAGGGTGGTTATCGTTACTAATGATTCGATGCGCGTGGGAGTCGGTCATTCAGTCGAAAACGGCCTGGAGGTAATTCGTCTTCCTTGCATTCCGTTACTTGATGGAAGACTTCCTCTTCCCAAAAAAACCAGTGATTATTACCGACTCCTGCAAACCCTTGATGATTATGAGTGGAATGGTGTTCTGATAAACACGAGACTTTTCCCTCTCTCGCTCGAAGGGCTGAAGTTTGCTGCGGATCATAGTGCTAAGGCTGTTGTTCTCGACCACGGCTCAGCGTATCTCTCTTTCAATCAGCCATTTCTTGATTATTTTGTTCGCCGATATGAAGATTGGATTACTGATCGCGTAAAGTCGTTTGAACCTGATTTCTATGGGATTTCTTCTAAAAGTGTTGAATGGCTTCAGCACTTTAATATCACTGCAAAAGGCGTAATTTCAAACTCAATCAATGCCTCATTCTATAGGAGTATTTCTTCGGGGAGAGATTTCCGATCTGAATTAGGTATCCCTCAGTCATCTTTGGTTGTAGCTTTTGTCGGGCGGCTTATTCCTGAAAAGGGAATTTATTCAATTATTGAGGCGGCTCGCACAAAAGATATTACCAAGCGTGATATTTGTTTTGTTCTTGCAGGGGATGGTCCGCTGGCTAATGAGGTCAAGGAAGCTTGTTCGTCTAACTTGTTTTGGCTTGGGAGATGTAACACAGAGGATATTTCCTCCTTACTTCAGCAAGCAGATGTGCTTTGTCTTCCAACTCGTTCCGAAGGCTTTTCAACGGTACTTCTTGAAGCTTCAGCCTGCGGAACGCCTGCAGTGGTAACAGACGTGGGCGGGGCACGCGAGCTTATCTTAGATGATAGCTACGGCACAATAATTCGGTCCATGGCATCTGATGAGGTGGTTTCGGCATTATGCAGGCTTTTTGATGATCGAAAGCTGCTTTCTCTTCAGTCTCGAAACTCTAGGGCGCTTGTTGAAAATCGATATAACTGGGATGCCACTGCTATGGATGTCGAGAAGGCGTTTTGTATTTGCTAAGTGATACTTGGCTGGCTTTTGCTTAGCTTTTGAGTGAAGTTGGATTTGAGATACGAATTTGTTATTGTCGACTTACCCTATTCGATTTTGTCTTTAGTTGGAGATGCACGTTTTGAATAATCCTGCAATTAAGAAAAGCGAGTACGCGCTTGCCATCTTTGGGCTGGGACTTCTTTTATTAGCTGTTGCGACATCATTGCACTATAAGAATTTAAATCTATTCATTCTTGAACTCTTTTGCGATGTCGTTGCTGTTGCGTGCTTATATTTGCAACCGAAATCACAGTCGGGTGGTGACGCTATTCGTCAGATAACCGTCCTCGTCGCGTCCAGCATTCTCAGCAGCTTTCTGCTAGTTTTAATCATATTGACTGGTGCGAAGACGTTTGGCCCCTTCGATCTTGACGCATGGAATATCGCAAGTCTTGTTATATGCTTTCATTTAGTTTTAGCGTTTCAAGGCATTGAGCTTTGCTATGGCCTGGTGAAGAGCTTTGTAGCCTCGGTTAAGAAAACTGATACTAAGAAGTGTTTCTTTTTTTTGACGGTTTCTGTTGGCTTTGCTGTTTTAATCGCTTTTATTGGCATTCCGCTCGATAAGTCAAAGACGGTGTTGTTCGCGTCTGCTTTGCCCATTACTGTTTTGATCGGGTTGATTGCTATTAATGGGGGCACTTCTTATCTGAAGCCCGAACTGTTCGCTTTCGCATGCATTGTCTCGGTCGGTCTATCCGTAATTATTTGCTTCCCCGTTACAAATTTTCTGACATGGGATGATGAGGTCCACTATGGAAATGCAAATAGTGTTTCCTACCTCACAAATGCTGAAATAACAAATTCTGACCGAATGATAGTCGAACAGTTTTATAGGGGGGACGGCTTTAGTTTGGATGCATCTTTGGGTAAGTACCCAATAGATGAAACAAGAGAGTTTAACCGTGGCTCTGTTGAGCAATTAGTCAGAGAGGCCGATAAAAATAATATAGCTGAAGGTATCGAACGTGTTAATTGTTTTGATAGTGTGGCTCTTTCTAAAATTGCCTATATTCCTTCATCTATCGGCCTTTGTTTGGGTCGCTTGCTTCATCTCCCATTTTCTATCAAATTTGCATTGGGAAAATTATTTAATTTACTTGCGTATGCAGTTATCTGCGGAATCGCAATTCGTATAGCCCCTTGCAGAAAATGTCTTTTCACTTGTATTGCGTTGTTCCCGTCTGCCGTGTTAATGGCAGCCAGTTACTCGTATGATCCCTGTGTGATATCGTTCAGTTTGCTAGGAACAGCTCTTTTGTTGAAGATGCTTGTTTCTGAAGAGGATATTTCTGCAAAAACATTCTTCGGATTTCTATTATCTTTTGCAATCGGATTTGCAGCTAAAGCGATTTATTTTCCCTTATTCGGACTTGCGCTTTTAATTCCTGCAGATAAATATACTTCGAGCAAGCAAAGACGTATCTTGATTGGAGCTGCACTATTCGTTTGCGCCATAATGATTTTATCTTTCTTGACGCCATATTTCTCTTCTGTCGTAAATAACATTTCTGATGCACGTGGTGGCTCCGAAGTCTCTACGGCTGGTCAAACGACGGGAGTGCTTGCAAATCCAGTTGGAACTATAGTTGTAATCTCGAATTTCGTTTTTGGATCGATGCTGACCCCGGCGTTTCTCAATTCAATATCAACGAATATGGCTTATCTTGGGGACGTGTCCAATCTGTTCCCATGGCTTTCATATCTTCCCATCGTGTTGTTTGAGGCTATATGCATTATTGATAATGAAAAAGTTACTAAATTTAAGTTTAGCCGTTTCGGGATTGTTTGGACTCTATTCCTGGTTCTTGCTACTTGCTATTTAGTTGCTTTGGCTCTATACATCGCCTTTACAGGAGTTGGAAGCCAGACAGTTGCGGGTGTTCAGGCGCGATACCTCATACCTTTGTTAATACCTTTCGCCTGTCTTTTGCTCAGGTTTCCTATTTACTGCGACGAGGAAGAGAAGACTAAATGTACAGCCTTTATGCTCGGGATTCCATTTGGGCTGCTGTATTTTGTGTTTTTCGAGCTTTTGTATATCCGATTTTTCTAAACTAGCGCTATAAGTCATGGCTATAGTAAGAGGGGATAATAGTTGGATTAGATTGGTTCGAATGGGACGGCGTTGAGGACTCAGGACATGCGTTCCGCATTTGAGACAGAGGTGCACGGGGCCCTTACCCTGCTATGATGGGTGGGGACTCCGTGTGGGCCCCAGTTAAGCAAGCTAAATATCTAAGCTTGAGATGTAACTTCGCGATGGCTAGTCAGGATACTGTAAACTTAAGTTTGAGTTAAACTGTGCGTTGGGCTGTAAGAGTCGCAATTTCCTCAAGCGTCGCTAAGAGCCAACTTTTTTGGAATGGATGAATCTCGATTGTCTCTTGCTGCAACAACATGTTCAAAAGGATATCCGCGTGTTCTCGTAATAATCCCTGCCTATAACGAACAGGAGTGCATTCTCGATACCGTTGCGTCTATAAAAGCTGCGGGATATGACTATGTTGTAATCAACGACGGGTCACAAGATGGAACGCTTGAGCTTTGTCGAGAGCATGGTGTCAACATATTGGACCTGCCACAGAACCTTGGTATCGGTGGAGCGGTCCAAGCGGGCCATAAGTATGCTCAGAGATTTGGCTATGATATTGACATTCAGGTTGACGGCGATGGCCAGCATGATCCTTCTTATGTTCCTGAGCTTGTAAAGCTGATTGAGGGTGGGGCGAGCCTGGCGATAGGCTCTCGATTTCTGGTTGAGACTGATGGTTTTCAGTCAACTTTTATGCGTCGCGTTGGAATCAGGTGGCTTTCATTTTTGCTCGAGCTGCTTACGGGTAAGGTGGTCACCGATCCCACTTCTGGTTTTAGGGCATGCAATAAAGATGCTATCGACCTGTTCTGCAAGAGTTATCCTGATGACTACCCGGAGCCAGAGTCGATTGCTTTGGCTATGAAGCTTGGTCTTCCCGTTATGGAGGCGCCTGTAAAGATGAATGAACGCCAAGGCGGACGTTCGTCCATCGGGGGCTTCTCTTCCGTCTACTACATGATCAAGGTCACGTTAGCCATTGTTCTTGTGTGCTGGGTTCATAGGGGAGATAAATAATGAATCTAATTTTGAGGATTGGTGCGGCCCTCTTTTTCGGCGGCTTTCTCGTCTATGTTTTGCGGCTCGTGTCCAACGGAAAGATGCTTCTTAAGTACTCTCTGTTGTGGATTTTGATGTGTATGGCGGCCTTGATTTGTGATATATGTCCTCAAATTATTTATAGTTGCTCAACAGCTATTGGGTTTGTCAACCCAGCCAATTTCCTTTTTTTGGGTGCAATCGTGCTGTTGCTTGCAATCTCTCTGTCTCTTAGCGTTGCCGTGAGTCGTCATGTTTTGGCGATTAAAAACCTTACTCATAGGATTGCCCTACTCGAAAAGGAACTTGAGAAATGGTCTAATCATGAATGAGCTCAATACGATGGTTTGATTCAGTTCCTTCGGCTATTCCTCATTAAGTCTCCCAGGGTGGTTGTCAATCTAGTGCCGGAGCCCAGGGAACGTTATGCTCGAGTGGTCCCGGTGGTGGGGGCTCGCTCTTGAGTCAAAAGTCCTTTCATTATCGAACTGCCTGAGCAATATTCTTTCCGAAGCATAATTTGACTGGGGTGTTTCGCTGTAAATCGTCATCTGGATGGACAGCGGTGACGAGGTCCTTGGTCCGATTGTTAAATCGTCTCAGCCGTTATAATTCACCACTACTGTACGCCAATTGGCTTGTATCGATGCATAGAGTCAACTTAAGCCAGCCGGAGAACTCCATGGCAAAAGAACGTAATTCCATTGTCGTGTTAGCGCCGGGCGATTTTAGCCGCTAATAGTCAAACTATTTTGACCAATCCCGGTCACCGAATAATGGCCACCGTGCCTCCCCGCCGCCACTACGCTGGTGGTGCCAACACGCCGGCGTTAGGAGGACCATTGAGGTGAACGAGAGACACGATGACCTACAGGAGATTATAGACGCGGCGCTCCGGGAGATGGCCGCGGAGGAGGGCGACGGGTTCGACCCGCAGGCATGCAACCTCGCGGAGTTCTGCAGGAGGACGGGGCTCACCCGCTCCCGCGCGAGGACGGTCAGGGCACACGGGTTCAGGGCCCTGCCCCACGGGAACAGCGGGAGGAGGGCCGCGCCGGGCGTGCTCGCCGGCCACACCGGCCTGGTGGACGACCTCCTGCGGAAGGGCGTCACCAACTCGCAGGTGATATTCGAGCGGCTGCTCGGCCAGGGCTACGCCGGCGGCCTCACCACGGTGAAGACCTATATCGCCGCGCACCGGGACCTCGTGCCCGCGAAGAGGCGGCAGGCGGCCCCGCAGGGCTGCCGCGGCCAGCGCTTCAGGACGGCGCCCGGAGAGGCCTACCAGATGGACTGGGGCTTCGTCGCGGTCGAGCGCCCTGGCGGGGAGCGGGCGCGGATCGCCTGCTTCGCCATGGTCTGCCACCATTGCGGGGGCGCCCACGTCGAGTTCTTCCCGAACGCGCGCCAGGAGAACCTCCTCATCGGGATGCTGCACGCGTTCTCGGCGCTGGGCGTGCCCGCGACTGTTAGCGCCGGAATAATTTAGCCAAATATAGTCGGCCGAGATTGACCAAT
>UQXB01000006.1:0-57994 GCA_900544935.1 uncultured Collinsella sp.
GTCCTGCGCAAGACGAAGGCCACATTAAGTGGCCTTCTTTGCGTGCGGAACTCATTTTGAGCAAACACCCGCCCTGCCGGGACTCCCGGGTTCCGTGACGACTCGGCCGTTCGGGTCAGGTGGGGCTGATATAAATAGAGTGAATGGGCGCGCCGTTGGCGCGTCCATTTTTGTGCGGGTGACAAAGGGACTGCCCCTTTGTCACATTGCAATAAATGTGATGAAGGTGTGGCGAAATGAGCTTAAAACTTCCGTAAATGTGATAAATATCACGTTTTACCTAGGGTAAAATGTGGGAAATATCACGTTTACGGAAGTTTCTTTGCGGGAGGTTCGGTCATGCAGCGAGATATCATTGCCAAGCTTAACGCTTGGAAAGCGTCAGAATATCGTAAGCCGCTTATCCTTAAGGGGGCGCGCCAGGTTGGAAAGACGTGGGCGCTTAAGGAGTTCGGCCGAACCTCGTACCTCAATTTTGTGTATCTGACGCTCGAGGAGCCGTCACCTGGGGTACAGAGCGAGTACGCTCAGTTTTTCGAAGGTACGCGCGATCCTCGACGGATCATCTCAAATCTTTCCCTGGCACTTGGACAGCCTATCGATCCTGGCGAGACGCTGCTTATTATTGATGAGATCCAGGATTGTCCTTCTGCAGTCGGTGCCCTTAAATACTTCTGTGACGAGGCCCCCGAGTATCACGTCGCATGCGCAGGGTCTTTGTTGGGCGTTCGCTTGTCCCGTGAGACCAGCGCTTTTCCGGTGGGAAAGGTCGAGTTCATGGAGATGCGCCCCATGAGCTTTTCCGAGTTTCTGAAAGCCGAGGGCGCTGCAAACTACGACGAATACCTTGGCGGCCTGGATCAGATCGAGACAGTGCCCGATTTCTTCCATGTCCGTCTCGTCGAGCATCTTCGTCGTTATTTTGCATGCGGCGGCATGCCAGAGGCTCTTGGCCGGTGGGTGGAGACGGGCGATATCGTTCAGGTCGATAAGGTGTTGTCTGATCTCTTGGATTCCTACGAGCGCGATTTTGCCAAGCATGGCGGCCGTGCGCAGTTCGCCAAGCTTTCGCAAATATGGAACTCGATTCCAGCTCAGTTGGCGCGCGAGAACAAAAAGTTCGTTTGGGGTGCGGTGCGCGAGGGGGCTCGTGCTCGAGAATACGAGGATGCTCTGGAATGGCTTGCCGATGCTGGGCTCATCACGGCGGTTCGCCTTAATGCTGCCGGTGGTGTGCCGCTCTCTGCGTACGATGACCTCAAGGCATTTAAAGTCTACTGTCTTGATGTCGGCTTGCTGCGCCGCATGGCAAGGCTGGATGCGTCCGCTTTTGCCATCTCGGATGCGCTATTTTCGGAGTTCAAAGGTTCGTTCGCCGAGAACTATGTGCTTCAGGCATTACTTTCACAGTTAGATGCTGCTCCGCGTTATTGGACAAACGAGAAGCCGAAGCACGAAGTCGATTTTTTGATTCAAGTCGGAAACGAAATCGTTCCCGTCGAGGTCAAATCGGGAGAGGTCGTTCATTCCAAGAGCCTTAAGTACTATGCCGACAAGCATGCGGAGACGACTCCATTGAGGGTCCGCTACTCACTTAAGAACCTAAAGCTCGACGACGGGGTGCTCAACATTCCGTTGTATTTGGCTGATCGATCTGTCCCTCTTATCAAAAAGGCGCTTGATCGTGCACATCTTGACGTTTAGATCCTGGGTGAGCTGACGGGCGGCGGCTAATTAATCGCTCCGTTACGGCCAGGGAGCTTGGGCCTTAGCGATGCTTGCTTCGCCAAGCCGTGGGTGTCATGCCGGTGTATTGTTTGAAGGCTTGGGCGAAGGCGGCCTGCTGAGGGTAGCCTAGACGCTCTGCCACCTGCGCTATCGTGAGCGAGCTATCGGCCAAAAGGTCCTGTGCTCGCTCCATGCGGCGTCTGCGAATGTAGGCGCCCAGGGACTCGCCAGTTTGGGCCTTAAAGGTGGCGCATAGCTTGGAGCGGCTTGCGTAGAGCCTCTCGGCCACCTCGTTGATACCCACACGTCTGCCTTTGTCGAGCGCGCGCTCAATCATTGCCGTTGCTTCTTCGGCAATGGTTATGCTGACGCGTGTGCCTGCCGCCTGCCGCGCCTGCTTGTGGGCCGCGCGCGAACAGGCGAGCTCCGCGACCATGGTCTCCACGATGCCCTGCATATAGACGTGTCCGCCTACGGTGCGGGCGCGGTCCTCGTTAATCCGGCGCAGCGTGTGGCAGATGGCAGACGTCGCTTCCTCGTGCCATGACTCGGCAAACGCCTCAAAGATTCCCGCGAACTCGGTGGGATAGCGGTGCTCCAGTTCGTCAAAATATCCAGGTAAAAAGAGCACCGAGCGCGAGTGATAGAGCTCCCCCGCAAACAGCGGGCTTAATTCCTCGCCACAGCTATCTTGGATAAAGCTGCAAACGGCATTGTTTGGCCACGGTCCATGCAATGGTTTAAGGTTCGCGGGCGTTATGCCAGCCTCGGGCATGCATGTAAGTGTGGGCGCGCTGACCTCGCTCACGCAGGCGTATGGCTCGGGTGTGTATTCGGCCAAGTACATATCGTGCGTCGGGGTGATGAAATGCTCCATGACAATGCAGGCAGGGGAGAGAGGCATGATCCATGCGCGGCCGTGCGCCCGGTCGTTTGCCACCTCGCCGGTAAAGACGGCGCCCTTGCCGGTAAGCTCCAGGCCAAACTGCTCAAACTGCGGTGCGTAGAGCTCGGTTATGTCGGTCGCTGCCCGCCGCATTTGCAAAAGCGTCCCTTTCCTTTGCAGAAACGTCCACGCCTGGCTTGATTGTGAGCCATGGCTAACACATCAATGATAAGTTGATTGAGGTTAACTCTCAAGCCGTTAGAAAGGAATCTCATGGCAAAGGGATCAGAAAGGGAAGGCGGCGGTATCGGCGAGCTGCTTGCATATGCCGGCGACCGTAAATTCCTAACGTATTTGGGCATGGCGCTCTCGGCGCTCTCGCAGCTGCTGAGCTTTGGCCCGTACGTGTGCATTTGGCTTGTCGCGCGAGACCTTATCGCTGTGGTGCCTAACTGGAGCGAAGCCACCGATATCGCGATGTATGGCTGGTGGGCCGTGGGTTTTGCCCTGGCAAGCATCGTAGTTTATTTCGTTGGGCTCATGTGCACGCACCTGTCTGCGTTTCGCTGCGCGTCCAATATCCGCAAGACTACGAGCGAGCACCTGCTTAAGCTGCCGCTTGGCTACTTTGACACGCACGCCACCGGTGAGCTGCGCCGTATTGTAGACGGATGCGCCGCCTCCACCGAGACCCTGCTCGCACACATGCTGCCCGATATCGCGGGCGCCGCCGCCATGGTCGCAGGTCTGCTCGTGCTGCTTTTCGCCCTCGATTGGCGTTTGGGGGTGGCATGCCTTATCTCGGTCGTCGTTTCGCTTGGCGCCATGGCCACCATGATGAGCGGCAAAGGCGCCGAGTTCATGAAGGCCTACATGGGAGCGCTGGTCAAGATGAACAAGACCGGCACCGAATACGTACGCGGCATCCCCGTGGTCAAGGTGTTTCAGCAGACGGTCTACTCCTTCAAGGCCTTCCACGATGCGATCGCCGAATACGCTGACATGGCACAAAGCTATGCGGGCACGTTCTGCCGAGGTCCGCAGGTACTCAACCTTACCGCGCTCAATGGTCTTGTGGCATTCCTGCTGCCCGTGGCGTTGCTGTTGGCGCCGGGCGAGACGGACTTCGCGCATTTTATGACCAACTTCACGTTTTACGCGATATTTTCGGCCGTGGTGCCGACGGCCATGACCAAGCTCATGTTTGTGGGCGAGGCCTCTCAGATGAGTGCCGATTCGCTGGCTCGTATTCGAAGCGTCATGGATTCCAAGCAGCTCTCCGTGCCCGCCCACCCCAAGCACCCTGCCGGCGGCGACGTGCGATTTGAGGACGTGAGTTTTACCTACGAGGGTGCCGAAGCACCTGCTGTCAGTCATGTGAGTTTTAGCGTTTCTGCGGGTAGCACCCTCGCCCTGGTGGGTCCCTCGGGTGGCGGTAAGTCAACCTGCGCAAGCCTGATTCCGCGTTTTTGGGATGTTTCCTCGGGTCGAGTGCTCGTAGGCGGTGTGGATGTTCGCGATATGGATCCGCACGAGCTTATGGACCAGGTCGCCTTCGTGTTCCAGACCAACCAGCTGTTCCGGCAAACACTTGCCGATAACGTGCGCGCCTCCAAGCCTGCGGCCACTGACGACGAAGTGCGTGCTGCCCTCTCCGCAGCTCAGTGCGACGACATTGTGGCCAAGCTCCCGCAGGGCATCAATACCATGCTCGGTGCCGGCGGAGCATATCTTTCGGGCGGCGAGGTCCAGCGCGTGGCACTCGCCCGCGCAATTCTTAAGGATGCGCCTATCGTGGTGCTCGATGAGGCCACGGCGTTTGCCGATCCCGAGAACGAGGCGCTTATCCAGCGCGCCTTTAGTAAGCTGGCGGCGGGTCGCACGGTCATTATGATTGCGCACCGACTCTCGACTGTAGTGGGCGCAGACCAAATCGTGGTGCTCAACCAGGGCAGCGTGCAGGAGGCTGGCACCCATGCCGAGCTGCTGTCCCAAGAGAGTCTGTATGCCAAGATGTGGGCCGAATACGAACAGGCCGCGAGCTGGAAGATTACTGCTGCGACCGCGGATGCCGCCGTCACGAAGGGAGGCGAGGCCTAAATGTTCGCCTTATTCCAAAAGAAGTATTTCCTATCCGATAAAGGCATCGCCGGCGTAAAACGCGGCGTCTTCTGGACCACGCTCACCAATCTCATTACCATGGCCGGCATGGGCTTTTTATTCCTGGTCATGGCCGGTTTTGTCGAGCATCTCGCCACCGGCGCCGACCTGCCGGATGCCCTGCCGATCGTGGGCGGCCTCCTGGTCTTTTTCGTGTTGCTCTTTGCCTCTAACTGGCAGCAGTATTACTACACCTACTGCATCTTTTACGAGGAGTGCGGCAAGCAGCGTATGGAGATTGCCGAGCGCTTGCGCAAACTGCCGCTGTCGTTTTTCGGTCGTCGTGATCTGGCCGATTTAACCGAGACCATCATGGGTGACGTCCAGGCCATGGAGCACGCCTACAGCCACGTGCTGGGAGAGCTTTGGGGTGCCATCATCGCAAGTGCCATTGTGTTCGTGGCGTCGCTGTTCTTTTGCTGGCAACTGGCGATTGCGGCGTTTTGGAGCGTTCCCTTGGCCTTTGCCGTGCTGTATCTAACACGCGGCCCCATGACTCCGGTGTTCGATCGCGTGCGTGCCGAGAAGGTCAAGGTTACCGAGGCAATTCAAGAGACGCTCGACTGCGTTCGCGAGATCCGCGCCACCAACCAGGAGGTCCATTATCTTGAGGGACTCAACGCCGTGATCGATGCCGAGGAGCGTGAGACCACCAAGGGCGAGCTCGCTAACGGGCTTTTGGTCAACTCCGCCTTTGCCATCCTGCGTCTGGGCATTGCCACCACGCTGGTCACGGGTGCCGCGATGGTCGCCTCCGACCAGGTCGATTTTTTGGTGATGTTTGCCTTCCTGCTTATGGTGAGCCGCATCTATGCGCCCTTTGACCAGGCGTTAATGTTAATGTCCGAGCTGTTTGCCGCCGAGTCCTCTGCCAAGCGCATGCGTTCCATCATGGAAGAGCCCGTGGCACGGGGCAGCGAGAAATTTGAGCCCGTGGGCCACGATGTGGTGTTCGATCACGTGGCATTTGGCTATGGTGCGGGCGAGGACGGCCGTGCCGGCGAGAAAGTTCTTACCGATGTGAGCTTTACCGCCAAGGAAGGCGAGGTCACGGCGCTGGTCGGTCCTTCGGGTTCCGGCAAGTCTACGGTGAGCCGCCTGGCCGCGCGCTTTTGGGATGCCACCGAAGGCACGGTCACCGTGGGTGGCGTGGATGTGGCGAGCGTCGATCCTGAGGTGCTGCTGCGCGACTACGCCATTGTGTTCCAAGACGTGCTGCTCTTTGATGATACGGTGATGGGAAACATCCGCCTCGGGCGTCGTGATGCCACCGATGAGGAAGTGCTTGCGGCCGCGCGTGCCGCCAACTGCGACGAGTTCGTGAACCGCATGCCGCAGGGCTACGACACCATGATCGGCGAGAACGGCTCCAAACTCTCCGGTGGCGAGCGCCAGCGCATCTCCATCGCCCGCGCGCTGCTCAAAGACGTGCCCATCGTGCTGTTGGACGAGGCGACGGCAAGCTTGGATGTGGAGAATGAGACCGTGGTACAGCAGGCACTCTCCCGTCTGCTTGCAGGTAAGACGGTTATCGTTATTGCCCACCGTATGCGTACGGTGGAAAATGCCGACAAAATCGTTGTGCTCAAGGATGGTGTGGTTGCCGAGCAGGGCACTCCGGCGCAGCTTAAGGCGGCAGGCGGAGAATTTGCCCGCATGGTCGCACTGCAAAAGGAAGCGGCTGCCTGGCAGCTGTAGGAAAGGGGGCCAAGATTTCCAAAGGTTAACTTTGGTTGACCATAATAGTTCGACTAAACTAGTCTCAAAAGCGTACTCGAGCAAACTAATGAACTCGGGTGCTAAGGCACCATGCCGCGCTTGTGCGGCAAAAGGGAGAAGCAACATGAAGAAGTCGACTTTTAACACCCTGCTTGTCGGTGGCGGTTTTCTGCTTGGTACGGCCGGCATCAAGCTGCTCACCAGCGCTCCGGTAAAGAATGCCTGCGTGCAGGGTATCGCGTGCGGTATGCGCGTCAAGAACTGCTACCAGGACATGGTCGAGCAGGCCAAGGCCAATGTCGATGACATGGTTGCCGAGGCTGCCTACATCACCCAGAGCGAGGCCGCTGCTGACGAGGCAACCGAGTAACGCTCCCAGGCACAAACTATGAGATTCTCGATTATCAGCGAGATCCCCGGCAGGACCCGTCTTCAATTGGCGGGTCCTGTGCCAGAGAGCGATCTCGATGCACTTCTTAAGCTTGGCGGCGACATTGACGGCGTGCGCAAAGTGCGCGTGTATGGCCGCATTGGCCAGATGGCGTTGGAGTACGACGAGCCGCGCCGCGCAAGCGTGCTCGACGCCCTAGGCGCACTCGATGCTCAAGCTATCGCCGATGCCAAGTCGGGCTACGTGATGCAACTCGAGCCGCGCAAGCACAAACTCGTTATGGACCTGGCGACACTCGTCGGTGCCCATTACGCACGTCGCTGGTTCTTGCCCACGCCCCTGCGCGCGGTGTTTGTCGTGGCCGGTTACATGGCATTTTTGCGCGCCGCCCTCCGTGAGCTGGCGCAGCCGCGCCTGACCGTTCCCGTGCTCGACGCTTCGGCCATTGGCATTTCGTTCGTCAAGCGTGATGTCGACACCGCGGGCCAGACGATGTTCCTGCTCAACGTGGGCGAGCTGCTCGAGGACTACACCCGCGCCATGAGCGAAAACGAGCTCATCAACTCGCTGCTCGATGTGCCCGACAAGGCGCAAAAGGTCGTCGGCGACACCGAGGTAAGCGTTGCCGCGACCGAGCTTGAGCCCGGCGATCTGGTCGCCGTGCGCACTGGCATGTCCATTTGCATCGACGGTGTTGTCGAGCAGGGGAGCGCCATGGTTAACCAGGCGACCCTGACCGGCGAGCCGCTTGCCGTCGAGCGCAGCATTGGCGACGACGTGTTTGCCGGCACCGTCGTGGAAGACGGCAGCATCTTGGTGCGTGTGCGCGCCAATACGGCGCAAACCAAACTGCGCTCAATCGTCTCGCTCGTGCAGACGGCCGACTCGCTCAAGTCCGAGGGCCAGTCGCATATGGAGGACCTTGCCAACAAGATCGTCCCGTGGAACTTCCTGCTCGCGGGCCTGGTTGCGCTTACCACCCGCAGCCTCATCAAGACCTCGGCGGCACTGATGGTCGACTACTCGTGCGCACTCAAGCTCACGGGCTCCGTCGCCGTCATGACCGCCATGAGCGATGCCGCCAAGATGGGCGTCATGGTCAAGGGCGCGAAGTACTTTGAGTCGTTTGCCAAGGCCGATACCATTGTCTTTGACAAGACCGGTACGCTGACCGAGGCGCAGCCACGTCTTGCCTGCGTACTCACCACCGACGGCTGGAGCGAGGACGAGATTCTGCGCCTTTCTGCCTGTCTGGAGGAGCATTTCCCGCATCCGGTGGCGCGTGCCGTGGTCAACGCCGCCCGCGAGCGCGGGCTCGAGCACCGCGAGCGCCATGCTGCGGTCGAGTATATTGTGGCGCACGGCATCGCTTCGTCCATCGAGGGGCGTCGCGCGATTATCGGCTCGGCGCACTTTGTGTTTGAGGACGAGGGCGCGCAGCTCGAGTCCGACATTAAGGAGCGCATCGAGTCCCAGATGCAGGGCCTGTCGTCGCTGTATCTGGCGGTCGATGGCAAGGTCGTCGGCGTGCTCGGTATCGAGGATCCGCTCAAGCCTGGGGTCCGTGAGGCCATCGCCGACCTGCATGCGCTGGGCGTCAAGCATGTCGTTATGCTCACGGGCGATTCGGAGCGCACGGCCGAGCGCATTGCTCGCGAGGCAGGTGTCGACGAGTTTAAGGCCGAGCTGTTGCCCGAGGACAAGTACGCGTATGTTGAGCGCATTAAGGGCGAGGGGCGCCACGTTGCCATGGTGGGCGACGGCGTCAACGATTCGCCGGCGCTCGGTTTGGCCGACGTGGGCCTGGCGATGGGTGGCGGAAGCGACATCGCCAAGGAGGTCGCCGATATCATCCTGACCGATACGGATCTGGCCGCGATCGTGCGTCTGCGCCGCATGAGTCAGGGGCTTATCGACCGTCTGACGAGTTCGTATTCCAAGGTGATGCTCACCAACTCGGCGCTGTTGGCATTGGGTATTACCGGCATGATCACTCCGCAGACGTCGTCACTGCTGCACAACGGCTCAACGATCGCCTACAGCCTGAGCAACGCAAAGGCGTACCTGCGCTAGCAGACGTGTTCGCCCACGTTATCTGGCCTGCGCCCAGACGGCATCGGTGTCGTCCGGGCGCAGGCCTTTTGCATTTGAACATTTGCTAACTTCTCTATATAGTGTTGCTAGCAAGGCTAGCAATTGAAGGGAGCGAGATCGACGTGGGTGCTGTTAGCGGCATGGCGCAGGTGAACGTTCGCGTGGATCGCCAGGTCAAGAACCGTGCCGAGGAAGCGCTGCGGCTTTCGGGCGCCTCGCTGCCCGAGCTTATCAAAAAGGTCGTGGCAAAGGTTGCACAGGGCGGCGGTTCGTGCGAAGAGGTGCTGTCGGCCGTTGACGACCAACTGCCTAGTGCTGGTGCCACCTCGCTGTTCGCCGCATCATGGGCGGCGGCGGATCAGCTTTACGCGGACCTGGGCATCGCTACGTCGTCCGTGTCCGACGATCGCGATTGGGACGCAATCTATTCCGAAGCCATGGACGAGCGCTATCGCCAAAAGGGGATGATCCTGTGAGCGGGTCTCCCCTCAAAATAATGGTGGACGCTAACGTATGGGTTGATTCGTTTTGCGTCGACCATGCCGAGTCGCTTGCCGCGCGTGCGTTTATTGGGCAGGCGACGGAGACGGGGGCGTTGCTGTTCTTTCCGGTGCATATCGCTAAGGACGTGCTGTACGTTGTCCAACACGAGCTGAAGCGTAGCGTTCTTGCCAGCGGGGGAGCGCTCGACGAGGCATCTGCCCGCGCAATTGGCGATGCGGCGCTGGCGTTTGTTCGGAATATGACCGAAAACGCCACGGCCGTGGGTGCAGATGCGTCGGACCTTTGGCTGGCCGACAAATATCTGACGCTCCATCGCGATTACGAGGACAACTTGGTGCTCGCCGCATGCAAACGCGCCCAGGTTGATTACTTGGTGACCAACGATCGCAAACTGCTCGAACATGCCGATCTTGCAGCAAAGACCCCGCGCCAAATGATGCCGATTCTGGCTTTGGCCGAACGCGGTGGCGCGGCTATCGGTTGACGCGAACTGTTTGCGGGCCTCTTGGACGACGATGCGCCAAGGGACCCGCGTCTGCTATTTACAAAAGCTCGGCCTTAATGGCGGGACTTTCTGCAAGCTGCTCGGCTGCCTTTTCGTCGGAGCTGCCGAGTGCTGCCAGACTGCGGTAGACCCACTCGTTGACCTGTGGGTTCTTGACGCCTGCGGTCTGCATAAGGGCGCCTACCTCGCGGATTGCTGCGAACAGATCGGCTTTGGGACCTGCGAGCTCGACCTCGATGCCGTGGTAGGCGGTCACGCCGCGGTTCTCACTCACGTGGTCGATAAAACTCTCGACGGTCTCAAGCTGCTGGGCGAGAGCTGCATCATCGTCAGCGTCCAGCGCGACGAATGCGTTCGATACCGTGAGGGCGGGATGTCCGCAGGGGACAAAGCCTTCGATGACATCCATAGCTTCGGTAATGGTTGAGCCCAGGCCTGCGAGGGCATTGACGAGTTGCTGTTTGGTATCCATAACGGTCCTTTCGACGGGTCAATTTTGCTTGGCGAAAATATACGTGACGCAATCGGTAGCAAAAGTGTGAAGTGCGGCGCACATTGGGGTCTTCACAGCTCGTGCATAGAACAGCTGTCCGCTTTCAGAACGTGGTAAGATAACACTCCACAAGCGGGGCTCGCCCTGCATGTTCCTTGAAAAGTCGACGGGTGTTGGGCGCTCGTGCCCAATGCCATCCAGACTTTCCCGACATTCGGGGGCGACTGGTTTCGACACGATAGCTCTGAGAGAGGAAGCAAGCCGAGGTCTCCTCGCCTCGTTAAACAGGGGTACCGTCAAATTGAATTGACAACAACTCTTCTTTTGAGCCTATGGCTCTCGCTGCTTAGTTTATAGCGGCGCGTCAACCCGGTGATTTCCCCGACACCGGCGCGACGTCATTTTAGGGGAATGCTCCCGCGCACGTAATCGGTATGGCGCGGGCTAAGACCGAACCGGTTGGGATGCCGCGAGCGTGTCGCTGCGCGCAAAGCGTCCGAGACTAAACCAGCGACTGAGCTTGGAGATGCCAATCAGGGGGCTTTCGTGGACCGGAGTTCGATTCTCCGCGCCTCCACCATAAGCAACAGGCAGGTAGATATTCGTATCTACCTGTCTTTTTATTTCTAGTCCGTACCGCGGAGAATCGAACTCTGTGCAGGGCGCGAGCGTAAAGAAAACGCGTAAGCGTTTTTAGCCCGCGGGCGAGGACGCCGACAGGCGGCCGAAGCCGGTGCGTATTTGCGAAGCAAATACGCAGATTCTCCGCGCAAAGCTCCAGCCCAATATCGATGCGATGTCGATCGGGCGTCTTGCCCCGGTTTCAACCCATCAACGGATCCCCCAAACCGCGGAGAATCGAACTCTATGCAGGGCGCGGGCGTAAAGAAAACGCCTCAGTGACGCAGAGTGGGACGCGCTTTCCCGATGGCAGCCCAGGCGGAAAGCACGTCCCGGAATCCACGCTCAGACTGGGACGTAGTTTCCGGATGACGCCTCAAACGGAAACCGCATCCCGGAATCCTCATTCGGAATGGGATGCAATTTCCAAATGAATGGCTAGCGGATAGTTCATCCCGGAATACGCGCTCAGGATGGGACGCGCTTTCCCAGCGGCGGTCCAAGCGGAAAGCGCATCCCAGAATCCCGCCTCAAACTGGGACACACTTTCCGCTTCACCTGCCGCCTCAAAAAACCTGCGCTCTCGCCATCCCAAAACTGGGTAGAAGAAGGCCAAAACGCAATCGCAGGAGGTCAATATGACTGCAGAAGATAAGGCAAAGAACGCCGGCAAGGTCGCGCTCGTCCTGGAGGGCGGCAGTTTTCGTGGGCAGTTTACCGCGGGCGTGCTCGACGTTCTCATGGAGGCTGGCGTCGAGATTCCGGCTGTCTACGGTGTATCGGCCGGCGCCCTCAACGGCGTGAACTACAAGTCGCACCAGATCGGTCGTGCCAACCGCATCAACCTGGCTTTCTGCAATGACAGCCGCTTCATGGGCGCCGCATCGTTTGCGTCCACGGGCTCTATTGTGGGTTACGACTTTATCTTCAACGATGTTCAGGACCGCCTGGATCCCTTTGACAACGAGACGTTCGACGCGAGCCCCATCGAGATGTACGCCGTCGCGACGGACATGCTTTTTGGAACCGCCACGTACCTGCCGGTCAAAAGCGCCGTGCTCGATCTCGACGCTGTTCGCGCTTCGACGTCGCTGCCGCTGGTGACGCCGCCGGTCGAGATTGACGGGCACAAATACGTCGATGGTGGCGTAGCCGATTCGATCCCCATCGAGCACGTGCTGGAGGAGGCGGGCTTCGATCGCGCGGTTGTCATTGTCACGCAGGACCGCTCGTACGAGAAAAAGCCCTACGAGTTTATGCCTGCCGCGCGCGCCCGCTATGCCGACTACCCCTATCTGCTCGAGGCTATCGAGACGCGCCACGACCGCTACAACATACAACGCATGCACCTGTGGAAGTATGAGCGCGAGGGCCGTGCGCTGGTCGTCGCTCCGCAAAAGCCGGTCGAGGTCGGTCATGTCGAGCACGATCCGGCAAAGCTCCTCGACCTGTATATCCAGGGCCGTCAGGAGGCAAAGTGCCTGCTCGCGGAAATCCAAGAGTTCGTTGAGCGCTAGCGACGGCGAACCCTCAAAAAATGACAACAGCTAAAGAGCTGGAAAATTACGGCTCGTGGATGACATGTGCAGAAACTCTGGTCGGAGCCAAAATACCTGTTGACTCGTGCGGCGAGCGGGGTAATATGGACGGGTTACTTGCAGAGCCCCGTGAATCTCTGTAACAACACGTACTGTACATGGAGGAGTCTAAGTGATTTCGAAATCGACTCACTACGCCAAGCAGGGCGAGGTCCAGCGCAACTGGGTTCTCGTCGACGCCGATGGTGCTGTTCTGGGCCGTCTTGCCACCCAGATCGCAATGATCCTGCGCGGTAAGAACAAGCCCCAGTTCACGCCCAACAGCGACTGCGGCGACTTCGTTGTCGTCATCAACGCCGATAAGGTCCAGCTTACCGGTAACAAGGCCGACACGAAGACCTATTATCGCCACAGCGGCTACAACGGCGGCCTCAAGGCTGAGAGCTTCCGCCAGGCTATGGAGAAGCACCCGGAGAAGGTCATCGAGCGAGCCGTTCGCGGTATGCTGCCCAAGACCACCCTCGGCCGTGCCCAGATGACCAAGCTTAAGGTCTACGCTGGTGCCGAGCATCCGCATGCTGCCCAGAACCCCACGAAGATTGAGCTGGAGGCTTAAAGATGGCTGAGAACACCGTTGTCTACCAGGGTACCGGCCGTCGTAAGAACGCCGTCGCCCGCGTCCGTCTCGTCCCCGGCACCGGCAAGGTGACCATCAACAAGCGTGACGCCGAGCAGTATTTCGGCCGTCATCAGCTCGTTGAGAACGCCCTTGCTCCCTTCAAGGTGACCGACACCGCCGGTCAGTTCGACGTTATCGCTCTGTGCGATGGCGGCGGCATCTCCGGTCAGTCCGGCGCTCTGCGCCTGGGCATCGCTCGCGCTCTTCTGAACGCTGGCGACTACCGTGCTGACCTCAAGAAGGCCGGTTTCCTTACGCGCGATGCTCGCGTGGTCGAGCGCAAGAAGTACGGCCTCAAGAAGGCCCGCCGCGCTCCCCAGTTCTCCAAGCGCTAAGGTTTTATCTCCTTTCGAGATACAATGTACAAGCGGGGCCTGCCGATTCCTCGGCGGGTCCCGCTTTTCTTTTTCGACTAGGGTGGGCGGTTGCATATCGCCTGCTAGGGAAGGAGCGATCCTATGCCCCAGAACATCTTCGGTACCGATGGCGTCCGTGGCGTTGCCAACGCCGACCTCTCGTGCGACCTCGCGTTTCGCCTGGGCCGTGCGGCGACCAAGTTCCTTGGTCCGGATATCTGCATCGGCCGCGACACGCGTCTTTCGGGCACCATGCTCGAGAGTGCTCTGACCGCCGGCATTATGGCCGAGGGCGGCCGCCCGCACTGCTGCGGCGTCATCCCTACGCCTGCCGTGGCGCTGCTCACCGTCCAAAACGAGCTTGATGGCGGCATCGTTATCTCCGCTTCGCACAATCCGCCGGAGTTCAACGGCATCAAGTTCTTTAGCCGCAAGGGCATGAAGCTTCCTGATGCTGTCGAGGAAGAGATCAGCGCCTGGGTCATGTCCGAGGAAGCCATGGCTGCCGACACGCTGCCGACCGGCGCCGGCGTGGGCCACATCATCAAGATGAAGGACGCCCGCAAGGCATACGTCGACCACGCTATCGATACGCTTGATGGCCTGAGGCTCGATGGCCTGGTCGTTGCCGTCGACTGCGGTCACGGTGCTTCCTGTCAGACTACGCCCGCCGCGCTGCAGCGCCTGGGTGCCACGGTGCACGCTATCAACACCGATTATTGCGGTACCGACATCAATGTCGAGTGCGGCTCTACGCACCTCGAGCCCCTGCGCGAGCTCGTGCTGCGCACCCATGCCGATATCGGCTTGGCCCACGACGGCGACGCCGACCGTGTGCTGTTCGTGGACAGCGAGGGCAATGAGATCGACGGTGACTACATCCTGGCTATCTGCGGTTCTGACCTTGCCGCTCGCGGCAAGCTCGCCAACTCCGAGATCGTCTCGACCGTCATGTGCAACCTGGGCTTCTCCATCGCTATGAAGGAGCAGGGCTTCGAGATGGTTCAGACCGCCGTGGGCGACCGCTACGTTTTGGAGCGCATGCTCGCGGACGGCGCCGTCATCGGCGGCGAACAGTCCGGCCACATCATCTTCCTGGAGCACAACACCACCGGTGACGGCCTGGTGACGGCTCTGCAGCTGCTGGCCGTGCTCAAGCGCACCGGTCGTACCCTCACCGATCTTGCCGGCATCATGAAGAAGTACCCGCAGGTGCTCGTCAACGTGCATTCCGACAACAAGGCTGGTCTGGACGATTGCCAGCCCATCTGGGATGCCGTCGCTGCTGCCGAGAAGGAGCTTGACGGCCGCGGCCGCATTCTGGTGCGCCCGAGCGGTACCGAGCCGCTGGTCCGCGTGATGGCCGAGGCCGAGACGCACGAGCTGACCCAGCGCGTTGTCGACGACATCGTCGAGGTTGTCAAGCGCGAACTTCCCTAATGGTCAAAAACCGTTGCCAAGTGGTAAACTGTTAAGGTTATTTTGATTGATTGGTATGTCCGAGGGGGAGCATGTTCACTAAAGTCCTAAGGTCTTTGGGTATGCGTGGTCGAGTCCTTACGCTGGATGCTCCCATCTCGGGCGATGTCATTCCGCTTTCCGAGGTAAACGACCAGACGTTTGCCACCGGCCTTTTGGGCCAGGGCGTGGCGATTCAGCCCACCGGAACGCGTGTGATTGCACCGGCTGATGCGAAGGTCGAGGCTATTTTTCCCACGGGACATGCCGTTGCGCTTAACACGGTCGATGGCTTGGACGTGCTCATCCACGTTGGTTTGGACACTGTTCAGCTCGAGGGCAAGCACTTTATCGTACATGCGCAAGTGGGTGACATCGTCCATAAGGGCGATGTACTCATTGAGTTTGATCGTGAGGCAATTGCTGCCGAGGGCTACGATGTGACGGTTCCCATCTTGGTATGCAACTCCGTTGAGTTCTCGAGCATCAAGGGCTCCGTTGGCGTGCATGTCGAAGAGATGGACCAGCTCATCGTTGCTCGCGAGCGCTAGCAAGTGCACGTGGCCATTAGTCTACAATTCAAACACGTTTACGGAGGGCGCCCTTGAAAGAGGACGCCCTCCGTGGCAAGATGGGATTTGTCCGAGGCTAAACAGCTTCGGGTCACCGTGGACGGGCAGGGGCCTCGACGCGGCTAGACACGAGACACATACATTACGCGACCTCGCCCTGGTGGCCGCACACGTTGGTTGCGGCCGACGCGGGCCGCGGGCAAGTGCTTGTAAGGGAGCCTTGCCTCTCTTGTACGAGAAAGGACGCGTAATGAAGATCATTAAAGCTAAAGACTACGAGGATATGAGCCGCAAGGCCGCTAATATCATCTCGGCGCAGGTTATCCTCAAGCCCGACTGTGTGCTGGGCCTTGCCACCGGCTCCACCCCGATCGGTGCCTACAAGCAGCTCGCTGCTTGGTACGCGAAGGGCGACGTCGACTTTGCCGAGGTTAGCACCTACAACCTGGACGAGTATCGCGGCCTTTCGCACGACGATCCCCAGAGCTATCACTACTTCATGCGTGAGAACTTCTTCGATCACATCAACATCGACCTGAACAACACGCATGTGCCCGATGGTTCCAACCCCGACGCCGCCGCTGCCTGCTCTGAGTACGACAAGATCGTCGCCGACGCCGGTTACCCGGATCTGCAGCTGCTCGGCATCGGCAACAACGGCCACATCGGCTTCAACGAGCCCGATGACCACTTCTCCAAGGGTACGCACTGCGTCGACCTCACCGAGAGCACCATTCAGGCCAACAGCCGCCTGTTCGACAGCATCGACGATGTTCCCCGTCAGGCCTACACCATGGGTACCCAGACCATCATGTATGCCCGCATGATCCTGGTCGTCGCCAACGGCGAGGCCAAGGCTCAGGCCGTGCATGACATGTGCTATGGTCCGGTTACGCCCGAGTGCCCGGCTTCGATCCTGCAGCTGCACACCAACTGCGTTGTCGTTGCCGACGAGGCCGCCCTTTCGCTCTGCGAGTAGCGCGAATCCTGCAGCTCGACATAACCTTGCCTAAGGCCTCCGCTTTGCGGGGGCCTTTTTGCTATCCCTTTTCGCCCACTTGACCAAAATCTTGCCGCAAGCTTGACGAACGCCGGATGCCCAACAGCTTGATTCATTCCATACCAGATTCTATGCAAAAATGCCACTAGAAGGTCGTAGACGGTAGCGGGTGCTAGGCGAGTTGAATGACATGGCTGAACCTTGTTCATCTGCGTTACACTGCCGCTTAGATGGGACAAGCTGACAAGCTCATTTACCTGCTTAAAGACCGATTAGTCGGGGGATTAATAACAATCGGCCCTCGCTGTACAAAAACTTGCCGCTTGCGTACCAAAAGACAACCTAAAACACAAGGTCGCTCTATTCATAGCGCGGCTTGTATGGTCTTGCGGCTACAGTGTCCATACGGTCGAGTTGAGGAGCGGGCATGGTAAACGATTTGGGCGGTATAGACGAGCTCGAGCTGATGCCGCTGGGCGGAGGCTATATGGTGCGACGCGAACGCTTGATGAATGAGCTTATCGCCAAGGGCCGAAAGGCCGGCATCGTGGTTCTTTATGCGCCCGACGGGTTTGGGAAGACCTCGGTGCTGCTGCAGTACACCCATGAGGTAAAATGCGACCCGACGCGAGGCCCCGTGCGGATTATCGAGGCGGATCGCGCCATTGGGCGCGAGGTGTTTATGCAGCTCGAGGTGGTTACCGAAGAACTCAAAGACAAACCGCACTCCCTTATCGCGATTGATAATGTGCCAAACCTCGATCAGCACGATACCGAAGACCTCATCGACAGGATTCGCGGCCTGCGCGCTATGGGGGTAGGGGTCTTTATCTCCTGCCGTCCTTCAAATCGTCAGCTGATTCATGGGCTGGGCGATTCGGTTAAGATCAATGCGCAGATGCTTAAGGTGCATGCCTATGAGTATTCGGCGTGGGCATCGGCGTTTTCGATCAGCACATCGCTCGACTTTTATCAGCTCACGCAGGGCGTGCCCGAGCTCGTTTCGGCATTGCAGACGGGTCTGTATGGCCAAGGTGACGTAGCCGGTCTGCTCGAAAACGAGATTGTCAACGTATATGGCGCGGCACTTGCCGATCTGGCTTCGCTCGACAATAATGCGCTGTTTTGCGTGGCATGTCTCATGGTTTTGATGGGCGAGGGCAATATCGCAGAACTCGAGGCTTGCGGGGTGAGGCTGTCGATGGTCGACCAGTCCTATTTTGTACGCGACTACCCGATCTTTGGCTTGGATCCCGCCGAGCGGAGTTTTACGTGTCTGGGCACGGAGGATAACGGACGCTTGCGCTTGCGTAAGTTGGTGGCCGAGGTTCGCCCCGAACTTGTTCCGAGGGCGGCCCGGATTTTGCTTAAGGCGGGCCGATGCGATGCGGCGATGGGCCTGGCGGACGCCTTTTTGGACCGTGAAGCGGTCCTTGAACTTGCTGGGCAGTATGGGGTCGATCTGGCTCTGACGGGGCACGGGGCCGATATCTGCCGAGCGGCGCTGGGCACGATCGATGCCGACGATCCGGCTCCAGAGCCAACGCCTGCCGAAGCGCTTGGCGTATATCTGGCAGCGGTCAGCGTGTCCAATACAAAGCTCGCTCGCTATATGGCATCGGTCATCGAGCGCGGGAGCGAACGGGCGGCCTGCGAAATAGACCCTGTTTCATGGAGGGTGGCCCAGACGCTGGCGGCTGTTTGCTATGGGGACAACGGGCTTGGGCTTCCTACGAACCTGGCCGTGCCAGAAATCGAGACATCCCATACCGCACTCGATATGTTGTCTGCGCATATCGAGGTCAAGCGGTGCCTGACCGAGCGGGGAAATGACGGCGGCGTTCTACAACAGCTCAAAACGAGCAAGGCCTACGACTGCGAGCTCGACATCGCGGGGATTGTTATACGGGCCGATAGCATGCTGGTGGAGCTCTTTGACGGGTCGTTTGCGGGAACCGACGAGCGCGACGACGAGATGACGGTGGTGCGGGAGGCGCTCGACGTACGTGGGCTTAAGGCGATGGCTATCTGGGTGCGCATGGTGTTGGCGGCACGGCGGCTCCTTTCCGGCTTGCCGGTAACCGACGACGCGGCGTTCAACGAGCTCGATCGTTTTGCCGTGCGCATGCGCGACAACCAGATTCAGCTGTTTGGGCTGTTGCTAGAAGGCTGGCAGTCGCTGGCAGAGGGACGGCCGGTTAATGCAAAGTTCCGTGCGGTCCAAGTGCTCAAACTTGCCGAGGAGTCGATTGCGTACATGCGCGATAACGCATTGCTGCTGGAGCGCGCGGCATATCTGCGTAACACCTCGATGGTTTCGGTGCGCGAGGAAGCGGAGTTGCTCGATATAAGCCAGACGCAGGTTGGTGGAGCGGAGGCCTGGATGGTGGCGCTGCATTTGGCCTGTGCGGGCCGAGACAGCGATCTTGCGGCCTGGATGTCCATGAATCGTGCGGGGATTCTAGAGCCATCGTATCGGCTCTTTGCGCGCCTTGCCATGCATTGTCTGGGCGAGCCGGCGGGCAGGATACGCAAGAAGCTTCCCGTGCGCGAGCTGTCGCGGTACTCGCTGCGCGACGATTTGGAAGGAGAGGGCGAGCGCCTGTTCTAGGCCGGCGAGGTTGAAGCCGTTGATACCATCGACCATATCGAGATTCGCATGTTTGGTGCGTTTCGCGCCGAGCGCGATGGGTTTCCCATCACGGACAAAATGTGGCGTCGCAAGAAGGCGGCGACGCTTGCCGAGCGGCTTGCGCTGGGCATGGATGCGCTCGTCGATCGTGAGACGCTGGCCATGGAGCTGTGGCCCCATGCCGAGTTCAATAGCGCCCGCAACAATCTGTACTCGACGATATCGCGCTTGCGGTCGGCTTTGGGACCGACGCCGGATGGCAAGTCGTGTGTGCTCATCCAAAATGAATGCATTGGGCTCAACGGCGACTACGTCAAGACCGATGTACGGCTGTTTGACCAGATAAGCCGCGAGGTATTGGGAAATCGCACGGGTGCGCGCGGGCCCCATTTAGTTGAGCTGTGCCTTAAGATTGAGCAGCTTTATGCCGGACCGCTGTATGTTCCCAATGGCTGTAATCCCACCTACTTTTTGCGCATGCGGCGCATTATGCAGTCAAAGTACATCGATTGCATGATTAAGGGAGCAAATGCCGCTCTAGAAGAAAACGATCTGCAGTCGGCGATTTGGCTGGCGGAGTCGGGGCTTCGACAGGAAACGGCGCGTGAGGATATGGTGCGCTGCGCCATGCGCGTCTACAGTGCGGCGGGGCGGCGGCGCGATATCGTCGAGCTGTACAGCGGGCATATGCACCACCTGAGGGAGCAGGTCAATGGCGTGCCCGAGCCCGAGACGCGGCGTCTATACGAGCGCTTGGTGGAGGGGCGGCTCAATCGCGTGCTGGTCGAGCGATAAAAAACGGGTGCCCGAAGTACTTGGGCACCCGTAAGCTTGCTATGTGTTGGATCGCCGGATCATTGGCTCTTAGACGAGCTTGATCTTCTCGATGTCCTTGCGCGAGGACTCGCGATACAGTGAGAACTTGCGGCCGATGACCTGGACGACCTCAGCGTGGCAACGCTCGGCGAGCTCCTCGGCGGCCTCGCGGGCGGAAAGGCTGGAGCCATCGAGCACGGAGCACTTAACGAGCTCGTGCTTCTCCAGGTAGGCGACCGTCTGCTCGACGGTGCCCTCGTTGACATCGGACTTACCGATGATGATGGCGGGGTTGAGGTGATGGGCCATGCTGCGAAGCTGCTTGACCTGTGCTCCTGTCAGTGCCATGGGTTCTCGCTTTCTATGTATGGGGCGCCCCGCGACGGGGCCTTAATTTACGTGAGCTGTCCCACGATAGCGCAGGAACGGTGCGGTGTGGAGCGCGTTTGCCCAGTTCAAAAAGAATGCGGATGCCGAGTGAGTGGGCAGTGCGGGCTGCGAACAGGCTATGAGCTGGGCGCAGAGACCGGCTCCCATGCAATAAACGCCCAACGGACCTTGCGGACGTGGTCGAGCATATAGCGTCCCTGCGGCACACCCTTGGAGCCCGGCTCACCGGCATGGGGGTTCTCAATCATGTGCTGGGCGATGTAGTCGCGCAGACGGTCGACCTTATCCTCGTTGCCATGCTCGAGCATACGGGAAAAATCTGCTACGCCCGCTTCAAGGTTATCGAAGGTATCGCGACGAGGCGATTCAAAGTATGTAACCTGCGGCAACGCGCCCATCTGAATGAGGATGTTGAAGGCATACACAAAGCCATTGCTGCAGGTAACCGAGGCGCCGATAGCGTTCATCAAGTGCAGATCATAGCGCGGGCTGGAGTTGGCGACCATCGTGACAGCACAACGCCGACGAGCCGTACGATCAAGCTTGGCAAGCGCGCCTTTTAGGTTGCTCGTGGTGACAGAGCGACTGGCAAAGGCAACATCTACCGCTTTCGCGACCGGTCCAACCAAATCCCAATCATCATCCCAAGCAAGCTCAAGTGGCGTAATCAGGTCCTCGAGCCCATAGTACTCAATGCCAGCATCAAGGGTGCCCAACATGGCAGGGGAAAAATCAGCGGCAATCACGGGATGCCCGTCTTGAGCAAGCGGAATAGCAATCGACCCAGCCCCACACCCCATATCGAGCACCGACTCGTCGGGCTCAAGCGCCAACAGCTTTATAAAATCCCGAGCATACGGAGCAGTCTCCAACGGCCGAAAATGCCGAGCCCTTTTATCCCACTCAAAAGAATCATCAGCCCGCCGCCGACCAGCTTGCAGGCGCATCCACTCCTGATTCCAATCAGCAGAAAGAAGCTCAGAGCGAGCATCCCCATCAACCACGGGCCAACCTCCTAGCAACAAAAAAGCGACTCCCCCCAAAAGAAGAGCCGCAACCAGCATATATCAGAAAAAGAACCGTTCCAACGCCAAACCGCCGCACCAGCCAAGTGGTGCAGGAGCGAAGCAACTGCAACCGGGATAGAACCCAACTGAGGTCCCGTTGTGCGGGAGCCCCGGGGAGGGCAAATATATAAGGTCGATCGCGAGTTCCGCACGAGCCGGAGAGCACTTAATGTGCTCTCCGTGCGAGTCAGGACTGTTCGAGCAGGCGACCTTATATATTTGCCCTCCCCGGGGCTCCTCGCCAGTCCCCCCTCAGCTAGTTCTTGAGCGAGTTCAGCGGTGCCGGGAAGCGTCCGCCACGGTGGGCAAGCACGGTGCCGGCGTTGGGGTTCACCGGCATGATGGGCGCACGGCCAAACAGGCCGCCGTACTCGACGCAGTCGCCCACGCCCTTGCCGATGGCGGGAATCACGCGCACGGCCGTGGTCTTGTTGTTGATGACGCCGATGGCCATCTCGTCGGCGATGATGCCGGCGATGGTCTCGACCGGGGTGTCGCCGGGGATGGCGATCATGTCCAGGCCAACGGAGCACACACAGGTCATGGCCTCGAGCTTCTCGAGCGAAAGCGCGCCGGCTTCGACGGCGGCGATCATGCCGGCGTCCTCGGACACGGGGATAAAGGCGCCGGAGAGACCGCCCACGCTGGAGCTGGCCATGACGCCGCCCTTCTTGACGGCATCGTTGAGCATGGCGAGCGCACAGGTCGTGCCCGGGCCACCGCAGGTGCCCACGCCGATGATCTCGAGGATACGGGCAACGGAGTCGCCGATGGCAGGCGTGGGAGCCAGCGACAGGTCGACAATGCCCTTCTCGACACCCAGACGATGGGCGGCCTCGCGGCTCATGAGCTCGCCGGCGCGGGTGATCTTAAAGGCGGTCTGCTTAATCTTTTCGGCGACTTCCATCATCGATGCGGAATCGGGCAGCGTCTCCAGGGCTGCGGCCATAACGCCGGGGCCCGAGACGCCTACGTTGATGACGGCGTCGGCCTCGCCACCGCCGTAAACGGGGAGTCCTCGACCATGTTGGCAAAGCAGACAAACTTGGAGGCGCCAACGGAATCCTGGTCGGCCGTGAGCTTGGCGGCGTCGATGATGGTCTGAGCCGCCATGAGCACGGCGTCCATGTTGATGCCGGCGCGCAGGCTGGCGACGTTGACGCTGGAGCAGACGCGGCTCGTGGTGGCGAGCGCCTGGGGGATGGACTGGATGACGCGGCGGTCGGCGTCGCCGATGCCCTTCTGGACGAGTGCGGAGAAGCCGCCCAGGTAGTCGATGCCGAGCGTCTCGGCCGCGCGGTCGAGGGCATGCGCGATGGGGGTGAGGTCCTCATCCTTGCAGCATGCGGCGATCTGCGCCACCGGGGTGACGGAAACGCGCTTGTTGACGATGGGGATACCGTACTCGCGCTCGAGGTTCTCGGCGGTCTCGACCAGATGCTCAGCCGTGTGCGTCACGTGGTCGTAGATCTTCGTGCACATGCGGTCGAGGTTCTCGTCACCGCAACCCATGAGCGAAACACCCATGGTGATGGTCCTGATGTCGAGGTTCTGTTCCTCAACCATGCCGCGGGTTTCCGCGATTTCTGCGGGCGTGATCGCCATCCTTGCGCTCCTATCTGCCAAAACGAGCATAATCTTATCTATTCTAACGTGCCGCACGTGCCAAGTGGCGCATGCGGCACGTTTTGGTGCTCGGTTGTTTCCGTTGTGTTACTGCCCAAAGACCTCTTCGGCGATACGAGCGCTTTCGGCGGCGTCCTTGGCGTAGTAGTCCGCACCGATCTGCTTGGCGTATTCGGGGGTGAGCACGGCGCCGCCCACGATGATCTTGACGCCCGGAACCTCGGCATGGAGCAACTTGATGGTCTCTTCCATGGCGACGACGGTGGTGGTCATAAGCGCCGAGAGGCCGACGAGTTTGATATCGCGCTCCTTGACGGTCTTGAGTACCTCCTGCGGATCGACGTCGCGGCCCAGGTCAAAGACGGTGTAGCCGTAGTTGTCGAGCAGCATTTTGACGATGTTCTTGCCAATATCGTGGATGTCGCCTTTGACGGTGGCCACGCAGATCTTGCCCTTGTCGGCAATCTCGCCGGCGGGCATCAGGCGCTTGATGGTGTCGAAGCCCACGCGTGCGGCCTCGGCCGAGGCCATAAGCTGCGGCAAGAAGAACTTGCCCTGGTCAAAGAGGACGCCAACTTCGTCGAGGGCGGGGATAAAGTGATTGTTGATGAGGTCCATGGCATCGTGGTCTGCCAGCAGACGCTCGGTCTCGGCAGCGATCTCGCCTTTGCGGCCCGAGACGACCATGCGACGAATCGGGTCGTCGTTGCCGTCGGTGCCGGCGGTGCCAGCAGCGGGCGCGGCATCACTCGATGCGGCCTGAGCTGCTGCCGGGTTTGCGGCGATCTTGTACGGATCGGTCCAGCCGGCGTAGCGCTCGATGTATCCGGTCGAGCCCTCGTCCTCAACGCTCAACACACGATAGCTGTAGACGGTGTCCATAAAGCGCTTGGAACCCGGGTTCATGATGGGGGCGTCCAGGCCCGCGCCAAAGGCGGCGGCCAAAAAGACCGAGCCCAGCAGCGGGCGGGCAGGCAGGCCAAAGCTGATGTTCGACACGCCGAGTGCGCATTTGACGCCCAGACGCTCCTTGCACAGGGACATGGCGCGCAGGATCTGCTCGGCCTGGCGTTGATTGGTCGAGGCGGTCATGACCAGGCAGTCGATGAGGATGCGGTCCGGTCCGATGCCGTAGCGGGCAGCCCCGGCCACGATGCGCTCGGCGATGGCGAAGCGAGCCTCGGCGGTATCGGGGATGCCGCCTTCGTCGAGCGTAAGGCCGACAACGTTGGTGCCGTAGTGGGCGACCAGCGGAAAGATCTCATCCATGATCTGCTGCTTGCCATTGACCGAGTTGATGATGGGCTTGCCGGCGTAGCGGCGCACGGCGGCCTCGACGGCGGCGGGGTCGGTGGAGTCGATCTGCAGCGGCAGCAGCGTGGAGCCCTGGAGCTGTTCGGTCGCCTGTTGGATGATCTTGACCTCGTCGATCTCGGGCAGGCCCACGTTGACGTCCAGGATGTCGGCGCCCTGCTCTTGCTGGCTGATGCCCTGGCTCACGACGTAGTCCAGGTCGCCGTCGCGCAGGGCCTGCTGCAGGCGCTTTTTGCCGGTGGGGTTGATGCGCTCGCCGATGACGGCGATCTTGTGGCCGTCGCAGGGAAGGTCCACGACCGTTTGGGCGCTCGTGACCGACATGCTGGGCTTGCGGCGGCGCGGGCTGGGCGTGTGGTTATCGATAAGCGTGCGCAAGGCCGCCATGTGCGCCGGCGTGGTGCCGCAGCAACCGCCCACGACGCTCACACCGTCGGCGATCATGCCGGCGACGGCCTCGGCGTATTCGGGGGCTTGGATATCAAAGACGGTGTTGCCGTCGTCGTCCACATGGGGGAGTCCTGCATTGGCCTGCACCATAACGGGCTTGTCGGTAACGGTGAGCATACGTGCGGCGAGTCCCCGGAGCTCGGCCGGTCCTTGGCTGCAGTTGATGCCCAAAACGTCGGCGCCGATGGCATCGAGCGTGATGGCGGCGACCTCGGGACTCGTTCCCAGGAAGGTGCGGCCGTCTTCCTCGAAGGTCATGGTGGCAAAGACGGGCAGGTCGGAGTTCTCGCGGCAGGCGAGGACCGCCGCCTTGATCTCGGCCAGGTCGGTCATAGTCTCGATAATAAAGAGGTCCACGCCCGCGGCGACGCCTGCGCGCACTTCCTCGGCAAAGAGGTCGTAGGCCTCGTCAAAGCTGAGGGTACCCAAGGGGCGAAGCAGCGCACCGATGGGGCCGATATCGCCGGCGACGTAGCGGGCACCAGCCGCGCGGGCGCAGGCGACAGCGGCGGCAAAGACATCTGCCACGGTGGCGGCGCCGTCGAGCTTGTGGGCATTGGCGCCAAAGGTGTTGGCGGTGATCACGTCGCAGCCAGCCTCGACGTACTGGCGCTGAATGTCGGTAATGACCTGGGGCTCCTCAAAGTTGAGCAGCTCGGGCAGGGCGCCCGCCTTCATGCCAGCGGCCTGCAACATGGTGCCCATGCCGCCGTCGAACAGCAGGTGCCCCGTGCCCTCTATGGCCGCACGCAGGCGATCGTCCTTAATGCGCAGATCGTCGATCGTGCGCGTCTTGTACGTGGCACCGTTGCGACGTGCGGCATCAACGGGTGCCGCCAATGCAGTGCCGTCAGAATCATGAGTGATAAGCGGAGTAAACATCGGGGGCTCCTAATGGCTGGAATAGCAGGTGGTGTGGGCGGCACGGAAGCGGCAGTTCTCGCGCATGAGGCAGATATTGCAGGTGGGGCGGCTTTGGGCGTCGTGGACCTCGCCGTCAAACAGGCCGATCACCGCGGTCACGCTTTTGGTGGGCATGAGCAGGCTGGTGGGCGTGACGGTCAGGCCGATGAGCCGCGTGGCATTGAGCGCATTGACGATCGAGCGCTGGGCCGAGAGCGGGCAGTCGCCGTAGCCGGGACTAAAGCGCCAGTTGCCGGCGAGCCCATGAACGGCGGCGTCCGTCTTGACCTGCTGGTCCATTTGCTCAACGGCGGCTTCCACGTAAGCGGAGCACGCGGCGTCGAGCACGGCGCCCTCCAGGGGATGTTGGGCTCCCGTGATGCGCAGGCGACGCTCGGCGTCCATGCCGAGGGTGCATGCCATGAGTGCGGCAAAGCGGGCGTCTTTGAGATGTCGATAGATATCGCGACCGCGCAGCTCAACGTTGGTGCCGACCAGGCGGATGCAAGGCTTGCCCTGCTCGTCCGCGCCCGTGGCATCGATGGCAAATACGCGGCGCACGCCACGGGGCTCAATGTCCAGTTCCAGACGTTCAACGACAAGCTCAATACGTCGTGACAGTTCGGGCTCAATCTGCTGGCCGCCGTAACCCAGATACCGCAGCATCTCGGTACGGTCGACACGGGGATGGTGCGCAGCATCGACACGGTAAAGCGCCGGCGACGCAAGGTCGGCCGGCACCTCAACAACGGTTGTATCGATGTGCGGTTTTTCCATTACCCCAGGCGCTCCATAATGGTCGCGGCGATCGCAGGACGGTTCATAGTGTACAGGTGCAGGCCGTCGGCGCCGTGCTCCTTGAGGTCGCAAAGCTGGCGGGCTGCATAATCTACACCAGCTGCCTGCAGGCTCTCGGGGTCATTCTCGTACTTGGCGAGAATCTTGATGACGGGGGAGGGCAGCGACGCGCCGCACATAAAGACCATGCGGCTGATCTGTGACTTGCCCATAAACGGCATGATGCCCGCGGTAATGGGCACGGTGATGCCGGCCTTGTCGGCAAGCTCGCGAAAACGGTAGAAGCACTCGTTATCAAAGAAGAGCTGCGTCACAAAGAAGCTCGCGCCAGCGTCCTGTTTTTGCTTGAGGTGTTCGACCGAGAGGTTGAGATCCTCACAGGCAATGTGGCCCTCGGGGTAGGCTGCGGCGCCCACGCAAAAGCCGGCGTCGACGAGCTCGGGGATGAGGTCGCGGGCGTAGGCGTAGTCCGAGGCGGGCTTGTCGTCCTCGGTCGCGCCGGCGGGGAGATCGCCACGCAGGGCCAGGATGTTTTCCACGCCGGCGGTGCGATACTCGTCGATCTTGGCGGCGATATCGGCATGCGAGCGGCCCACGCAGGTAAGGTGTGCAACCGAGGGTGTATCGAATTCGCTCGTAATCATATGCGCGATGGGGGCGGTGGTGGCGCCGTTGCCCGAGCCGCCGGCCGAGCAGGTGACCGAGACAAAGCTCGGCGAAAGCTTGCACAGATTGCCTGCCACTTCGCGAGCCGTGTCGAGGGTCAGCTCGCCCTTGGGCGGGAACATCTCAAACGAAATGGGCGCGGTGCCCTGGGATGCTGCCTGCTTAAAAACCTCGTCGACGCGCATATCGTGCTCCTCTAGATACGTAATAGTGTGATGTGTTGTAAGGATTCTACAGCACCACTGTGCCACGGTGGAGTTTCACTCGCTATTTGAGGATACCAATCAAAGATGCCTTGCTATCGGCTTTCTCTATAACAGAGCGGCTAATCTAGGCACGGACTATAAAGACTGGTATCTGATGCAAAATACCAGTTAATAGAGCTCCATTCCAAATTGACTACCCTTAAACCATGGGGAGAGGTCTGCTATTTATACAGTTGATTGGCTGTTGAGGGTGGCAACGCCGCCTCGATAGGGTAACCTCATTGATTGGTTTCGCGACAGCAACATAACGGTAATGTCGCGGAAACACGGCGAGTCTAAGCTATGACTCGTTCGTTAGTAATCAACACCGCTTCTCACGCGGTGCCGATACGAAGGGAGTTCCGTATGGCCGATCTTACTGACCGCTTCGGGACCATGGTGTTCTCTGAGGAAGTCATGAAGGACTACCTCCCCAAGGACATTTGGAAGCGCCTTGCTGCAACCCTCGAGGGCGGTGAGCCGCTCGACCTGGATGTGGCCAACGCCGTTGCCCATGCCATGAAGGTCTGGGCCATCTCCAAGGGCGCGACGCACTACGCACATTGGTTCCAGCCTCTTTCGGGCATTACTTCCGAGAAGCACGACAGCTTCCTGGAGCCCAACCACGACGGCACCGCCATTACCAAGTTTACGGGCAAGAACCTCATCCAGGGCGAGCCGGACGCCTCCAGCTTCCCCAACGGCGGCCTGCGCGCCACCTTCGAGGCCCGTGGCTACACCGCTTGGGACCCCACTAGCCCCGCCTTTATCAAGGACGATGTCCTGTGCATCCCCACGGCTTTCTGCTCCTACACGGGCGAGGCCCTGGACAAGAAGACCCCGCTGCTGCGTTCCATGACCGCGCTCTCGCGTGAGTCTAAGCGCGTTTTGGCGCTGTTCGGTAAGACCCCCAAGAAGGTCGTTCCTTCCGTGGGCGACGAGCAGGAGTACTTCCTGATCAAGAAGGACGCCTACCGCAAGCGCAAGGACCTGGTCATTACCGGCCGCACCCTCTTTGGTGCTGCTCCATGCAAGGGTCAGGAGCTCGAGGAGCACTACTTTGGCGCTATCCGCCCCACCGTCTCGGCCTACATGAAGGACTTGGACGATGAGCTGTGGGCGCTCGGCATTCCCGCCAAGACCAAGCACAACGAGGTCGCTCCCTGCCAGCATGAGCTCGCACCGGTCTATGGCGAGGTCAACGAGGCCATCGACCAGAATCTGGTCATGATGGAGAAGATGAAGCTCATCGCCTCCCGCCACGACTTGGTCTGCCTGCTGCACGAGAAGCCCTTTGAGGGCATCAATGGTTCGGGCAAGCACAACAACTGGTCGCTTGGCACCGAGTCCGAGAATCTGCTCGATCCGGGCGACACTCCGCTCGACAACCTGCAGTTCATCGTCTTCCTCACCGCGGTGATCGAGGCCGTCGATAACTATCAGGAGCTCCTGCGTGCCTCCGTTGCCTCGGCCGGTAACGACCATCGTCTGGGCGCCAACGAGGCTCCTCCGGCGATTATGTCCATCTTCCTGGGCGACCAGCTTACCGAGGTCGTCGAGAAGATCATCGATGGCAAGGCTTCCGTCCATGCCACGCGCGGCGTGCTCGACTTGGGCGCCGATACTCTGCCCAAGCTGATGCAGGACAACACCGACCGCAACCGCACCTCCCCGTTTGCCTTCACCGGCAACAAGTTCGAGTTCCGTGCCTGCGGCTCCGAACAGAACGTCTCCGACTCCAACCTGGTGCTCGATGCCGCCGTGGCCAAGTCGCTCAAGTCCTTCGCCGACGCGCTTGAGGGTACGCCCGAGGATGAGTTCCAGGATGCCGCGCTCGAGTACTGCAAGAAGGTGTTGACCGATCACCAGCGCATCCTGTTCTCCGGCGACGGTTACTCCGACGAGTGGCCCATTGAGGCCGAGAAGCGCGGCCTTGCCAACAACAAGACCACGGCCGATGCCCTGCCCGCCTTTGTTTCCGATAAGGCTATCGCGCTCTTCGAGGAGACGGGTGTCCTGACCAAGGCCGAGGCTCAGTGCCGCTACGACTGCAAGCTCGAGAAGTACAACAAGCTCATGAACATCGAGGCTACCACGATGGTTCGCGAGGCGCGTCGTACCTATCGCCCGGTCATTACCGCCTATGCCACCAAGGTCGCTAAGGGCCTTGAGACTATTCGCGCCGCCGGCGCCGAGGCCGCCATGCAGTGCGAGCAGAATACGCTCAACAAGCTCTGCAACGGTATCACTGCCATCAACGACTCCATTAAGGCGCTCGACGCCGTGCATCAGAAGGCCGAGGCCCTCGAAGGCCAGGAGCAGGCCAATGTGTATGCACACGAGGTCGTTCCCGCTATGGATACGCTGCGCGCCGCCGTGGATGCCATGGAGGAGATCGTGGCCGCCGACTACTGGCCGGTTCCGACCTACGACGACATTCTGTTCTATGTGTAGAACGTAACTGACATATCGTCACGGTATTGAGCCGGGGTCCGCATCGCGCGGGCCCCGGCTTTTTGTTTGCGAAGGACGCTTTGAAGCCCGTTTTGCCGCCGATGTGCCTAGGTATAAAGGGCTATGGGCAAAAAACGTCAAATATGAGTACTGTCACAAGTCCTGTAACATTATTTATTTGCAAAATATGTAGTGTTACGCAACATATGTCCAAGTACTTAGCCGATAAACGTCTGCAATTTTTCCGCCGTAGGACGCCCGACGGCTAAATCGCCTTCTGAAGGCATGAAATCGCTGTAACTAAAATGGTAACAGTACTCATATTTGCCATTTTTTGACCACAGGCCTTGCGATGATGCCGGGATTCGCACCCTGTCGGGTTCGAATCCCGGCATATCGGTAGCAAAAAGCCCGCTACCGCGAGGGTAACGGGCTCTTCAATTCAAATGGTGCCCCCAGCGGGATTCGAACCCGCGATATCCACCTTGAAAGGGTGGCGTCCTTGGCCGCTAGACGATGGGGACAGCGGGAAAGAGTATAGCAGACTTTTTTAGCCGTTCACATATCGTTGGCAAACTGAAAAACCACCACAAAGGTGCCTGTCCCCTTTGTGGTGGCGAGGCGTTAGGGGAGGAGCTTCATCGCGGCGTCGTGGGCGGCGTGCTCGTAGGTGTCGTCGAGGGGCTTGAGCGGCAGCAGGGCGGCGGCCTGTGCATCGCCACGGTGCTCGAGGGCATGGGCGATCAGCCAGTCGGCGAGCTCGGGGTTCTTGGGCAGCGCCGGGCCATGCAGGTACGTGCCGATGACGCCCTTGTAGATCAGGCCCTCAAAGCCATCGTCGCCGTTGTTGCCGGTGCCCGTGACGACGGACGTTCCGAGCGGCGTGGCCTCGGCGTCCAAAAGCGTGCGGCCACCGTGGTTCTCGAATCCCACAAAGGGCTCAGGTGCCAGATCGGTTTTGACGGCTACGTTGCCGATCAGGCGGTCGGAGCCGCGTACGGTTTCGGCGGCAATGACGCCCAGGCCCTCAATGCGATCCTCGCCCATGTAGTACGAACGGCCGAGCAGCTGATAGCTGCCACAGATGGCAAGCAGTGTGCCGCCGTCCTCAACATAGGCCGCGACCTTGTCTTTTTGGGCGAGCAGCTCGTGTGCCACGGCTAGCTGGTCGCGGTCGGAGCCGCCACCCATCATGACGATATCGGCATCGGTGAGATCGAGTGACTCGCCCATACGGACCTCGTCCACGCGCACGGGAATGCCACGCCAGGCGCAGCGGCGCTCGAGGGCGATGACGTTGCCGCCGTCGCCGTAGAGGTTAAGGGCATCGGGATACAGGTAGACGATGCGCAGCGGGCGCGAAAGCTCGACTGGCGCGATACCGATAGGAAGAGCGCTGCCGTCGGCACGGGCTACGGCGCGCCCAGCAACAGCGTCGGCGGTGGCGCCTTTCAGCCCGTCGAGCTCCTTGACCAGCGGCGGGAAGGCCGTGTAGTTGGCGACGGCGTAGAAGGTGTCATCGGCGGCCTCGTCTGCCACGGTGCCAATTGCCTGCGCGACGTCCGAGATAATCGCGGCATCGATGCCGGCGTACTTGAGGCGCACCTGCATGTCGTGCGCGCGCGTGCCTCCGGCAAAGGCGACAAGACCCGGCGTGTCGGCGATGCGCTCAAAGTCGACGTCGTAGATCCACGATACATCGTGGCCGTCGGCATCGTTATCGTTGAGGAAGAAAGCGCAGAGTCTGCCGCCTGCCGTCTTGATGGACTGGATTTGTCGATCGAAGCCTACGGGATTCTTAGCCAGGTTGGCCTCGACGGTGCGGCCGGCGATATCCCAGCGGCCCATGCGTCCGCCGGCGGGGACGTAGGCATCGAGCGTGGGCTGCAGGTGCGCCGTATCCACGCCTAACTCATGTGCGGCAAAGAATGCAGCGGCAACGTTGTAGACCATGTACAGGCCGTTGTAGCGCGTGGCGATGTGTACGGCAGCTGCGTCGGACGCAGATCCAAAGACCAGGTCAAAGCCGTAGCCGTCGCAGCCGAGCTCCACGCCCGTCACACGGCGGACCAGTGCGGGGCGTGCCCAACCGCACGAGGGGCAATGGTAGGCGCCGAGTTGACCATACTGCACATAGTCGTACTCCAACGGCGCGTTGCACTGCGAGCAAAAACGCGAGTCGCTAATGCGATCGGACTCGGTGCCCGTGGCGCCGTCGATGCCAAAGGCGATGCTCGTGTTAGGGACGCGCGCGGCAATCGAGGCGCACAGCGGATCGTCGGCGTTATAGATGAGTGTCGTTGCCGGCGAAAGCTCCAGCGCGTGGGCGATGACCTCCTGGGTGTGATCGATCTCGCCATAGCGATCTAGCTGGTCGCGGAACAGGTTGAGCAGCACGAAGTACGTCGGCTTGAGCTTGGGCAGAACGCGTACGGTGTAAAGCTCATCGCACTCAAAAACGCCCACGCGCTTGCCACCGGCTCGCTTGAGGCCGCTGCGCGCCTCGAGCAGTGCGCCCACCACGCCCGGCTCCATGTTGTTGCCGGCGCGGTTGCATACCACGGTGGCGCCGCTGGCGGCAACGGCGTCGGCGATGAGGTTGGAGGTGGTGGTCTTGCCGTTGGTGCCGGTGATCACCACGCTGCGGTCGACAAGGGCAGCGAGGTCGCTCAGCAACTCGGCGTCGATCTTCATGGCGATGCGGCCGGGAAGCACGCCACCCTGGCGCTTAAGGACGGAGCGCAGCCCCCAGCGAGCGATATCGCTCGAGGTACAGGCAAGAGATGAGCGGAGGTTCATGAAACCGTTCCTAACGTAAACGACATGGTCGGGTCGAGTGCGTCACTAAAAACCGTAGCGGCGCGCAAATTCCTGGGCAAGCTGCGACACGTCTTCGCAGGCATTGGCCCAGGGGGCAAAGTCGGGAGTGTCCGAGATAATACCGTCCGCTTCCCAAACGGCCTGGTGCGAAAGATCCCAGGGATCGTGTGGCTCGGGCCGGCAGGGAAGGTACGGTGTCTGGTACATGGGGTTCAGTAAGAAGAACGCACCGCCCTCGCAACGGTTGGCAAACTCACGCAGCGCGCGTGTCGCCGGGCGCATCTTGTTTGTTTTGAACAGCAGAATCGTGCGGGCGAGCAGATACCAAGGAGAGTTCTCGAGCGCGTCAGCCCCGATCTCTTCCTCGAGCTGGTGGGCCAGGGCAAAAAAGCCGTCCTGGTCTTCCAGGCGAGCGAGGGCGAGCAACACGGTGCCTGCGGCTCGGGTGGGGTAGCCTTCCGCCTTAAGAACACGGCGGGCGTAGTTGGCGGCAGCACGGTAGCGAGCGCTCGCCATGCACAGCTGCGAGATGGCCTCGAGTGTGTGAAGCCACCCGATAAGAGCCGGCTCGCTCACGGTGAGCTCTGCCGCCGTCACACCGTCCGTCAAAACCTTATTGGCCCAGTAGTGCGGGGCTTCCATGTCGAACCCGGGCACGCTTTGCTGCAGGTAATCGGTTGTGGTCGCCTCGAGCTTCATCAGGTCGCCCAGGCAGGCGTCAACGGGCGTGTCAGCCAGGATGATGGCGAGCAGCTGGGCATCGAGGACATACGCATCGACGCGGACAATCTTGAGCAGCTCATCGCGCATGTCGTCGAACAGACGATTGCGCGTCTGCTCGAATTCCTCGTCGCTGCCCATGTCCTCGATGCGATGGAGCTCGTCGAGCAGGTGGCGATGAACACCGGCATAGGACAGCAGCGCCTGGGCATGCTCGGACTGCGCGTACTTTTGGGGATTCGCGCTAATGTCGTTATGGACAAGCTCGCGTGCTGCATCGGTGAGCTCGGGGTGCGACGCAACGTAGGCGCGCTCCAGGTAGGCGGGGATGTAGACGCTCGGATCCATTAGAGGTCTCCTCCCTTAAACGGCAAACCCTGCTCGGCCGCCCGCAGTATGCGCTCATCGATTTGGGAACGCACGATATCGTTGGTGGCGACCCAGGCGGCAAAGCTGGCGTTGTCGGGGGCGCCCAGGCCCTCCTGCAGTACCGGCGTCGCCTCGGATAGCGCAAGGACAAGCTCGTCGGTGGAGCCCGCACCCACGTTGACGCGGGCATAGACGCCATCGGGAAACTCGGTTTGGAAGTAGAGCGCCTCGGCCGCGTGCGGACACGAGCGTGCAAGGATACGCAGGTAGTGCTCGGCGCCCTCGTAGTCCAGCTCGCGCCAGGCTGCGCTCATCAGTGCGATGAGCGTCCACGGGTCCAAGTCGCGCTCCGCATCTTTGGGGCGGCGCAGCGGGGTATTCGCGAGGTACGGCACGGAGTGGGCAGAGCGAAAGCGCTTGAGCTCCTCGGCGGGGTATTCGAGCTTTGCCATGGCGAGCATCGCGGTGTGGCGGACACCAGCGGGGTCGTTGGGCGCAAAGTCCAAGCTGCGGTTTGCGGCTTCGAGCGACATGCGGTAGCGGCCGCTAATGAGGGCGCGCGACGCAAGGGCGGCAAGCCAGCGCAGGTAGGGACGGCGGGTCAGGTCGCCTGCGGCCTCACGCTCGTAGGGGTCCTGCGCCGAGGCGGTCTTGAGCGCCAGATCGTGCTCCACCTCGTCGCACTTGGACACCAGATACTGCACGTATTCCTCGTTGGAGCCGGCGGTGAGGGCGGTCAGCATGCGCTGAGCGTCCCAGTTGGTCGGGTCGAGCGCGGCTGCCTCGCGGAGCATGTTCTCGGCAGCTGCCTCTTCTTGCTCTGCCTGGGTATCGTCAGGGATAAAGGGAATGCGGTAGTCGACAGCCTCGACCACCTTGGCAATGAGGTGCCCGGCGCGGTCGCGGTCGTGCACGATGAGCGGTGCGGGGTTGCGGGTGAATTGTTCCATCAGACGCTCTACGGCGGCACCGTCGGTGAGCGGGATATTGTCGCGGCGCAAGGCCTCAAGAACGAGGCGATGGCAATCCTCTTGAATGGGATCGAATGCCATGGGGCCTCCTTTGCTGCGGTTAGGGTTCAAATGTTTCTATATAAGGTTCTAGTTTACCCGCATGTGGCACACCGGGGGTGCCGCACTTGGACTTGCACCTTTGCACCACGAAGACGGATGTCGCACAAATGTCGGCACCTTGGACGACCGAGTGGTATCACGGTGCCGCAAACGGTCGATTTTTGGCGGCGAACGGTGCATATTTTGGAGGGGCACGGTCCTGCCCGGGATATGTAGTCAACCTTGATAAAACGTTTGCCCAGCTTGGGAGTATGAATGCCGCACAAGGGTCTTCAGGGATAGAAAAAACGTTTCATCATTGGCGGCTTTAGGTGAATAACTGACCAACCAGAACGGTAAAATAGTGTTTGTCTGAGCGTTGAGACGTTTAGACATCGCGCATTGTCATCGCCGGCAACGCGCAAACCGGTCCTAACGGAGCCAATTGGGTGCTCCGTTATATACGCAAGTCTAAGAGGGGCTTGTTTAGGAGGCACAGTATGGGACGTTTTACCAATCCTCGCGATCTGTACTTTGGTGAGGGCGCTCGCCATGAGGTGAAGAACCTCAAGGGCAAGAAGGCCATCATCGTTTCTGGCGGCAGCTCTATGCGCCGCGGCGGGTTCCTGCAGGACGTCGAGAACGACCTTAAGGAAGGCGGCTTCGAGGTCAAGCTGTTCGAGGGCGTCGAGTCCGACCCGTCCATCGAGACGGTCATGAAGGGCGCCGAGGCCATGCGCGAGTTCGAGCCCGACTGGATTATCGCCATCGGTGGCGGCTCGCCCATCGATGCCGCTAAGGCCATGTGGGTCTTCTACGAGTATCCCGAGGAGTCCTTCGACAACATCATCCAGCCGTTCAGCTTCCCTGAGCTGCGTCAGAAGGCTCATTTCTGCGCCATCTCCTCTACCTCCGGCACCGCTACCGAGGTCACCGCGTTCTCCGTCATTACCGACTACGCCAAGGGCATCAAGTACCCGCTGGCCGACTTCAACATCACCCCTGATGTCGCCATCGTCGACCCCGAGCTCACCTACACCATGCCCGCCAAGCTGTGCGCTCACACCGGCATGGATGCTCTGACCCACTGCATGGAGGCCTACGTTTCCACCTGCGCCTCTATGTTCACCGACGCCAACGCTCTGCACGGCATCCGCGAGATCGTCGAGTGGCTGCCCAAGTCCTATGCTGGCGACCATGAGGCCCGTCAGCACATGCACGAGGCTCAGTGCATCGCCGGTATCGCCTTCTCCTCGGGCCTGCTCGGCATCGTTCACTCCATGGCTCACAAGACCGGTGCTGCCTTCGAGAACGGCCACATCATCCACGGTGCCGCTAACGCCATGTACCTGGGCAAGGTCATCCAGTGGAACTCCAAGGATCCCCGTGCTGCCGAGCGTTACGCTTACGTGGCCAAGGAGATCCTGCACCTTCCCGGCGAGACCAACGAGGAGCTCATCGCTGCGCTCGTCCAGAAGATCCGCGACCTCAACGACCAGCTCAACATTCCGCAGTCCATCAAGGATTACGCGAATGGTGGCGTGAAGGTCGACGCCGAGAACCCGCAGATGGTTTCCGAGGAGGAGTTCCTCGCCAAGCTGCCCGAGATCGCCGCGAACGCCGAGCAGGACGCCTGCACGCCCGAGAACCCGCGTGAGACCAAGGCTGCCGACTTCGAGAAGATCCTCAAGGCCTGCTACTACGACACCGACATCGATTTCTAATCGACTCTTGTTATCGTAACGAGGGGCTCCGCACGTATCCGTACGGAGCCCCTTTCTTTTTTAGAGAATGGGATAGTTATGGCTGCAATTTTCAATAGCCCCAGCAAGTACATCCAGGGTCCGGACGAGCTCGCCAAGCTCGGCTCCTATGTCGAGCCGCTCGGCGCTAAGGCCCTCGTCATCGTGACGCCTTCGGGCAAGAAGCGCGTCGGTGCCAAGATCGAGGGCGGCTTTGCCGAGGCCAAGGCCGAGCTGCTGTTTGAGGACTTTAACGGCGAGTGCTCCAAGGGCGAGGTCGATCGCCTGGTTGCGCTCGCTCGCGACAACGGTTGCGACATCATCGTCGGCGTCGGTGGCGGCAAGATCCTCGACACCGCGAAGGCCGTCGCCTATTACCTGGAGTCCCCGGTTATCATTTGCCCCACCATTGCCTCGACCGATGCACCGTGCTCGGCACTTTCGGTGCTTTACACCGATGACGGCCAGTTCGACAAGTACCTCTTCCTTAAGGCAAACCCCAACATTGTCCTGATGGATACGACGGTTATCGCGGCGAGCCCGGTGCGCCTGACGGTTTCCGGTATGGGCGATGCGCTCGCAACCTATTTCGAGGCTCAGGCGACGCACGATGCCGACGGCGGCACCTGCGCCGGCGGCAAGGGCGGAATGGCCGGCCTGGCGCTCGCCAAGCTCTGCTATGAGACGCTCATGGCCGATGGCGTCAAGGCCAAGGTTGCGCTGGAGAAGGGTGCGCTCACGCCTGCCGTCGAGCACATCATCGAGGCCAATACGCTGCTTTCGGGCATTGGCTTTGAGAGCTCGGGCCTTGCCGCTGCTCATGCCATCCACAATGGCCTGACGATGCTGCCCGAGTGCCACGGCATGTATCACGGCGAGAAGGTCGCCTTTGGCACTATCGTCCAGCTGGTACTCGAGGATGCCCCGACCGAGAAGCTCGAGGAAGTCTTGGGCTTCTGCATTGAGCTTGGCCTGCCGGTCACGATGAAGGAACTTGGCGTTGCCGAGCTTACGCGCGAGCAGGCCATGATTGTTGCCGAGGCCGCCTGCGCACCCGATGACACCATGTGCAACATGCCCTTTGAGGTGACGCCCGAGATGGTCGCAAACGCCATCCTGGGTGCCGACGCGCTGGGCCACTACTATCTCATGGATGAGTAAATCAAGCTAAGGAAGGGGCAAAGCCAACAGATGGCTTTGCCCCTTTTTGCTATGGTGCAAACTAACCTGGCCCCTTCGCACCAAGTTGGTGCAAAGGGGCCAGGTTACTTTGCACCAATCGTTGTTTGATGAAGGGTGGATTCTCGTATGGCGCTTCCTATGGTTTACGGCGGTCCCGGCCGGTATGTTCAGGGGCCGGGGGAGCTTTCGCGCCAGGGCAGGTATTTGTCATGGTTGGGCTGCGCTGCCTATGTCTTGTTTGACCAGGGCACCGAGGATCGGCTGTGCAAGCAGATCGTCGATGGATTTCTGGACGAAGACCTAAGTGAGCCGTTCTTTAAGATTTATGACGGTCCGTGTACGGAAGACGCCGTTGTCGAAATGGCTAAGGAAGCCCAGGCCGAGTATTGCGACATGGTAGTGGGTATTGGCGGCGGCAAAATGCTCGATATCGCCAAGGCCGTTGCGTTTTATGCCGAGTTGCCGTTGTGCGTATGCCCCACGGCGGCATCGATGGACGGTCCGTGCAGCGAGATTTCCGATGCCGATTTGCAGGGTGTTGCAGATGCGGTCTTTAGAAACGAGCGCAATATGGCTAACGAACAGGCCAAGGTGACCAAACTAAAGCTCGTGCAGTTCATGTGCGAGGCATAGCTTGGCACTTGATTGACCTTGTGCAATCGGGGCGGCGATAGGCCATGGGCTATTTGCCGCAAAGATGCGCCGCGTGTAATTTGCCCGAGGCGTGGACCGATGGCGTATCATTATCTCTTGCTTGTTTGCACTGCTCAGGGAGGGGCCGCGCATGGCGCAGGAACACGATCTGTTTGATGACATTATCGAGATCAGCAAGGGTTTCGACTTTCTTAAAAATCCGCTTGGCGGCGTGACCAATGCACTCGATCCGTCGGCGCCGCAGTGGAATCCTGCCGACTACAAGGAGCGTCCGCGCGGCAACACCATTCCATGCCTGACCTGCAAAAACGAAAAGAGCGGCTGCACCGCGTGCATGGACGTGTGCCCGGTCAACGCTATCGAGGTCGAGGAAGACTCCATCGAGATCCTCGACTCCTGTCGCAAGTGCGGCCTGTGCGCCGCTGCCTGTCCGACCGAGGCGATCATCTCGCCGCGCCTGGCGCCCAAAAACCTGTATGACGATATCGTCTCTGCTGCTACGAGCCACGAGACCGCCTACGTCACCTGCACGCGCGCCCTCAAGCGCATGCCGCGTGAGAACGAGGTCGTCGTTGCCTGCGTGGGCGATATTACTGCCGAGACCTGGTTCTCGGTACTGGCCGACTATCCCAACGTGAGTGTGTACCTGCCGTTGGGTGTGTGCGATAAATGCCGCAACACCGGCGGTGAGGACATTCTGGGCGAGGCGATTGCGAAGGCCGAAGAGTGGACTGGCACGGGCATGGGCCTGGAGGTCGACCCCAAGAGCCTCAAGTGCCATAAGCGCCGCGAGTACGAGCGCAAGGAGTACATGGAAAAGATTGCCCGCACCACGGGCCTGACGGTGACCAAGCTCAACCCGGCGACGGCGGCGCTGGCCTCGGTGACGCAAAAGCTCAAGGCCCATCGCCATCAGATTACCCAGCTGGAGCGCACGCTCAACACCATGTGCGGCACTACGACGACCAAGCGTCGCCGTTCGCTCACGCACGGGCGCCAACTGGTACTCTCGACGCTGCAAAACCATCCCGAGCTTGCCCAGAACATACAGGTGAGCACGCCGGAGTGCGATTTTGACAAGTGCACGTCGTGCGGCGAGTGCGTCAACGTGTGCCCCACGTTCGCCTGCGATTTGGTGGGAAGCGGCCGCTTTGCGTTGGAGTCTACGTATTGTTTAGGCTGCGGCGCCTGTGTCAAGGTTTGTCCCGAGCATGCGCTCAAGCTTGTTGAACACGACGCGTCCAATCTGGTCGTCGTCGATCCCGAAGCCGAGGAAAAGGCCGCCCAGAAGGCGAAGGCTCACGAAGAAGCTGAGAAGGTCAAGGCCGAGGCAAAGGCCAAGCTGGACAAGATGCTCGACCAGGTGGAAAAGCTCGCGGACTAGTTAAAAGAGCGTAAATGATGGCCGGTGGGACAGGTACTGCCCCGCCGGCCAAAAAAGTTGCGGTGGAATAGTTCCTGTTTTGCCCTTAAGCTGGCCATTCTAGGAACTATTCCACCGCAACTAATAGATGGTTAGCTCATACTGCTCTGATGGGTCTCGCTGCCGTTATTGCGGCGGGTGACCGTTTCGTGGAGTAAAAAGAAGCTGGGAACCTGCTTTGTCTCGGTGTATTCCATAAGGATACCGTCGGCGTTGTAGGTCTGCCCGCGTACAACGGCGAGTGCGTTAAAGTCGTCGAGATCGAGCACGCGTGCATCCTCGGGCGTGGGATGCTCAATCGTTACATCGCGTTTGCCCGTGGCAATCTTAATGCCAAGATCTTCTTCGAGGTAACGATAGATCGAGTCGTTGACAATCTCGGGTGTCAGCCCCGGTACCTGTGAGCTTAGGTAATAGGAGTCGTCGGAGCACACGGCTTGTCCGTCTGCATAACGGATGCGTTTGGCGCGTGTGAGCTCACAGCCTTCGGGAAACCCAGTAATCTTGGAGAGCGCCTTGCTGCAGATGAGGAGCTCAAAGACGGTGGTGACAGTCTTGAGCTCAAAGCCTCGGTTGACCGCGATTTCCTTAAAGGTCTCGAGTCCGCCGCCACCACGACTCTTCTCGTCACTGATGTTGCGAATGACGCGCATGCCTTTGCCTTGCTGGGGGAGCACGTAACCATCTGCCGCAAGCATCGAGATGGCGCGACGGACCGTCGTGCGCGAACAGTCAAACAGCTGCGTGAGCTCAGTCTCCGAAGGCAGATAACTCTGATAGGCGTATGTGCCGTCGTCAATCGACTGCTTCACGTTGTCGTAAATAGTTTGGAAGATGGCTCGCGCCATGACGGTCTCCTAGAGCTGAGTGCGCGAGCGGTGGATGAGGACCGCTCGCGCAGGTGCCGATCGATTTACTTGCTGGGGTCGATTATATATTTACCCATGGCACGCAGAGCTGGGTCTGACAGGATGGCGCCGAGTTCGTCGAGGGAAGCCACCTTGGCGACCATCGAGGATACGTCGAGCCTGCCAGAGTCGATGAGCTCGAGCGCGCGACGCTGCGTATAAGGGTTGATGTAGGACGAGGTAAGCACAAGCTCCTTCTGGAAGACCTCGAAGGGCTTGACGGTGATTGTCTCATCGGGCTTGGTGAGGCCGAACATCATGACCGTAGCCTTGTGGCCGGCGATCTGGATGGCCTGCTCGATGGTGACGGGCTTGCCAACACACTCGATAACGACATCGACGTTGCCGACGCCCTCCTGCTTCAGGCGGGCCGGGACGTCCTCGTGGATGGAATCAATTGCCAGGTCGGCGCCGAGTTTGAGCGCAACCTCGCGCTTGCCTTCGACGGGCTCGAGCAAGACAACCTTGGTGGCGCCGGCGTTTTTAGCAAGCTGCATCATGAGCAGACCGATCATGCCACCGCCGATAACGACAACTGTGCTGCCGGGCTTGATGTTGCACATATCGATGCCGTGCAGGCAGCAGGCGACGGGCTCGGTCATAGCACCCTGCTCAAAGCTGGTGTGATCGCCCAACTTGTAGACTTGCTGCATATCGACGGAGCAGTACTCGGCAAAGCCGCCGTTAACAGTGGTGCCGTAACCGGTCATATGCTCGCAGTAGTGGTTGATTCCGTCGCGGCAGGGTTCGCAGCAGCCGCAGGGATGGTTTGGGTCGATGCACACGCGATCGCCCGGTTTAAAGCCAGCGACGTCGCTGCCCACGGCCTCGACAACGCCCGCAAACTCATGACCAAGGATCGTGGGCGGGGTAACGTCGGCTGCACCCTTGTCGCCTTCATAGATATGAACGTCGGTACCGCAGACGCCGCAAGCTTTGACGTTGATCAGAACGTCGCGCCTGCCCACGGCCGGCTTTGCCGATTCCTCGACTCTGAGGTCGTGCTTTCCATAGAAGACCGCGCTTTTCATGGTGACTCCTTAACGTGGCGGTGGATGTTGTAATGAAGTATAGGCATGTCTATAGATATAGACAAGCACATCTAGACAAGTAGAAAAGAAATTTAAAATGCAGCCATCAGCTATGCCAGATTTAGCAGGCGAAATACTGGACATATACCGTTTACGGCCAATAATCAACCGTTTACCGACCGTAGTATTAATGCTAACTTGTATAGATAAGTGATGTGATAAAACGTAAGTGCAAGAAGTCAGGGAAGCGGGCCCACCCGTCCTATTGCACGAGGTACACGCAAACGGCGCGTCTGCGGTCTCGAGTGAAGCCAAAACCGCAGCGCTCCGAATGAAGAGCGGGGGATTCCCCGTCATGATGCAAAAGATACAACGTTTCGGCGGTGCAATGTACACGCCTGCAATTCTTTTCGCATTTTCCGGAATCGTCGTCGGCCTGGGTACGTTGTTTACCACCGAGGCGATCTTTGGCGAGATGGCCACTGCGGGCCATCTTTGGTTTGATTGCTGGAATGTGCTGCTCCAGGGTGGTTGGACGCTCTTTAACCAGATGCCGTTGCTGTTTTGCGTAGCGTTGCCAATCTCGCTCGCGAACAAGCAGAACGCTCGCTGCTGCATGGAGGCTTTGGCCATCTACCTTACCTTCAACTACTTTGTAAGCACAATCTTGGGGCAGTGGGGCCCTGTCTTTGGTGTCGACTATTCTGTCGAGGCGGGCAGCGGTACTGGTCTTGCCACTATCGCAAGCATCAAAACGCTTGACATGGGCATCATGGGCGCGCTCATTATCTCTGGTATCGCCACGATGCTGCATAACAAGTTCTTCGACACCGAACTTCCTGAGTGGCTGGGCGTGTTCTCGGGTTCCGTGTTCATCTATATGATCGGTTTCTTCGTTATGGTTCCGGTCGCTCTTATCGCCTGCCTGGTGTGGCCGCATGTTCAGGCTGCTATCTCTGCCTTCCAGGGATTCATCCTTTCCGCCGGTACGTTTGGCGTGGGTGTCTTTGCTTTCTTCGAGCGCGTGCTGATCCCTACAGGCCTGCACCACTTTATCTATACGCCGTTCTATTACGACAACGCGGCGGTCAACGGCGGCATCTTTGCTGCTTGGGCCAACATCCTTCCCCAACTGGCTGCCGATCCGAGCATTGCTCTTAAGGATGCCGCACCCTGGGCTGCCTATACCTGCCCTGGTTGGACTAAGGTCTTCGGCTCGCTTGGCGTCGCCATTGCGTTTTATATGACCGCCAAACCCGAGCGCAAGCAGCGCGTCAAGGCTCTGCTCATTCCCGTCACCCTTACCGCTATGCTTTGCGGTATTACCGAGCCGCTTGACTTCACCTTCTTGTTCATCGCGCCCGGCCTGTTCGTCGTCCACTGCGTGCTCGGAGCGCTTGGCTGCATGGCTCAAAACCTCCTTGGCGTCGTGGGTATCTTCGACGGCGGCATCATCTCGATGCTCTCGTGGGACTGGCTGCCCCTTTGGGCCGCACACGGTCTGCAGTACGCCATCTCCATCCTTGTCGGTCTGTGCTTTACCGCTCTTTGGGTTGTGGTCTTCCGTTTCCTGATCGTCAAGTTCGACTTTAAGACCCCCGGTCGCGAGGATGACGATGTTGAGGTCGAGCTCAAGTCCAAGGCCGACTACAAGCAAAAGCAGGGCGGTGCTGCTGGCAAATCGGCCGCCCAGAGTAAAGATGATGAGCGCTTGGTGCTTGCCGAGAACATCCTCGATCTGCTCGGTGGCACGGATAACATCATCGATGTAACGAACTGCGCTACCCGTCTGCGCGTTAACGTCAAGGACAAGAGCGTCGTTGCACCCGAGGCTTCCTTCAAGGCGATCGGTACGCATGGCTTGGTGGTCCAAGGTCAGTCAATCCAGGTCATCGTCGGCCTTAGCGTCCCGCAGGTTCGCGAGAAGTTCGAGAGTCTTCTGAAGTTCGAGACTCTTCTGTAAACCATCGTCCATCGAAACAATCGGCCTTGCAGGGCCGGTATGCACCGCAAGGCCGATTCTAGAGATAAAAAACTCCACTTCTAGGTAACAATTCCAAACCGTGCAGGCCGCGTACGGGGATGGATTGAGCAAGCGGCCAGAATGAGGAGGACATCATGTCCAAGAAAAACTATGCCGTGACCATTGCCGGCGGTGGCTCTACCTTCACCCCGGGCATCGCTCTGATGCTGCTTGAGGAGCGCGACCGCTTTCCGGTCAACAAGGTGACCTTCTACGATAACAACGCCGAGCGCCAGGAGACCGTGGCCAAGGCCTGCGAGATCTACTTCCACGAGAACGCCCCCGAGGTTGAGTTTAGCTACACCACCGACCCCGAGACCGCATTCACCGGGACCGATTTCGTCCTTGCTCACATCCGCGTCGGCCTGTACGCCATGCGTGAGCTCGACGAGAAGATTCCTCTCAAGTACGGCTGCGTTGGCCAAGAGACCTGCGGTGCCGGCGGTATCGCCTACGGCATGCGCTCCATCGGTGGCGTCATCGAGATCCTCGACTACATGGAGAAGTACAGCCCCAACGCCTGGATGCTCAACTACTCCAACCCCGCGGCCATCGTCGCCGAGGCCTGCCGCGTGCTGCGCCCCAACAGCCGCATCATCAACATCTGCGACATGCCGATCGACCTCATGGATAAGATGAGCCGTATGTGCGGCATCAAGGATCGTCGCGAGCTGCAGTATAGCTACTACGGCCTCAACCACTTTGGTTGGTGGAGCAAAATCTACGACAAGGATGGCAACGACCTCATGCCGCAGATTAAGGAGCACATGGCTAAGAACGGCTACCTGGACGGCATCGAGCACGAGGCCGGTAAGGAGCAGCATGTCGAGGAGAGCTGGATTCACACCTTCGGCAAGGCCAAGGATGTCTATGCTGTCGATCCCGAGACGATTCCCAACACCTACCTCAAGTACTACCTGTACCCGGACTATGTCGTCGAGACGTCTGACCCCAACTACACTCGCGCCAATGAGGTTATGGACGGCCGCGAGAAGAAGGTCTTTGGCGCTTGCCGCGACATCATCGCCAAGGGTACTGCCAAGGACGGCGGCTTTGAGCCGGATGTACATGCCAACTACATCGTCGACCTTGCCTGCGCACTGGCCGAGAACACGCTCGAGCGCTTCCTGCTGATCGTCCCCAACGATGGCGCTGTGCCCAACTTCGACCCGACGGCCATGGTCGAGGTGCCTTGCATCGTCGGTTCCAACGGCTTTGAGAAGATCTGCCAGGGCCCGATTCCGCAGTTCCAGAAGGGCCTGATGGAGCAGCAGGTTTCCGTTGAGAAGCTCGTTGTCCAGGCTTGGGTCGAGGGCAGCTACCAGAAGCTCTGGCAGGCACTCACGCTCTCCAAGACCATTCCTTCGGCGAGCGTTGCTAAGCAGATCCTGGACGAGCTCATCGAGGCCAACAAGGATTTCTGGCCTGAGCTTAAGTAAGGACTACTGTCTCGAACCCTCACGCATCTCTGCTTCATTTGCGCCGCCGCGGTGTCCGGATTCGCCCGGATGCTGCGGCGGCGCTATACTTATACGGTTTGAAGTACCTGTACCAAAAGGAGCTGTCGTGTCCCTTTCCATCGGTATCGTGGGCCTGCCCAACGTGGGCAAGTCGACGCTGTTCACCGCGCTTACCAAAAAGACCGGCCTTGCCGCCAACTACCCGTTTGCCACGATCGACCCCAATGTGGGCATCGTCGATGTGCCCGATAGCCGCCTGCAAAAGCTCGCCGACATCGTCAACCCCGGCCGCATTGTGCCGGCTACGGTCGAGTTCGTCGATATCGCTGGCCTGGTGAAGGGTGCCAACGAGGGCGAGGGCCTGGGCAACCAGTTCTTGGCCAACATTCGAGAGACCGACGCTATCTGCGAGGTCGTGCGCTACTTTAAGGACCCCAACGTCATGCGTGAGGTGGGCCGCACGGGCGAGTTCGTCGACCCCGCCGGTGACGCCGATACCATCATGACCGAGCTTATCCTGGCCGACATGGGCACGCTCGAGAAGCAGCTGCCCAAGCTCGAGAAGGAGGCCAAGCGCGACAAGGAGCTCATGCCCAAGTTCGAGGTGGCCAAGCGCCTGCTTGCCTGGCTCAACGAAGGCAAGCGCGCCGCGTCCATGGAGATGACCGATGAGGAGCGTGCCGCCGCCAAGGGCCTGTTCCTGCTCACCATGAAGCCCATCCTGTATGTGGCCAACGTGGACGAGGATATGCTCAACGACGATCTGGCCCCCATCGACGGCGTCAAGCCGCTGCCTATCTGCGCCAAGATCGAGGCCGAGCTTTCCGAGCTCGATCCCGAGGACGCCGCCGACTACCTGGAGAGCCTGGGCTTGGAGCAGCCCGGCCTGGACGTGCTCGCTCAGGCTGCCTACAAGCTGCTCGGCCTGCAGTCGTTCTTTACGGCCGGCGAGATGGAGGTCAAGGCCTGGACGGTTCGTCAGGGCGCGACCGCCCCGCAGGCCGCCGGTGTCATCCACACCGACTTTGAGCGCGGCTTTATTAAGGCCGAGGTCATTGGCTATGACGACTACATCGAGCTCGGCGGCGAGCAGGGCGCCAAGGCCGCCGGCAAGCTGCGTATTGAGGGCAAGGACTATGTCATGGCCGATGGCGACGTCGTGCACTTCCGCTTTAACGTGTAAGGACGACGCGCATGTTTAAATATGGCAAAAAAGCCGGCTACATGGGCATCGCGCTGCTGGTGCTTGCAGTGCTTCCGCTGGTGGTAGCGGCGTGTGTTATCCCCAACATTGGCCCCGAGGTGGCAACGAAGTTTAATGCCGCCGGCGAGGCGACGCGCTGGGGCAAGAGCTATGAGTTGCTGGCACTGCCGGTGCTCAACCTGCTGCTGAGCGTGGCGACGTACTTTACGGCAGGACGCCAGGCAAAGAACAATGATGACTCCGCCGCCATGGCGCGCATCGTGTGCGAGCGTTACCTGCGTAACGGTTGCATCACGGGTGTGTTCCTCAACGTGATCAACGTTTACTTTATGTACTCGGCGATTACCGGAACGGGCTTTGGCCTGGGCTTTTAGCATGCGCCTTTAGGCAACGAGCCTGCAAGCATATTCGATGGCTGCTGCGAGGCCGCCGCTCGATCGTGGTTGAAAGACCACGTCGGCGGCGGCCTCGTTTTCGTATCCGGCGCCACGAAGGGCGAGTGCGATGCCGGCTTCTAGAAGGAGCGGCAGGCCGCGTTGGCTGGTTGCGATTACGGCAGCCTGATTGAGCAAGCAGCTGTGCGTTTGGCATTGAATGGCAAGTTCACCTTGCGCCGGGCAAGGGGCCAGAACGGTGGCGACGCGACTTGATAGCAATGCAAATGCTGTGCACTCATCGGGCGAAAGGCATTCAGCTTCAACGACGACGAGCTTGGGCGGCGCGCTGTTTGTGCGAAGCGTGGCTCGGTACATGCGGACCGAAGAACCCGACATAGAAAACTCCTGTGTATTCGGCAAAACGTAAACTATAGTTTACGTTTATGTTCGGCTCCATTTCAAACTCGGCTGCATGGACGAACGTGCGAAACAGATTCTTGGCAGGCGGGTCGAAGAGACACGCAGGGACCTTGGTATCTCCAAGGTTGATTTTTGTGTGGCGACAGGAATCAGCCGACCCTACCTCGACCGAATCGAAGATGGGACGGCAAATTTCACGCTCAAGGTTCTATTTAAGATCGCACCCGCACTCGGCATGACGGTGTCAGAGCTTCTCGAGGGTATCGAATAGGGGATACCCGTCGACAACTGAATTACGCCATCGGGATGCGGTCGTGGTTGACTTGGCTGTAGAACAGGCGCTGGATCTCGGCCGCATCGCGTGACTGGCCGAGTGCCCACATGGTCTTGGCCACGAGCGTCTCGGTGGTCATGTCGTCGCCGCGCAGAATGCCCGGATGATCGGCGTAAGCACGGCCGACCTCATAAACGCCCAGATCGAGGCCCTCTTCGGGGACCTGCGTGGTCATAACGACGGTGCGGCCCGAATCGACCCAGCGGAAAATCGCCTCCTGGAATGATTCGCCGGACTCGCCGAACTCGGGAATACCGCCAATGCCAAAGGTCTCAAGGATTACGGCGTCGTAACTATCGGCCAGGGCGTCCAGGATACCCGGGTTCACGCCGGGCGTGAGCTTAAGGACAAACACGCGCGGGTCGATGCTGTCGTAGAAACGCACCGGGTTTTCGCCCTGATGCGTGCCGTGAAGCCCGTTGCGCACAATGCGGTCGTTGCGGATGTAGGCAATGGGCGGATAGTTGACACTAATGAACGCGTTAAAGCTCATGGTGCGCTGCTTGCGGGCGCGCGTGCCGGCAATGGCGACGCCGCCAAACACGATCGAGACGTCGTGTGAATGCTCGTCGAGCGCATAGAGCAGGCTCTGGTACAGGTTGAGCTTGGCATCGGTAAAGGGGTTACCCATGGGCTTTTGCGAGCCGGTGAGTACGATGGGCTTGGGACTGTCCTGAATCAGATAGGAAAGCGCTGCCGCGGTGTAGCTCATGGTGTCGGTGCCGTGCAGGACCACAAAGCCGTCGTGATCGGCATAGCCTTCGACGATGACATCGCGGATGCGCATCCAGTCGCTCGGGCGCATATTGGTGCTGTCGATGTTCATGGGCTGCACGACGTCGAGCTCGCAGAGGCCCGAGATCTCGGGGACGCTCTGGGCGAGTTCCTCACCGGTCAGGGCGGGGGAGAGGCCGTTACCGTCCTCGGTCGATGCGATGGTGCCGCCCGTGGCGATGAGAAGGATGCGCTTCATGCTAGTATTCCTATCGTATTTGCCGCCACAGAGGCGGAGTCGTTCGGCAGTATTGTGGCACAGGGCGTCCAATGTTCAAACGTATTACATCATCTGTAACGTTTGGTAACACTTCAATTGCCGTCAAATAGGGGCCCTGGTCGTGCGTTTGCCGTGCACTGATGGCTGCGAGGGACGAGAAACCCCATATAACGTGTACACTATGAAAGCAATTTTCGTTTATTCGCGCGGGTGGGCACCGGCTCCCCGCCAACAAGAGGGGGAAACCATGGATCAAAAGGCTTCCGCAAAGGTCCTCGTACTCGACTTTGGTGCGCAGTACGGTCAGCTCATTGCCCGTCGCGTCCGCGACCTCAACGTGTATTCCGAGATCGTTCCCTGCGACATCTCGGCCGACGAGATTCGCGAGATGAACGTCTCTGCGCTCATCCTTTCCGGCGGCCCGGCTTCTGTGTATGCCGAGGACGCTCCGTCCATCGACCCCGCCATCTTTGACCTGGGCCTTCCCGTCCTGGGCTTCTGCTACGGTCATCAGATCACGGCCGTGACGCTCGGTGGCAAGGTCGGCCACTCCGAGGTGGGCGAGTATGGCCGCGCCACCATCACGCGCACGGCAGGCGCCAAGCTCTTTAACTCCACGCCCATGGAGCAGACCGTGTGGATGAGCCACCGCGATGCCGTCTCCGAGGTGCCCGAGGGCTTTACCGTTACCGCCAGCACCGACGTGTGCCCGGTTGCCGCCATGGAGTGCGTCGAGCGCAAGATCTTCACCACGCAGTTCCACCCCGAGGTCAAGCATTCCGAGTACGGTCAGCAGCTGCTGAGCAACTTCCTGTTTGAGATCTGTGGCCTGGAGCCCAACTGGAGCATGGACAACCTGGTCGAGACCATGACGGCCGAGTTCCGCGAGAAGGTCGGCGACGACCGCGTGATTCTGGCCCTGTCCGGTGGCGTCGACTCCTCCGTCGTGGCTGCGTTGGGCGCTCGCGCCGTGGGCAAGCAGATGACCTGCGTGTTCATCAACCACGGTCTGCTGCGCAAGGGCGAGCCCGAGCAGGTTGAGGAGGTCTTCACCAAGCAGTTTGACGTCGACTTTATCCACGTCCACGCCGAGGACCGTTATGCCGAGCTTCTGGCCGGTGTGACCGAGCCCGAGGAGAAGCGCCGCATCATCGGCACGCAGTTCTGGAAAGAGTTCTTCGCCGTGGCGCAGCGGCTCGAGACCGATGGCAAGCCGGTCAAGTACCTGGCTCAGGGCACCATCTACCCCGACATCATCGAGTCCGGCGCTCGCAAGACGGGCGGCAAGACGGCCACCATCAAGAGCCATCACAACCTGATCCCGTTCCCCGAGGGCGTACACTTCGACCTCATCGAGCCGCTCGACCACTTCTTTAAGGACGAGGTCCGTGCACTTGGTCTGGCGCTGGGCCTGCCGGGTCACATCGTGTTCCGCCAGCCTTTCCCGGGCCCGGGTCTTGCCATCCGCATCATCGGTGCGGTCGACAAGGAGAAGCTCGAGATTCTCAAGAACGCTGACGCCATCGTGCGCGAGGAGCTGGATGCCTACAATCAGCGTCTGTTTGAGCAGACCGGCGAGCGCAACTCCGAGCACAGCTGCTGGCAGTATTTCGCGGTCCTGCCCGACATCAAGTCCGTCGGCGTCATGGGCGACGAGCGCACCTATCAGCGCCCGATCATCCTGCGTGCCGTCGAGTCCAGCGATGCCATGACCGCCGACTGGGCCAAACTGCCCTACGACGTGCTGGCCCGCATCTCCGGCCGCATCGTTGCCGAGGTTCCCGGCGCCAACCGCGTGTGCTACGACATCACGTCCAAGCCGCCCGCGACCATCGAGTGGGAATAACGGGAACTGGCTTCTGAACTCGCGTTTTGGTGCTGCCGAGTACCGCCTGATACTGTTTCGGCATCGCCGCAGGACGAAGCCACCAGCGAAATAGTGGGAATAACAGCCCTCGAACCCTCTGGTTCGAGGGCTTTCTTTTTGTATCTCTACCTGGGAAAACGACCCAATTATTCCCGTCTATCCCTACTGGGCGGTACAGCGGAGTACTCGGCGGTACGGGAATAATTAGGCCCTGCGGGAATAATTCACAATTCGGGTCCCCCGAAGGCCGGTTTCGAACGGTCGAAACTGAGTTGAAACTGCGAGGCGGATTCAAACCCTTTTCAATTGTATTTGCCCAGGTCAACAAACGGGAATAAAGAAACGCGGAAATCGGTTTCCGCAGTTTCGACAACCCCGAATGCCGCCGAATAACGCCGTGTATCTTGCTGTATTTTAGCGCGCAATTATTCCTCGAACGGGGCTTCAGGGGTGCCGATTTCATACGGGAATAATGGGCTCTTCGGTGGTTTCTGTGGGAGAGATTCCGGCATAGGCCCAGCTCAGCGGGCGAAAACAACGATCTGGAACTGAAACGGCCCCGGGAGGGGCCGTTTCCGCGTCATCCGCCTATGATTGCTAAGCCAAATTCAGACAACCGAAGAGGTGTGACGCATGAAGAGTCTACTACTTCTCGCCCTCGGTCTGGCCCGCACGGTCGTCCTGGGCGCGCGCATCGAGGCCGAGCGCATCGTCGTGAGCGTCCGGCCCTACAAGCGCGAGCAGCGCCGCTGCCCCGTATGCGGCAGGGCCTGCGACTTCTACGACATGGCGAACCGCGGGGCCCCCAGGCTGTGGAGGGCGATGGACCTGGCGCGCTCGGCCTGCTACCTGGAGTACGCGCCCTGCAGGGTGCGCTGCCCGGAGCACGGCGTGCGCACCGAGGCCGTCCCCTGGGCGCGGCACGGGGCGCGCTTCACGCGCGACTTCGAGGACTGGGTGGCGTGGCTGGCGGTCCGCTGCACCGCCTCGGCGGTCTCCGAGCTCGCCCGCGTCGAGTGGCACAGCGTGGGCGGCGTGTGCAGGCGCGTCTACGCCGAGCTGGAGGCCGCGCGCGGCGCCTCGAGGTTCGACGGCGTGCGCCGCATCGGCATCGACGAGACGTCGTACAAGAAGGGCCACAAGTACGTCACGGTGGTCGTCGACCACGACCGCGGCTGCCTCATCTGGGCGCACGAGGGCACCGGCAAGGACGTGCTCAACCTGTTCCTCGACGAGCTCACGCGCGAGCAGAGGCGCGCCATAGAGGTGGTGACCGCCGACGGCGCGAGGTGGATAAGGCAGCTGGTCAAGCGCCGCTGCCCCAACGCGAGGTGGGTCATGGACCCCTTCCACGTGGTCCAGTGGATGAACGACGCGCTCGACGCCGTGCGCTGCGAGGAGTGGAACGCCGCCAGGGCCGCCGCCAGGGCCGCCAGGCCCAGGCCCGAGGGCAAGCGCGGCAGGCCTGCCAAAGGCGAGCTGCCGCCCGAGGAGGTCAGGGCGCTCGAGGAGGAGGCGGCCTCCATCAAGGGCAGCCGCTACGCGCTCGTGAAGAACCCCGAGGACCTCACCGACGGCCAGAGGGCGAGGCTCGAGGCGCTCAAGAAGAGGGCCGGCTCGCGGCTGGTCAGGGCCTGGGAGCTCAAGGAGGACCTGCGGGCCGTCTTCCGGGCAGCCGACGGCTCCGAGGCCGCCGAGCTGCTCGACGACTGGATGCACAGGGCCGCCTACTGCAAGATCGCCAAGGTCGTCGCCGTGGAGAAGAAGGTGCGCCGCCGGCGCGACGACATCATCGCCGCAGTCGAGCTCGGCATCAGCAACGGGCGCGTAGAGGCCATCAACAACAAGATCAAGGTGACGGTGAGGATGGGCTACGGCTTCCGCAACACCGACAACCTCGTGGCCCTGCTCATGCTCAGGTGCGGCGACTGCCAGCCCCAGCTCCCGGGTCGCCCGGTGAAGGCGAGGAAGAAGGGCGTGAAGGGAGCGAAGAGCGTTGCTGCCTAGGCTAGCCCCTTGTCACACAAACTACCGAAGCCTCGAATAATGGAACAGCCTCCGGAGAACCAGAGGCTGTTCGCAAGAAAACGTCAATTCACCTGGGAAGATGTCAGAAAGAGGCCTTCCAGCCGGCGTAAGCGTCCTCGTCGAGTTCGCCGCGTTCGAGCTCGGCACGCTTTTCGGCCCAGGTTTTGATCGACTGCGCGAGCTTGGGGGCATGCGGCGCCCTGGGGTCGACCGTCAGGCCCATGCCGTCCTCGCTGGGGACGAGACCGTAGCCCTCCTCAAGCTGCAGCAGCAGGGCCATGAGGTCTCGAGACGTCTCGACGCCGTAGTCCTTGAGCGCGCCCTCGGAGACCTCGAGCGCCTTCGCGATCTTCTCGAGCAGCTCGGGCTTAACCGCGCGGATGCCGCTCTCGTAGTGCCTGATCGCACCCTCGGTGAGCCCTACGGCATCGGCGAGCTGGGCCTGCGTAAAGCCCTTCGCCTTGCGATGCCGCCGAATGTTGTCGCCTGTCGCCATGTGCCCTCCTATAGATTTCGTCGGCGACCATTCTATCAGCGTACGAGTTTGTACGCAATTCTATTGACAGTACAGATACGTACGATTATTCTCGGGAATACGAGCGTACGCATACGTACGGATAGATAGGAGGTCCAAGATGGAACAGCCGGTGGCAAAGACACCGAGGCCGAGCATGCTCACCGCCAACGAGGTGGCGGAGCGCCTGAAGATCAAGAAAGGCAGCGCCTACGAGGTCATCCGCCAGATGAACAAGGAGCAGGAGGCCCTTGGCCGCGTGGTGATCCGCGGACGCGTCCGCAGCGACCTGTTCGAGGCCCGCTACTTCCCGGAGGTGGACGATGCCAGCCTATAAGGACAAGAAGACGGGCCTCTTCTACGTGCAGTTCTACTACCGCGACGCGCGCGGGGCCAAGAGGCACAAGACGAAGAAGGGTTTCCAGACCGAGCTCGAGGCGCTTCTGTGGGAGAAGAACTTCAAGGCCCTCAAGGACGACGCCATGGACATGACCTTCGCCGACTTCTGCAAGGTCTACGAGGCGGAGGTGAGGCCGAGGGTCCGCGAGCACACCTGGCTCACCAAGGAGAACATCATCCAGAGCAAGCTCCTGCCGTTCTTCGGCGACATGCGCATGTGTGACATACGGCCCGTCGACATCGTCAGGTGGCAGAACTCCCTCACTGGATCAACAAGGGCGGACGGCGACGGCTTCAAGCCCACTTACCTGAGGATCATCAACAACCAGCTAAACGCCATCTTCAACCACGCCGAGCGCTACTACAACCTGGAGAAGAACCCCGTCCACAAGGTGGACAAGATGGGCAGCAAGGAGGCCGGCGAGATGCAGTTCTGGACCAAGGACGAGTACCTCAGCTTCTCGGAGGCCATCTCCGACAAACCGCTCGCCTTCTACGCTTTCGAGGTGCTCTACTGGATGGGCGTACGCTGCGGCGAGCTCATGGCGCTCACGCCCTCGGACTTCCTGATGGAGACGTCGGAGCTGCGCATAGACAAGTCCTACCAGCGGCTGCGCGGCGAGGACGTGGTCACGAAGCCGAAGACGCGCAAGTCGGTGCGCACGATCAAGATGCCGGCGTTCCTCCGCGACGAGATGGCGGAGTTCATCGAGATGCGCGATGACGTGGCGCCCGACGAGCGGCTCTTCGGCTTCACGAAGCACTTCCTCGTGCACGAGATGGAGCGCGGCTGCAAGGCGTCGGGCGTGAAGCGGATACGCATCCACGACCTTCGCCACAGCCACGTGAGCCTGCTCATCAACATGGGCTTCTCCGCCCTCGACATCGCCGAGCGCGTGGGACACGAGGCCATCGACATCACATACCGCTACGCGCACCTTTTCCCCGCCAAGCGCGCGCAGATCGCCGACGCGCTCTCCGAGCTGAGGGGCGAATAGGATGCCGTGCGAGAACGGCGCCCGCAAGCGCAGCAAGACGATGGCGTTCCGCTGCACCCCGGAGGAGTACGAGCTGATCGCCAACATGGCCGCCTGGAGCGGCATGAGCAGGCAGGACTACATCATGGCGAGGCTGACCCGGACCGAGATAACGGTAAGACCGTCGTCGCGGACGCAACGGGCGCTGCGCGACTCCATGAAGAGCCTGGCGGAGCGGCTCCTCGCCGTGTGCGACGCCGATGAGCTTGATGCGGACCTCCAAAGGCAGCTCGCCCTGGTCATGGAGATCTTCAACGGGTTCGGCGAGGCGCCGCCGCCCGGAAGGCGCGCAAAGCGCGAGAAGGGGCCCGGCGACGATTTCTTCGGGATGTCTCGATGCTAATCCCGGGCCGCGATCGGGAGGCGCAACCGCTTCCGGGCGCACGCGCGCGTGCCGGCGCGGCGAGGGGCCGCAGGCGCAATGCGTGGGCGACCAAGGCGATCAAAGGCAATTTGATGAAAAAGGTATATACTATTTTCATCAAAAAGGAGGAACGCTATGACAGAAGCAGAGGCCATCGCTAAGCGCATAGAGAGCTTCGGCGCCGGCAGGGCCTTCACAGCCGCCGACTTCTCCGACGTCGCAGGCCGGCGCAATGCCGCCAACGCGCTCGGGCGCTTGCATGCAAAGGGAGGGATCGCCCGTGCCATCCGCGGCGTCTACTACGCGCCGGAGCGCAGCGCGCTCATGGGCACCGAGGTGCCGGCCAGCGCCGACGAGGTCGTGCGCGCCGTCGCCCGTGCCAACAAGTGGATCGTCGCACCGTCCGGCGACGCGGCGCTCAATGCGCTGGGCCTCGACACGCAGGTGCCCGCAAAGCTCGTCTACGTCAGCAGCGGTCCGTACAAGCGCTACGAGTACGGGCCGTACGATATCGAGCTCCGGCACCGCGCCAACCGCGACCTGCTCGACTGCTCGCAGATCACCTGCACCATCGTGCAGGCCCTCAAGGCGCTCGGGCGCGAGAACGTGGGCGACGAGGAAATCGGAACGCTCGCGCGCAACCTCACGGAAGAGCAGGTCGGCGCGTTCCTGGAAGAGTCGGCGGGGCTCACCTCCTGGGTTGCCGACGCCGCGAAGAAGATATGGGAGGCGAAGCATGGACAGGATCGCTAGGGCCTCGACCGACGAGCGCAGGCTGGTCTTCGAGGCCGCCGCGCAGAGGATGGCGCTTGCGCCGGCCGTCGTCGAGAAGGACTTCTGGGTGTGCTACACCTTGGACCACCTTTTCCACAGAAGCGGCTTCGCCGAGTCCATGGTGTTCAAGGGCGGCACGAGCCTGTCGAAGGCTTTCGGGCTCATCGAGCGCTTCTCGGAGGACATCGACCTCATACTCGATTGGCGACTCCTAGGCTTCGGCGAGGACGAACCGTGGGAGCCGCGCAGCAACTCGGCGCAGGAGCGGTTCAAGGCCGACAGCATCGAGCGCACGAACGCCTTCCTGGCCGACGCCTTTGCTCCGAAGCTCAGGGCTACGCTTTCCGAGTCCCTCGGCACCGAAGCATCCGTTAGGTGCGGGGCCGAGGAGGAGACCGTGTACTTCGACTACCCGCGCTCCTACGAGTCGGCGGGCACGCTCGACACCATCAAGCTGGAGATAGGACCCATGGCGGCATGGTCGCCCTCCGAGGAGGCGGCGATAACCCCGTACGCGGCGGACGTGGTTCCGTTCGGGCCCGAGCTGTCGACTACGGTGCGCACCGCGAGTCCCGAGCGCACGTTTTGGGAGAAGGCCACCATCCTGCACCAGGAGGCCAACAGGCCCGAGGGCAAGGCTATGCCCAGGCGCTACTCCCGCCATTACTACGACATGTACCGCCTCGGCCACTCGTTCGTGCTCGGCCGCGCCGTAGCGCAGCCTGGCCTCCTCGAACAGGTCGTCAGGTTCAAAGAGAAGTTCTACCGCACGCCGTGGGCCAAGCTGGCCGATGCGAGGCCCGGCACGCTCAGGCTCGCCCCTCCAAAGGGCAGGCTCGACGAGCTGGCGGCCGATTACGCCTCGATGAGGCCGATGCTGTTCGGCAGCTACCCGAGCATCGATGAGATAGTCGCCTACATGGTGGAGCTCGAGGAGACCATCAACGGGCTAAGCTGACCAAGGGCGCCCCAATTCCGGGCGCCTGCCAGAATCGAAGAGGCGGGGCGGGCAACGCGGCGGCTTCCCCGCCGAGAGCGGAGCGTTCCTTTTCAACGGGCGGCGTTGAGAGTTCGGCATAAAAGACCTCGTTCTGCAGCCTCCAGGATGCGCGCGGCGTCCTCGATGCGCTCGGCGCATCTCTCGCTTATCGACCTCAGGGCCAGTATGCCCTCGACGTCGAGAGGGTCCAGCTGGTCGGCGTGCGCCATGGACTCGAGCAGCTGGTCCAGCCCCCTCGCCAGCCTTCCCGCATCTGCCACCGCGTCGAGCAGCTCGCGACGCTCGTCCTTCTCGTTGATGCCCGTCAACAGCCGTCCTCCTTCTTCCGACGGACGTGCTGCGCAGCACCGTAGCCGTTCCGCATGGAGAGCCGCCTCGCCGCCAGCGGCCCCGTGAGCATATCGACCGTGAGCGGCACGGGAGAGGCCGTCCCGATTAGGGTAGCGGCGCCGCGACTCGGAAACGCGCCTCCGTCCTCCACGCGACGTCCCGACGTAACCCTCGCGAGCGCCCCAGCAATCGCCGACAGATCGCATCCCATGTCCGGAAGCCCCGGCGCCCATGTCCGATTCCATGCCGCACGCCTCCGCCCCTCCGATCCGAAACCCGCCCCGGCGCTCCTTGGACGCGCAGGGTCGCACGCCGGCGGGCGGCCAGCAAGGGCCGCGACACTTTTTCGAGTTCTTCGCCCCATGCGCTCCGCGCGCGAACAACGCGAAAAACTGCCGTCGGGAGACTTCTATTTCTATGCCCGACTTCGCTTCCTCCCTTGCCGGCGCGCCCGCGCTGCATACGACTCACGCGGCGCAAGGCACGCCACAGGGGCGGGCCTCAGAGTCTAAGGAGCAAGACATGAACGACATGAAGGAAAAGGCGATGGGCGCGGTCAAGGCCTTCCTCGAGCGCAAGGGCTACGAGATCGTCGACGAGGCCTGGCAGGGGCCCGAGGGCATCGGCGGGATCGACCTCGTGGCGGTGGACGAGGACGGGACCCTGGTGTTCGTCGACGCCACGGTCCGCATCGGGACGGACGGATTCCCCGAGGCCCACAGGGCGCGCGGGATGCGCGAGGCGCTGGCGGCGACGTGGCTCGCCGGCAACGGCGACGACTACGCCGACACCCCGGTCCGCTTCGACGAGGTGGCGATGATGGTCGTCAAGGAGAACCGAGCGCTCCTGCGCCACCACGTCAACTGCTTCGGCGAGATGGAGCCGCTCTCCTAGGCGGCGCGC
>UQXB01000007.1:0-57856 GCA_900544935.1 uncultured Collinsella sp.
AGCTGAGTCAACGTTATCGAGCCCGGCATTCAGAAAAGTCAGTGCAGCAAAATGGCGATGCGGATGGGGTTAACGCTCGTAGATGAGGTTGCCTGCCAGGTAGGTGGCCTGAACCTTAGTGGCCTGGAGCTCTTGGGGGTCGATGGTGAGCGGGTTTTGGTCCAAGACTACCAGGTCGGCGTACTTGCCGGGCTCCAAGCTGCCGAGGTTTTGCTCGTCGCCCGCCGCATAGGCGCTACCCAGGGTGTAGTTGCGTAGGGCTGTTGCTGCGTCGATGCGCTCGCTCGGCAACCAGCCGCCCTCGGGCCAGTGGCTTTTGGGGTCCTGGCGCGTGATAGCCGTGTAGAGCACGTTCATGCTGGTAACAGCTGTGATAGGGCTGTCGGTACCGAAGGCTTGGCGAATGCCGCGCTGCTTATAGGTCGCAAACGGCCACATGATGCGGCTGCGCTCCAGGCCCAGATCGCGCTCGGGGCCACCCGGGTCGAGTGTAATGTGACAGGGCTGGCTCGAGGCAACGACGTTAAGCTTGCGTAGACGATCGATGTCCTCGGGCAAGAGGTTCTCCAGATGCTCGAGCGTGTTATGACCGTGCTGGGGCAGGCCGTACAGTTCGGCGGCCTCCTCAAAGATATCGAGCGCGGCATGGATGGCACCGTCGCCGATGACGTGGATACGCACAGTGTGGCCACGCTCCGCAGCCGCCAGAACCAGCTTGCGCATACGCTCGGCCGGAACCGTCAGACGGCCCTGGTCGCCCGGGAAGCGCGGGTTGGTATAGGGCTCGGTGAGATAGGCCGTGTGTTCGCTCGACACGCCGTCGAAGAACTGCTTAAAGCCTGGCGCCGAGAGCAGCGCGTTGTTCGCGTAGCGGGTCTGCAGCTCTTCCAAGCGCGACTGGTCATCCAACAGCGTGGGGAACAGATGGGCTCGGATGCCCAACTTGCCGGCTGCCTGCAGCTTGTCATAGACGTCGTCGCGGATAAAATCGCAGCCCGGCATGGGCATGAGCGACATATCGCATATCGAGGTGATGCCCTGCTCGGCCATCCGCCTCATTTGATCGGCGTAAGCGCTTGCGATGCGATCCTCGCCCAGCCACTCAAGGCAGCGCGGTAGCAGCTGCATGGCAGCCGCCTCGTGAGCAATGCCCGTGAGCTCGCCGTTTGCGTCCTTGTCGTAGCTGCCGCCCGCCGGCGGCTCGCTGTCGCGCGTGACGCCGAGCGCCTCGAGTGCGCGGCTGTTGAGCCAAAGCGTGTGCCCGTCGCCCGAATACATAACACAGGGACGATCGGGGAATGCCGCATCGAGCGACGCCTTGGTAGGATGCTCGGGCGGGTCCCAACGGTAGTCGCGCCAGCCCTGCGTCACAACCCAAGCGTGGTCGGGCAGGTCCTGGGAAAACTCGAGCGCATGTTGCACCAGCGCCGCCTCGGACGTGCCCATATCCATGAGCATGTACGGCGAGGAACCGACCGAGGTATGGAAGAAGTGCAGATGAGCGTCATGGAAACCGGGGCAGACAAACTGCTCGCCGTAGTCGATAACCGACGTAGCGGCAGGAGCGGCGGCGATCACGTCATCGGGCGCACCGACTGCGACGATACGGTCGCCTGCGATGGCAATCGCCAGCTCGCGGGTGGTATCGATGCCGTCTTGCGCGGTAAAGACGTTCTTGGAGCGGATAATCCGATCGATATGTTGCATGGGCATCCCCATCTCTGGCAGGAAATTCAACACCCCCGAGTGTACTCCCCCGCCCTTGTAACAAAACCCCAAGCGGCAAACGGCAACTTTACCAGCCCTAGCGGCAGGTGGCATACTGGAGAGAGCCTGTACGATTTTGCGATCAACCCAGCAAGGAGCAAATCGACCATGACGAAGACCAAGGCACAGCAGATTATGGCGGCGACCGAGGCTCGCGCGGCTGACGACGTCACCGCAGCCATCAAAGATATCGCTACCGAGTTTGAGCCCTATATCATCAAGCAGCGCCGCCACTTCCATAAGCACCCGGAGCTGAGCCTCGCCGAGGAGCGCACGACCTCCGACATCGCCAACCAGCTTGACGCCATGAATATCCCCTACGAGCGTCCCCTTAAGACAGGCCTTGTGGCGACCCTTCGCGGCACCGCGCCCGACGCCTACCGCGAGGACGGCACGCCACGCCGCCGCATCCTGCTGCGCGCCGACATCGATGCCCTGCCCGTCACCGAGCAGACCGGCGAGGAGTTCGCCAGCGTCAACGAGGGCTGCATGCACGCTTGCGGCCACGACTGCCATATCGCCATGATGCTCGGAACGCTGCAAATCCTGCGCCATATGACCGACGACATCCACGGCGAAGTCCGCATCGTATTCCAGCCCAGCGAGGAAAACGGCCAGGGCGCTAAGCTCATGATCGGCACGGGTGTGCTCGACGGCGTCGATGGCGCCTACGCCGCGCACATCTGGAGTGAGGTCGACGCCGGCACCGTGAGCTGCGAGCCCGGACCGTGCATGGCCAATACCGACTGGTTCCGTATCGATGTACGCGGCACCTCGTGCCACGGCGCCATGCCCCAGCGCGGTCACGACGCCGTCATGGTGGCCGCAGAGATCGTCAACGCCCTGCAGACCATCGTCTCGCGGGAGATCAGCCCCTACGAGCCGGCTGTCATCACCGTCGGCGAGCTGCACGGCGGCACCGCACGCAACGTTATCGCCGGCACGGCCTACCTCGCCGGCACGGTGCGCACCTACGGCGATTCGACCCACGAGGAAATGCCGGAGCTTATGCGCCGCATCGTGGAGCATACCGCGGCCGCCTTGGGCGCCGAGGCAGAGCTCACCGACTACACCATCGCCAACTACAAGGTCGAAAACGACGCCGCCTCGAGCGAGCGCTGCCGTCAGGCTGTAATCAAGTGCCTGGGCCCCACCGGCCAAGGCCATTATCGCGGCACGCTTTCGGGCGAGGATTTTTCGGAGTACCTGCGTCGCGTACCGGGCGTGCTCGCCTTTGTAGGTACGCGCAACCCCAAGATTGGCGCCACGTACGCCCAGCATTCCTGCTTTTACAAGATTGACGAGACCGTGCTGGCAAAGGGCTCCATGGTGGCCGCCCAGTATGCTATCGACTTTTTGGCCGAGCCCACGCAAGAGGAGCTCGACGGCCCCGCGATTACCGCGGTCGCCGAAACCAACCCCGATCTGGCCGCCAAGTTGCGCTCTGCCAAGGCGACGACCGCCGAGGCTCGCGACGCCATCCATGATGCCCGAACGGCTCGCCATGCCGCGATCAAGGGCATCCACGACGCACGCGCTGCTGCACGCCGTGAGGAGAAGCACGACGAGTAGTCGTCACACCCATCCATAACAGCCTGGCTAAAGCAGAGCGGGGGCGGACGTATCGAAACGTCCGCCCCCGCTCATTCTTCAAGCGCTATTTCTACCATTTCTACCCCGTCCCCAAATGGCAGACGGCATGGCTACTCGTCCTGAGGTTCCTCGTCGGAGCTTGGCTCGGACGCCGACTCAGGTGCAGGTGCCGGCTCAGGCTCAGGCTCAAGCGCAGGCTCGGGCTCAGATGCCGTCTCAGACTCGGGCGCCGGCTCAGGCTCGGTCGCGGGAGCGGGTGCAGGTGCCGGCGAAGCATCCGAAGCACTGCAACCCGAGGGAGCGGACTTCTTCTCGAAGGGCAACACAAAAGTCAGGACGTCGTCCTTATCCTCATCGGCCCACTCGCTTGCATAGCGTGCGGCCCAATAGCCAACGGCACGGTGCTTGAGCATCTTGCCAAAGACCGTAAGAAATACGGTGACGAAAGCGACCAGCACCAAGAACAGCGCGAGCGTGACGCCACCGCCGGTAACGATTGCCTCAATACCCGTAGGACGATAGTAGTAGCTATACATACCGACAGAGGCAATGGCGCCAAAGACGACCGTCAAGATCCATGTGACAACGTTGGCAACCAGGCCCGTCAAAAACTCGGGAAGGAACGAAGCACAGAACAGCTTGGTCTTGTTGTGCTTAAAGGCCGCCCAGACCTTATCGAGCGAAAACGCGCTCTCGACGCGCCCGGTCACCGCAAAGTGCATCACGGCAATGTCGGCGAACATCTTAAAGAAGACACCCAGAATCGCCGAGGCAATTAGCGCCAGGACAAGCAGGCCGAGCGAACCGAACAGCGCAGCCTCGAGCGCATAAGAGCCGTAATAAGAATACGAGCCCGCGGCGCCAATTACCACGCCCTCCACCAGCGAAAGCACTACACCGATAACGGGAATGGCAGCGATAACCTCGAGCACGACCGAAATAACGCTCGAAAAGACTCCAAGGCCAAACGATGTGGAACGCATCAACGGACGATCCATGCCGTCATCGACCTTGAGCGAAAGATCACGGCCCCACTCAATACCAAAGCCGGAACCGCACACGCTCGCAATGCAAGCTGCCAAAAAGCCGATGGCAGCCGCAATGCCGCCAATAACGGGAATAAACAACACGAGCACCGACACAACGCAAATCAGCGCCGGCAAAAACGCGATTTGGCATACACGCTGAAGCACGCCCGGAGTCTTGGTCATATCTTGGAACGCCTGAGCCACACAGCCCTTTGGCACATTCGCCACGGGCGGCTGCGGAACAAACTGCTGGGGCTGAGGCTGTCCCTGGGGAGCGGGGCCAGCGGCACCGGCATTAGGAGCACCACACACGCCGCAGAACTTGTCGTTATCGCCCATGGGGGCGCCACACTGCGAGCAGAACATAGAATCATCCCTTCGTATCTTGAACGAATCACTTGGATCGCAAACGATGTCTTTAGCATCATTATTGCCCAATGTGGGGTCAAATACTCAAAGATGACCGATTTGCAAGGTACACGGCGCCAGCAGGCGGTTCGTTGAATACGTCTGTGCTAGTTCGTTCCGCGGAAGCCCTTGCCGACGATCTCGGAGCTGTCGACGATCGTGATAAAGGCACCCGGATCGACTTCGCGCGCATAGCGGCGCAGTTGCACGGCCTCGCGACGGCTCAGCACGCTCATGATCACCGTCACGCACTTGCCCGAGAAGGCACCGTAGCCGCGGCTGATGGTCGCCGTACGGTTGAGATGCTTGACGATAAACTCCTCGACCTTAAGGGGTTCGGAGCAAATGACCGTGCAGACCTTACGAAGATGGATGCTCTCGATGGCCTTGTCGACCACAAGCGTCTTGGCAAACAGGCCGAGCACGCAATACAGACCGACACGCGGGCCATACAAAAAGGCCGCGATGGTCACGATGCCGATATCGACCAGTAGCAGGGCGCGGCCAATCTCGAGCGTCGTGCGGCGTTTGAGGATCATGGCAAGAATGTCCGTGCCACCCGTCGAGGCGCCGATGTCAAAGACAATGGCACTGCCGAGCGCCGGCAAGATGACGGCAAAGCACAGGTCGAGCCACATATCACCCGTCAGAGAGACATCAGTCGGAATAAAGAGCTCAAACAGCGAGACGTAGGCCGAAAGTGCAAACGAGGCGAAGACGCTCCAAAGAATCGCCTTGCGCTCCAAAAAGATAAAGCCCAAAACGACGAGAACCGCGTTGATAATCCACATAAAGACGCCGACGGGCAGAGTCGGGAACAGCGTGGACAGAATGACCGACATGCCCGAGGTGCCGCCAAAAGCAAAGTGATTAGGAGTTTTAAACGCAACGATGGCAAAGGCCGTAAGAATCAGACCCAGATTGAGCTCGGCAAAAAAGCGCGGGAAGCCCGGCTCCTGGCTGCGCTTTTGGCCGGCACGCTCGCCGCGCTCGATATCGGTGCGATCGACCACGCGCTCCATCGGCACCACGGGAGGACGATGCACCTCCTCGGCAGCACGCGACGCCGCCTCTGCCGCAGCGGCCTCAATTGCCCATGCCTTGCTTTCTGTTTCGTGCTCGTCGGCCATTACGGCAACTCCTCGTTAACAATTTGGAAACAATGCGCTCATTAGGGTAACGCGGAACGTGGGGATTGCAACCCTTAGTTAGACGAGCGGTATGACTATATCGGGAGCGTACAAAAACGGCCGGCCACGCTTTTGCTTGCGCGGTCGGCCGTTTAACGTTTTCGCAGATAAAACCTGCCAAAACAAACCTGTCTTTTTGGAAGGTTATTCGTGCTGGCTGGTGCGGTGCTCGTACTCCTCAGGGGTGATGACGTCCTCGATGCGCAGGTTGACGCCCGCCACCTCAAGGCCAGTCATCGCGGCCAGACGCTCGGTCACGCGCGCCTTAACGTCGTCGAAAATCGCGGGCGCATAGGCGCCGTACTCGATGATGACGGAGATGTTGACGACCACGCGATTGTCATCGGTGACCTCGACCGTCACGCCCTTGGTCAGATTCTCGGCACCAAACTGCTCCTGCACAAAGTGCATGAGGTTACCCTTCATGCCCAGAACGTGCGGAACCTCGCGGGTGGCCATGGCAACGATCTTCTCGATCACACCGTTGGAATAGGTCAGCGAGTCCTCGGACTCGTCCGCCTCCTCGTCGTCCTCATCCTCATCGGACTCGACCTCGACAAGAGCCTCGTCCTCGAGCGTCACATCCTCGGCTTCGGCGACGACCGCCTCGTTCTCCTCGAGCTCGGTATCGGCTACATCGACCTTCGTATTAAAAGCCATGGTTCCTCCTTATGCCTGCCGCAGATGCGACAGTCGAATACATTATTAGCGGCCGCTAAACAGACGGCCGAAGAAGTTGACGATCCCGTTCTCGCCGTCGCGAATTTGGCCGATCACAGCGCCGATCAGCACGAAGAATGCAATGACGAGCGTGTCCCACAGGCCCAACGTGAGCACCAACACGGCGAGGATAAAGCCAGCCACGGCGCCGAGCGTAGTGTTGGGGTGGCGCACGGCGTAGCTCCAGATAGCAGCGCCCGTACCTTTGATGAGACCCATGGCCTCGTCAAAGTCGTTGACGGCGCTGTCGTGCTGCTCGCCGGCCTCGGGCTTGGTGTCGGCGGACTCGCCTGCCGGCGTAGCGTTCTGGTCGATCGTCAGGCGCGGCGTGCGGGCGGTCTTGTCTTGGTTGGTATCACTCACCGGAAACCTCCACGGTCTGGACGGTAGTCTTGGACGGCAAAAAACGGACGCGCGCGGTCGTGCCCGGCGTGCCGAGCATGGTGTCGCAGGCCTTCTCGATGCGCTGCTGCATCGAGGTGGCAAGGGAGGCGACGTCCTTATCATCGAGCGCGATGGCCTCGACCTTAAAACGAACGCGGGACTCGTCGGAGCCTTGAACGCGCGCCTCGATATGCTCAACCATCACACGATCATCGCACTCCGCCGCGGCACGGGCGCACGAGGAAAGCGCTGCGAGCGTGACCTCGATATTGCGCTCCCCCGCCGGATGCACGCAGGACGGCTCGCGACGCGCGAACATCAGGCGGAAAAACCCGATAAGCACGCCAAGTGCCACAATGGCGGCGCACACCGTAACGACGACGCGAGGCATGGTGTCACGCAACAGCAACATAAAGCGATACGTATACGGTCCCCAGAACTGGCAGACAAGCGTACCCAGCGCCACGATGGCGGCGGCAAGATACACGATCGCTAGGGCTCGTTTGAGTACGCGCACGCGTGCTCCCTTCAGGTTTCGATCCACAGAATGCAAAACGATTCGCATCATTATAAAAGAGCCGGGTCCGGTGCTCTACGCACGCGGATCCGGCTCATCTATTCCACGAGGCTTGCATGCTCGCTTCATTATGCCCAGATATGCACGGCTTAACCCGTGCAGGCGCTACTCCTCCTCGAGGGCAGCGATGACCTCGTCGGTCATATCCATGGTGCTGTAAACATCCTGGACGTCGTCGAGCTCCTCGAGACGGTCGATGAGGCGCTGGACCTTCTTGGCGTCGGTACCGGAGACCTCCGTCGGGGTGGTCGGGACCATGGTGGTCTCGGAGCCCTTGACCTGGATGCCCTGCTCCTCGAGTGCCTTGGAGACAGCCATGACGTCGTTAGCAGCGGTCCAGACAATCCACTCCTCGCCGGCGTCCTCGTAGTCCTCGCCACCGGCCTCGGCGATTGCCATCATGAACTCATCCTCGTCACCGGCAGGACCGTTGGCGATCATGGTCTCCTTCTTGGCGTTCTCGTCCAGGATCTCCTTGGCGACGACGATCTGGCCCTTGCGCTCAAACTGGAAGGCGACGGAGCCCGAGGTGCCCAGGTTGCCACCAGCGTGGGAGAAGGCGGAACGGACATCAGCGGCGGTGCGGTTGCGGTTGTCGGTCAGGCAGTCAACGTAGACGGCGACACCGGCGGGACCATAGCCCTCGTACACGATGTTCTCGTAGACAGCGGCGTCGGCACCCGAACCGAAGGCCTTGTCGATAGCGGACTTGATCTTGTCCTTGGGCATGGACTGAGCCTTGGCCTTAGCAACAGCAGCAGCGAGGCTGGCGTTGTTCTCAGGCAGCGGGTCGCCGCCGAGACGGGCAGCAACGGTGATGTTGCGGCTCAGCTTGGAGAAGAGGGCGGAACGCTTGGCGTCCTGCGCGCCCTTACGATGCTTGGTTGTGGCCCACTTAGAGTGTCCGGACATACGTGTCTCCTATCGGTTTCGACCTAAAGCCCAGCGCAGATGCTCGGGCAATATAAACAAACGTCGTTATGATATACCTACTGGCCTGCGAGATAAACCCCAAAATGAAGGCGTCGTGATGATACAGCCCCTTGGTGCAAAGTAACCTGTCCCCTTTGCACCAAATTAGGACCAGAGGAGGTCGCTGCGGGTGATGGTGGCGCCGATGGCAAAGGGCATGCAGGCGATGACCGGATACAGGTAGCGCATGTAGGTCGAGCCGTTGCAGGGACCGATCAGGCACACGGCGAGCACGCCCAGCAGCGGCACCCAAATGGCCAGCCCGCGCCACGAATGACGACGTAGCAGATAGACCACCACGGCGATCATGATCCACACATAGGTGGCCGAGCTCATGGTGAGCGAGATAAACGGGATGCGCTGCACCGCCACGCGATACAGGTTGATCAGGTGGTCGCACCAGCGCACAACCTTGCTATCGACCGGATGGAAGTCGAAGTACTTGAGGTTATCGGGCTTTGCCATAATCTCGGCACTGCGCGCCGTGCTGTAGACCCACGCATCGCGGGCACTCGGATAAAAGTAGCCGTAGTAGTTATTGATGAGCGCCGAGATATAGCACTCGGGATCCTTTTTGAACATCTGGGCCCACACCTCAAAATAGGCCTTGATGTCCTCCTGCGAGGCGTACTCGTTGAAGCAATTTTTGACAGCGTCCGACTTATCCGGGTTGTAACGGCGGCCCAGATTCTCGTACTTGAGCACACGGTCGATCACGGCACGCTCTTCGTCGGTCACCAAGCCGTCGCAAGGAGCCTCCACGATGGTGCCGTCCTCCTTAACCGTGGGGTTGACACCCGAGTTGAGGCCGTCGTGCTTTTGGACGAAACGAGCCGTCTGCTGGAACGGAATCGAGAGGATTTCGCGCTTGGAACCAGGCGTGATGTCGTGCGCCGGCATAAAGACCTTGGTGAAGTACATATTGGAGGCAAGACAGAGCGCAAGCACCGCAAGAACGCCCACCCAGCGGAAACGCGGGATGGCGCCCGAAGGCGCAGCACCAGCCTGTTTGGCCGCACGACGAGCCACATGCGCGTCCCACGCGCAAAACGCCGCCGCGATCACGCATGCCGCCAGGGGAAACACCAGGCCGCCATTGCGCAGAAACGTGGAACCCATGGCGCCCAGAGCGAGCAGCAGCCAGTCGTGGCGCGCAAAGAGCACAGGCCTCTGTTCGCCTGCACGCTCGACATTGGCATCGCGACGGGGCAGGCCGCAGGCCACGAGCTTCACGGTCTGCACCAACAGCACCAAAAACGCGTCGGCAAACAGCACGTCTTTGGTAAGCAAGGCCGCGTAGTTGGAGAACATGGGCATAAACACAAAGAACAGCAGGATTACGCCGCGGACCGGCAGGCTCACGCCCAGCTTGCGCAGCGACGAGATGGAATAGGCCATGCAGGCGGCCGTAATGACGAACTGAGCGCAGGTGTAGATGGCAAGACCTGCGTTGGCGCTGTTGAACAGTGAAAGCCCCAGCTGGACGCACGAACCGATGATAGCCGTATGCACCACGGGGTGATGTCCGTTGAGCAGCACATTGGGATTGAGCAGACGCAGGTAGTCACTCGTGCCGTTGGGGTAGTTGAACCACTGGCGAATCTGCGCACCCGTATCTCCCATAAAAAGGCCGGGCAGCGAAGCGATGAGCGTGGGCGCCCAGGCGACCATAAGCACCAGGAAGGGCCCGGCAAAGGGATGGACCGAGAGCACGGCGTGAGCCACACGCCATACGCGGCCAAAGTGCGCTTCAGAAAACGGAATGCGCCGAGAGCTCAGCCAATCTAGACACTCAAAAGCCAGATAGAAGGCAACGACCGCCAAGAGCATCCAGCCCGCACCGCCTATCCAGGCACAGATAATGCGGGCCTTGTCGCCGAGCACGATCTCGGCCGAATCGGTGAGGTCGTAGCTGCGGCCAAACACCATGCAGACGGCAAAGAACAGCGACGGAAGGATCACCGAGGGACGCCAGGCGTCGCCGCGGCCAAAGAATACGTAGCGAAACGGCAGCGTGAGCAGGCAGGCAAGCGCAAGCAGCATGACCGCGTCGGTATGGCCGGCAAACGAGAGGAGCACCTCGTAGCACACGTACAGCATGCCCGAGGCTTTGGGGTCAATTGCCAAGACTGCGTTGCTCGACACCGGGGCGGGATCGATGGAAAACGCCGTGGTCGCCAACAGCGCGAGCAAAAATGCGATGAGCGTCTGCTTGGCGGGGTAGCGCTTAAACCAGACGATGCGGGCAGCGTCGCGCGCAGCCGTTGTGGAGAGGTCGGAATCCTTCACAGTCCGAAAGCCTTTCTAGAAACCTATCAAACTCGGCAAGACCACCACAAAGGTGCCTGTCCCCTTTGTGGTGGTTTTGGTGGTTAGGCGTCCAGGTAGACGCGCTGGGGCTGGTTGCGGTGTCGGGCGAAGATGATGAGCGCCAGGCCCGCGATTACGAGCGGCAGGCTCAGCAGCTGACCCATGGTGATGACGCCGCCCAGCAGATAGCCCAGCTGCGCATCGGGCACGCGCACAAACTCAATCAAAAAGCGAACGATGCCGTAGCCCATCACAAAGACGCCCATAAACGTACCCTGGGGCAATAGCGGCTTTTTGCGGCTGAGCACCTGCAGGATGCAAAAGAGCACGATGCCCTCAAGAAACGCCTCGTAGAGCTGGGAGGGATGGCGCGGCATATCGCCCGCGGTGCCGCCAAAGATCACGCCCCAGGGCAGATCGGTCGGCTTGCCCCACAGCTCGCCGTTGACAAAGTTGGCGCAGCGCCCCAGGCACAGGGCCAGCGGAGCACCGATGACCGCGAGGTCTGCCAAAGTCCAGGCGTCGAGCTTGTACATGCGGCACACGATGATGCCGCCCAAGATGCCGCCCACCAGGCCACCGTGGAAGCTCATGCCTCCCTCGTTGGCGGCAAAGATCTCGAGCGGGTGGGCCAAATAGTAGCCATCACCGTAAAAGACGACGTAAAACAGGCGCGCGCCGATAATAAGGCCAAAGACCGCGCCGACCACGACGCTCGTCAGGTCATCAATCGTAATGTCGAAGCCCCAACGACGTTGCGTGCGGTACATAACGACCGCCGTGAGCAGAGCGCCGACCACGTAGGCCAGACCGTACCAGTAGATGGTGATGGGGCCCGCCGAGATCGCGACGGGATCAAGCATATGGTAGAGGTCGTTGAGCATATCGATCCCCTGCTCCCTACATACAAATGCGGCCGCGGGCCTTACGCTCGCAGCCGCATATTTGGGCGTAACGTCTATGCGGAGCGTACCGTCCGCAGCTTTCGCATCTTAGAACGGTGCGTACTCGTCGTACAGGTCCTCGGCCTCGCCGGAAGCATTGACCTGCTCAACGCGGGTAACGCCGGGCACGTGCTCCTTCAGGATGCGCTCGATGCCCATGGAAAGGGTTAGCGAGCTCATGGGGCAGCCGGCACAGGCGCCCTGCAGCTCCAGCTTGACGACGCCCTCGTCGTCGACGCCCACATACTCCATATCGCCACCGTCGGCCTGCAGGTTGGGGCGAATCTCTTCAAGAACCTTCTTAAGCAGCTCTTCGTTAACAGCCACAGGGGCTCCTTTCTCACAACAACGCGGGCACGCCCGCGGACAGAAGCTATGTTACTACAGCCATGTACCCGCTCACGAGCCGTCCATGCGCGCAGACGCGACTTTCACGAGTAGTCAATTTGGGACGGGGCTCTTTTGGCTGTTTTGCCGCCAGCTGGCGTTGGCACGCGCTACTGCTGAGCCTGTCCCCCGGTACCAATCTGGACATCGACGATGACCTGGCGGTAGCTGATGCCGCAGGAGTCGAGAATGCGGCGGCTGATACGGCCGTCATCGGTGTCGGCATACTTGTTGTCCAGGTAGACGACCTCGCCCACGCCCACCTGCGCCAGGATCTTGGCGCAGTCGTGGCACGGGAACAGCGTGACGTAGACCGTGGAACCCTCAAGGTCTTTGAGCGAGCCGCGGTAGTTGAGCACGGCGTTTGCCTCGGCATGCACCACGTAGTTGTGCTTGTCCTGCAACGGGTCATCGCTCGTGCCCCACGGGAAAAAGTCATCGTTGAGTGCCGAGGGCGTACCGTTGTAGCCCACCGAAAGGATGCGGTGGTTGGTGTTGGCGATGCACGCGCCCACCTGCGTGTTGGGGTCCTTACTGCGGCGCTGCGCGGCGATGGCCACGCTCATAAAGAACTCATCCCAGCTAATAACGTCGCGGCGCTTGCCCGACGCAGTTTGATGAAGATCGTCCGACATGCCAGACACCTCCGAAATCGCAATAGTTTGACCCATTGTAGCAGGTGAAAGGTAGGGGCGCTTATCCCACCGCCCCATCGCTACGCGCGGCGGGGCTTTTGGTTGATGTGGTAGAGCTCGGCGAGGCCCCGCAGCGTCAGCGCGTCGTCGACCGTCAGACTGTGACCGACCAGCGCCGCAAGCGCCTTGGCATCGTCGCCGGTAATGACGATGGGCACATCGCCCTCCCCCGCGGCCTTGGTCGCGCGCATCTCGGCAAGCACCATGTCGAGCATGCCGTCGATGCGGGCCACCTCGCCCAGAACCACGCCCGAGCGCATGGCCTCACGCGTGTTGCGGCCGATGACGTGTGTCGGCGCCGAGGGCTCAACCTGCGGCAGGCGCGCTGCTGCCGCCGAAAGCGAACGGGCGCCGAGGGCCAGGCCTGGCGCGATAACGCCGCCGACAAAGGTACCGTGCGCGTCGATGACCTCGATATTGGTCGTCGTGCCCAGGTCGATCACGATGCACGGCGAGCCGTAGACGGCGCGGGCCGCCACGGCGTCGGCGATGCGGTCGGGACCGATCTCGGCCGGGTCATCGTAGTGCACGGGTATGCCGGTCTTGAGGCCCGGCCCCACCGTGAGCACGCGCCCCGTGCAGGTACGGGAAAGTGCCGCCTTCCACGGGCGCTCGAGCGCCGGGACCACGCAGCTCAGCACAGCAGCCGCGGGCACAAGCGCACCCGGCATGCCCGCATCGGCCGCCAGTGCGGCCATGACCTGCACGAGACGCATGCGTGCCTCGTCTGCTGTGATGCTCGACGGCGTGGTGATCTCGCACGTCGCAAGCGGGCATTCCTGTGCCGCGGCCGAATCCTCGGCAAACAGGCCAAAGCGAATGAACGTGTTGCCCACGTCGACCGTCAATATATATGTGCACCCATTAAGCATCGTCGACGCTCCTTTCGTCTGCCCAGCAGTATATCGCCTACCTAAACCAGTCATCCCAAAATGACTAGCTTACGGCTATACTGGTGCGCGGTCGCGCGCGAGCTCACGCGGCGGCCCTTGGTAACCCGACTTCCCGCACCGTATCCGTAGCGGCGCTCCCGGGGAAGCGGATATACGCAAAGGAGTTCTATATGAGCAATCCCTCGAACCGCGCTTCGATGCGCGGGCAACTCACGCTGCGCGGCGTCGTCATCGGCGTCCTTGGCTGCGTGATCATCACGGCAAGCTCGGCCTACACCGCCCTCAAGATGGGCGCACTCCCCTGGCCGATCGTCTTCGCTGCCGTCATCTCGCTGTTCTTCCTTAAGCTCATGGGCAACGCCAGCCTCAACGAGGCCAACGTCACCCACACCATCATGTCCGCAGGCGCCATGGTCGCCGGCGGTCTGGCGTTTACCATCCCGGGCGCCTGGATGCTGGGCTATGCCGACCAGATCAGCTGGCTCGACATGTTTATCGTGGCACTCGCTGGCACCATCCTGGGCCTGTTGGCCACGGCACTCATCCACCGTCACTTTATCGTGGACGCCGCACTTGAGTTCCCCACCGGCAACGCCGCGGCTCAGACCCTGCGTGCGACCGAGGCCGGCGGCAAGACCGGCAAGCAGCTCTTTGGCTCCATGGCCATCGCCGGCATCTACAGCGTGCTGCGCGACGCCCTGGGCGTGGTGCCCAGCATGCTGTGCACGCTCAATATCCCCGGCGTGACCTTTGCCATCTACAACTCGCCCATGTTGCTCTCCGTCGGCTTCCTCGTGGGCTTCGCCCCCGTCGCGTTCTGGTTTGCCGGCGCGCTGCTGGGCAATTTTGGCATCATCGTCGGCGGCACCGCTGCCGGCCTGTTTGACGTTATGACGGCACAGGGCATTGTTAAGTCCCTGGGTATGGGCCTTATGATGGGCTTTGGCGTCGCCGTCGTCCTCAAAGACATCCTGCCGCAGGTCGCCGGCATCGTCCGCGGCCTCGCCGCCGACGGCTCCACCGACACCGACGAGCAGTCGCTCATCTCGGGCTCCCTTAAACTCGACGCCGGTATCATCGGCCTGGGCGCCGCCGCCATCGCCGTGATCATCGCCATCGCGCTCGACCTCGGTCCCGTCCCGGCCGTCATCGTCACGCTGTTCACCTTTGTCACCACCATCATGAGTGCGCAGAGCTGCGGCCAGACGGGTATCGACCCTATGGAGATCTTTGGCCTCATCGTCATGCTCATCGTGGCAGCCTTCGCGCAGCTCGCACAGGTCAAGCTGTTCTTTATCGCCGGCATCGTGGCCGTGGCGTGCGGCCTTGCGGGCGACGTCATGAACGACTTTAAGGCCGGAGCCGTACTGGGTACCAACCCACGTGCACAGTGGGTCGGCCAGGCCATTGGCGGCATCGTGGGCGCCCTGGTCGCTGCCGCCGTCATGGTCGCGCTCGTCACCGCCTATGGTCCGGACGCCTTCGGCCCCGACAAGAGCTTTGTGGCCGCGCAGGCAAGCGTGGTCGCCACCATGGTCTCGGGCATCCCGAGCGTGCCGTGGTTTGCGGGCGGTTTTATCGCCGGCATCGTCATGTACTGGCTCGGCATTCCGGCCATGATGATCGGTCTGGGCGTGTACCTGCCGTTCTACATGTCGCTCACGGCCTTCTTGGGCTCCTGCGTCAAGCTCGCCTACGACAAGTGGGCCGCACACCGCGACGCCGAGGCAGGCCTTTCGGACGAGGAGAAGGCTGCCAAGGATGCCGCCTTCCAGGAGCAGGGCCTGGTCGTTGCCAGCGGCCTGCTGGGCGGCGAGTCTATCGTCGGCGTTATCCTGGCGTTTGTCTCCGTGGGCTTAAGCCTGCTGGGCTAAGCTGAGCAGCTGCTCGACAGCAACCACATTGCCTACGATTTGCCCGGTCGGTAGCTTTCGCGGCTACCGACCGGGCTTTTTGATACCAACGCAAAAAAAGGCCGACGCGCTGCGTATGACAGCGCGCCGGCCTTATCGGTTAAGCCATCGAAGCGCTCCTGCTATGAACCGAAGTTCGTTGCAGAAACTACGCTCGAAACGCTACATCTGCTTGCGACGACGATCACTCAGCGTCACACCAGCGGCCACGAGGGTGATACCGCCGATGACGAACACCTCGCCCGCAAGAGCGGAGTCATCACCGGTCTGGGCAAGTGCTCCCGACGTGGTCTGCTTCTTGGCAGCAGACGCCTTTGCGGCGGCCTGCGTAACCTGGGGCTTGGCCTGAGGCTTGGCCTGCGGCTCAGCCTTGGGATGATACTTGTCGTACTCGGCCTGAGCGGCAGCCAAGGCATCCTTGGCATCGCCGAGCTCGGCCAGTGCAGCGGCATAGGCGTCGTTGGCATCGGACAGCTTGGCATCGGCATCGCTCAGGGCAGCCTTGAGACCAGCGGCAGCATCGACGGCAGCCTTGTAGCGAGCGTAGGCAGCGTTCAGCTTGACCAGCTTCTCGTTGCCCGTCGTGCCCGCGGCAAGGGATGCCTTGTGGTCGACAGCCTCAAGATCGGCCCTGAGTGCCTCGTCGTTGGCAAGCTCGGCCTTGGCCATGACAATATCGAGCTTCGCATCGACGACGGCTTCGTTGGCGGCCTCGAGCTGCTTCTGGGCATCGGCGACACCGGCGACGGCAGCGTCATAGGCGGTCTTGGCGTCATCGACCGCCTTCTGGGCGCCGGCGAAGCGCTTGAAGGCCTTGTTTGCGCCGGCCAGCTCACCCTCGGCGGCCTTGGCCTTCGCCTGCGCGTCGGACAGGACCTGCTTCTTGGCGTCAACTGCCTGCTTGGCGTCCGAAAGAGCAGTCGCGGCCTGGACATCTGCGGCCTGGGCCTTGTCTACACCAGCCTGGGCGGCATCGTCGGCCTTCTTGGCCTCGTCAAGCGAGACCTGCTTATTCGCAAGGTCCGCCTGGGCGGCATCGCGCTTGGCGGTAAGGTCCTTGACCGAAGCGGTAGCATTGTCATACGCCTCGCTGGCCTGGTCGGACTTTACCTTGGCAGCATCGCGGGCGCTGCGAGCCTTCGCCTTGCGAGCAGCGGCCTCGTCAGCCTTCGTCTTGCTGTCAGCAAGCGTGGCGTTTGCCTTATCGAGAGCCGCCTGGGCAGTAGCGGCCTCGGCCTTGGCGGCATCGAGGTTCTGCTTGAGGGACTCGATGTCGATTCCGCCGAGTGCGTCCTTCGCGGCGTCGTATGCCGTCTTCGCGGCGGCGGTACCGGACTTAGCCTTCTCGTACTCACCCTTGGCGGTGTTCACGTTCGTGTCGGCCGCGGTATAGGCGTCGCGAGAGCTTTCTTGCTTATCCAATGCGTCAGAATAAGCCGTTCCGGCAGTCCCGAAGTTCTTCTGCGCCTCCGCCAGCTTATTCTGTAGCTGCTTCAGCTGCTCCTTCTGCTCCTGAGTGCCGCCTGCATTGTAAGCAGAATCGATATAGTCGGTGACGAGCTTCTTGAACTCGGAGACAGTGAAATCAGCCTGAGTGCTATCAGCGCTGTAATCGAAGATGGTTACCTCGGAATCGGTGTTCTTACCGCTACCGGTCGCGATACCGATGGCTTCCGTGGCTGAATCGATGATGTTGAGATAGTGCCCGCACTCGTGATAGATGCTGTTGTAGTTCTGGTAGATGTAATAGGAATCATATCGGTGGCTGCCGAGTTCGTCGCCATACTGCGCGACGTACTTATCGAATGCCTCCTTCTCCTGTGTGTAGAGGCCGGTGTAGGGCCAACCGAGTGTATCCTCGGTCTCGCCGCCGGTATATGCGCCGCCTCCGCCGGCAAGATTCTCCCCGTTGTCGAAATAGCAGTTCGAGTGTCCCCAGATGTTCGATGAATATGATGTATTAAGGGCTGCCGCCACAGTCATGCGGAGGCTGACGCTGAGCGCCGACTGGCCGTTCGCCTTGCGGAGGTTGTTCTGGGTGTCGAGATATGTCAGGGCGTTGCGCATCTGCTCCAAGGAGAGCGGGTTGGTGTCGCGGGACATGTCCTGATCGACGTACTTGTCATACCATTCGGCCTTGTCAGCGGCACCGGTCAGCATCGATGCGGCTTCCTGGGCATTCTTTTTCTGCGTGGCCGTGAACTGGCTGCCGCCGATGATGTAGTTCATGAAGCCGAACATACCCTGGTTGATGACATTCTGGTCTACGGTCATGTTCGACTTGAGGTCGGCAATCTGCTGGTTAAGCTTCTCGACCTCGGCGTTTGCGGCGTCGTATGCATTGTGCGCGTCGGTTACTTCAGCACGAGCCTGATCGAACTCGTTGCTCTTCTGCTGACGAATCTCGACGAGTCGGTCGTACTCAGCCTTCTTGTCGGCCTCGGTCTGCTGGGCCTGCTCGTATGCCGTCTTCGCGGCGTCACGCTTACTGGCCGCGTCCTTGTACTCCTTGTTTGCCGCATCGTATGCAGACTGGGCAGATGCCACAGCAGCGTTGGCGGCGTTGGCCTTCTCCTGCGCGGCGGTGACGGTAGTCTGCGCAGCCTGCAGGTTCGCCTGTGCGGTGGCGTCTGCAGTCGTCGCGGCTTCGAGCGCGTCCTGCGCGGTCTTGAGCTCACCAGCAGCAGCGATCTTGGCGGCCTCAAGCGCGCTCAGGTCAACACCCGTACCCGAGACGGCAGCATCGAGCGCGGCCTGCGCCTGGTTGAACTTCTGCTGGGCGTTATCGCGCGCGGTGGTTGCGACTGTGAGAGCAGCGGCAGTCTCCTGCTTCTTGGCCTGGGCAGTCGTCAAAGCTGCCTCGGTATTCTGCTTTTCCTGCTGGGCGCTGGCCTCGGCAGCCTTGGCCTGGTCCAGATTGTCCTGTGCAGTAGTAACGGCCTTATTGGCGTCATCGAGCTTTGCCTGCGCGTCCTCGACGGCCTTCTTGGCGGCCGCGTACTCGTCCATACCCATGGCCTCGAGCTTGGCCTGGGCATCATCGAGGGCCTTCTTGGCCTCATCCTGCTTTGCCTTGGCGTCCTTGAGCGTCTGCGTCTTATCCTCGACACTCTTGTTGGCCTGTTCGAGCTGATCGTTCAGGTCGCCCAGCTTCTTCTGCTGCTGCTCGGTCTTTTCGACGGCCGCTTTAAGCTCGTCAATCTTCTCCTGGAGCGCGGCGACTTCTGCTGCGTTCTGCTCGATTTCGTTGTCGCTCACAGCCTGCGAGGCCTGATCCTTTTGCTGCTGCGCCTGCTTTTGAGACTGGCCCGCCGCATCGGCCTTCTTCTGGGCGGCATCGTAGGCGGCCTGAGCGTCCTTGAGCTGCTTTGCCGATTCCTCGGCCAGCTGGGCAGCCGTCTTTGCGGTTGCTTGGTTACCGGCGACAACGGTGTTCTCTACAGAACTACCCCCCCCCTGAACAGAATCGCCGTTATCGGTTGACGGTGCGGCGATTGCCGCCAGCGGCGACATGAGCGGCTGAGCGATGAGGCCCGCCGTCAAAACGGTTGCGACGGCGCAGCTAGCAACGCCCTTGACGTTGACGGCCTTAGCCCGAGGCTCAAAGTGTTGTGGACTGTAGTTTGCCATGGCTTTCTCCCTTTGACACGGATGTATCCATACGTATCAAACGGTAGCTGTCGATTTTTGAATTCTGTTGCGCAACATTGATCACCAGCGGATTTTTTGAAATTAGCGCTCTCGTGCTTCACAATTTCGTCACATTTGAAGGAGCTGGTGCATCATATTCTTGCGGGATCGAATTGAGCCTGTAATTTGCATTTGCTCCCGCGTCATCCGCCCTATCGGATTCCGCATCCAACAGACACCCCGCCCGCCACGGTGTAGAGTTAAGACAACGGGCGCGTTGCGCGGACCGCGCTGGAACGAGGTGGACATGGAACTCGACAAACAACAGATCAAGCGACTACGCGAACGCCATCACCGGCGCCACGGCATCCGCCCCGCCCATAGTGAGGCCATGGAGAACGCCACCCGCTTCCTAAAGCGCGCATTCAACATTCGCGAGGGTCGCGCGCCCTACCACGTAATTCGCAAGCGTTTTGTAAACGGGGCGCGCCTAACCGGCTCTCACCTGTGCATCCTCATCATCGCCATGCTCATCGCAAGCATCGGCCTCGATATCGACTCGGACATCGCCATCGTGGGCGCCATGCTCATCTGCCCGCTTATGGGCTCGGTCCTTGCCATGGCATACGGTATTGCCACGCTCGACCGCGAGATTACCGTCGAAGCCGTCGCCAGCCTTGCGTTGCAGATGGCCTTTTGCCTGGTCACGTCCACGCTGTACTTTAAGCTCTCGCCCCTTGGCACCACCACGGCCGCCATCATCGACAACTCGACACCCACCGTCTGGGACCTTACCGTCGCACTCGCAGGCGGCTTTGCAGGCGGGCTGGGCAACTCGCGCGACCAGGAACCCGCCACGCTCATCGCCGGCGTGGCCGTGGCGACCGCGCTCATGCCGCCTCTGTGCGCGGCGGGCTATGGCATCGCCATCGCAAGCGGGTCGCTGTTTCTCTCGGCGCTTTACGAGTTTGGCATCAACGTGGTCTTTATCGCACTCGCGGCCGAAGCCGTATTACTCATCTTGCGCGTGCCGCTCAAGCGCGACCTCAACGGCGACGGCATTGTAACCGCCGAAGAAGATGCCGAGGTCGACGAGCTATCGCGCAAGGTGCGCCGCCGCATCATTGTGGGTACGGTAGTCTTTGCCATCCCCTGCATCGTTATGACGGCGGGGTCTATTGGCTCGGCGCAGACCGGCGTGCAGGACGGCTACGGTGTCACCGAAACTACGCGCGAGCTTGCCGCGGTGCTGCCAAGCTTTAAGGATTACACCGTCGCCGTCGAGACCTCGGCTACCGAAGGGGACGAGGAAGGCATTGTAGAGCGCGAAATCGTCGCCCATGTGACGACAAGCGAGGCGCTTGGGGCGCACGACCGCCGTGTTGCCCGCAAACTCATCGACCTCAACGTGCCCGAACTCGATCGCGTGGAATTTGATGTGGAGTAATGCGGGACGCGAGGCGGGCCCGGCGCGAGCGCGCGCAGCCACGGGGCACAGGCGCAGCCAAGCGCAGCGCTACAGCTCGTACTTGTACACGCGGTAGATGTACTTCTCGGCTTCCATTTCGTAGGTGGCGATGGGCAGTCCATAGCGATCGTACTCGGTAAAGGTCTTGGCCTGGCCCGATGCCACGAGCATGCTGCTCGAATTGCCGACGCGCTGAGTGCTGCTGACGTAGCCCGAGAACGGCGCCGCGATCTGGTCTTCGAGCTCGTAGGTGCGCGCGATCTCATCCACCGTAAAGATGCGCCCAAACGAATGCGTTCCCTTACTGTAGTCGGTCACCACCGCGGCGCCCAGCTGGCCCCAGTCGAACTTGGGATAGCGCTCGGTCGCACCAAAGTTGTTGTCGTATAGCAGCACCTGGTAGCGACCAGTCGCTGCCGTGTCAGAACTCGGCAGATACGTCACGCTGTGCTGGCCTGCATTGAGCGAGAAATCGCCCTGGGCCTGCAATAACTTGTCTTCAAAGCCCGAGCCAGCCCAGAAATCGGGCGAACCCACGGAAGGCTGTAGCAAGGTCATTTGCGCAACATATGTCCAGCAAAAACGGGTGATAGCCGGTACGGCTACCACCCGTTTGTCTCATATCTAGCCCATAGCAGACCAGCTACTTCTTAATGCCGCGCCCCAGGCGCTTGGCGACCGATGCAACGGCCTCCTCACTGGCAGATCCGCAGCTCGCACAGCCGTCGTGGGCACGCATCTGACCGGTGACCTCGTCCATCGCGAGCGGCGCCACCTTCTCGAGCTTAAAGCCCTTGCCGGCGCGCATGTTCTCCTTTGCCACGCTGATCATGAGCTTAATACGGTTGAGCTGGTTGACCTCGGATGCACCGGGGTCGTAGTCCACCGCGACGATGTTGCTCTCGGGATGTTGGCGGCGCAGCTCCTTGATCACGGCCTTGCCCACCACGTGGTTGGGCAGGCACGCGAAGGGCTGCGTGCAGATGATGTTGGGCGCACCGTGGTCAATCAGATCGAGCATCTCAGCCGTGAGCAGCCAGCCCTCGCCCATGTTGTTGCACACCGAAAGCACCGTGCGGGCCTTGTCGGCCATGGTGCCGATGCGCTCGGGCGCCTCAAAGCGGCGGGACTTTTCGAGCATCTCCTCCACCGGCGTACGCATCCAGTCCACGAGCTTGATGAGCGCCTGCATGCCCGCACGCGTTGTAGCAGAGCTACCCAGCTCATCCTTCTGCAGCTCGGCGTTGCTCATGGAGTACAGGAAGAAGTCAAGCAGGCCCGGTACTACGGCCTCGCAGCCCTCGCGCTCGATAACGTCGACCACGTGGTTGTTGGCCGTGGGATGGAACTTGACCAGGATCTCGCCGACCACGCCCACGCGCGGCTTGGTACCCTCGCCCACGAGCGGCATGGTGTCGAACGCACGGATGGCCTCGCGGCACAGCTTGGTGTAGTTGTGGCGGTTGAACTTGGGCGCCAGCTTGCGGGCCCGTGCCATGTACTCCTCGTAGAGCGCGTTGGCGGCACCGGGCGTTGCCTCGTACGGGCGGCAGCGATAGAGCATCTGCATCATCACGTCGCCAAAGAGCACCGCGTACACGGCCTGCTTAAGCAGCGCCGGCGTAACCTTAAAGCCGGGGTTGTCCTCGCCGAGCGCCACGGCCGAAAGCGAGATCACCGGGATCTCGGGGTGGCCGCTCTCGCGCAGTGCCTTGCGGATGAGTGCGATGTAGTTAGTGGCACGGCAGCCGCCGCCGGTCTGGCTGATGACCACGGCCGTCTTGGACAGGTCGTACCGACCGCTCTCGATGGCCTCCATGATCTGACCCGTCACCAGGATCGACGGATAGCAGATGTCGTTGTTCACGTAGCGCAGGCCGGCCTCGACGGCATCGTGGTCAGTCGAGGGCAGCAGCTCTAGGTTGTAGCCGGCACCGCGGAATACCTCTTTGACCAGGTCAAAGTGGATCGGCGCCATCTGCGGGCACAGGATGGTATAGCCCTCCTCGCGCATCTGCTCGGTAAAGGGCACCTTGGGCCACGCGGTCGAAGCACTCTCGCGCTGCGCCTCGAACGTGTACTTGCGGCTCGCGAACGCGGGGGCATCCGTGGAGGGCGACACCGGCGCGGCATCGCCCTGCTCGTAGGCCTCGCCCGCGGCCGTGGCATCGGCCAGGCGCTCGGCCTCCTGGTCCTTGAGCGCGGCCATGAGCGAGCGAATGCGGATGCGCGCGGCGCCCAGGTTGGATACCTCGTCGATCTTGAGCACGGTGTAGATCTTGCCGCTGGCCTCCAGGATCTCCTGCACCTGGTCGGTGGTCAGAGCGTCCAAGCCGCAGCCGAAGGAGTTGAGCTGGATCAGGTCCAGGTCGTTGCGCATCGTCACAAAACGGGCGACGGCGTACAGGCGGCTGTGGTACATCCACTGGTCAACGACGCGAATCGGACGCTCGGGCTTCACGAGATGCGCGAGCGAATCCTCGGTAAAGACCGCAAAGCCAAAGCTCGAAATAAGCTCGGGCAGGGCGTGGTTGATCTCGGGGTCGTTATGGTAAGGACGGCCGGCGAGTACGATGCCATGGCCGCCGTGGTCCTCGACCCACTTAAGAGCCTCCTCGCCCATAGTCTGGATGTCCTCGTGGAAACGCGCATCGGCCTCAAAGGCAGCGTTGACGGCGGCATCGACCTCGGAGCGCGTGATTTTAGGACCGCGCACGCGACCGCGACCGGCCTCAGCATCGGCCACACGGTCGACGGCGAGCACCTGGTACAGGCGGCGCTTGAGCTCGGTCTTGTCGTGATACGGCACAAACGGATACAGGAACTCGATGTTCTGCTCGCGGATCTCGTCAATATTGAGCGCCAGCGCCGTGGGGTAGCTCATGACGATGGGGCAGTTATAGCAGTTGCCAGCCGTCGGATCCTCCTTGCGCTCCCAACGCACGCACGGCATCCAGATGAAGTCGACATCGCGGTCGATAAGGTTCATCACATGGCCGTGGCTCATCTTTGCCGGGTAGCACACGCTCTCGGACGGCATGGACTCGATGCCCGCCTGGTAGGTCTTTTTGCTCGACTGGTCGGACAGCTGCACGCTAAAGCCCAGGCGCGTAAAGAATGCATGCCAGAAGGGGTAGTTCTCGTACATGTTGAGCGCGCGCGGGATGCCGACGGTGCCGCGCGGGGCCTCGTCGGGGCTCAGCACCTCGCGGTTAAACAGCAACTCGTTTTTCTTTTTGAAGAGGTTGGGGGCCTCGGTCTTTTGCTTTTTGTGGCCGGCGCCCTTCTCGCAGCGGTTGCCGGTAATGAAGCGCCTGCCGCCGCCAAAGTCGTTGACGGTAAGCTGGCAGTTGTTAGAGCAACGGCCGCAGCGGACATGCTTTTGCGTCACGGTGAGGTGTGCGATGTCCTCGGCCGAGAGGATGGTCGAGGTGCCGTCGGCGCCGGCGCGATCGCGGGCGAGCAAGGCCGCACCGTAGGCGCCCATGCAGCCGGCGATGTCGGGACGCACGGCATGAACGCCGGTGAGCTGCTCAAACGCGCGCAGCGTCGCATCGGACATAAAGGTGCCGCCCTGGACGATCACCTGGCTGCCGATCTCCTTGGGGTCGCGCAGCTTAATGACCTTGAACAGGGCGTTCTTGATGACGGAATAGGACAGGCCGGCCGCAATGTCGCCCACCGTGGCGCCTTCCTTTTGCGCCTGCTTGACGCGCGAGTTCATAAAGACCGTGCAGCGGCTGCCCAGGTCGACCGGGGCCTTGGCATGGATGGCAGCGTTTGCGAACGCGCGCACGTCCATATTCATAGAGACGGCGAAGCTCTCGATAAAGCTACCGCAACCCGACGAGCAGGCCTCGTTGAGCATGATGTGCTCGATCACGCCGTCCTTGACGCGCAGGCACTTCATGTCCTGGCCGCCAATGTCCAGAATGAACTCGACGCCGGGCAGGAACGCCTTGGCGCCGCGCAGATGCGCGACGGTCTCGATCTCGCCGGAGTCGGCCTTGAGGGCCTCGATGAGCAGCGCCTCGCCGTAGCCCGTGGTAGTCACGTGGCCGATGGTGCAACCGGCGGGAATGTGGTTGTAGAAATCGGCCATGATGACCTTGGCCGTGCCCAGGATGTCGCCGTTGTTGTTGCCGTACCAGGTGTGCAGCAGCTGACCGTCCTCGCCCACGAGCGCGGCCTTCATGGTGGTGGAACCGGCGTCGATACCGATGAACACGCGGCCGGTGTAGCCTTCGAGCTTGCCCTTGGGGACGACTTCCTGGTCGTGGCGGGTTTTGAACTCGGCGAAGTCCTCGTCGGTGGCAAAGAGCGGATCCAGGCGCTCGACCTCGGCACCCTGTGTGTCGCCTAAGCTGTCGATGGCCTCGATGAGCTGCGGGAACGTGCTGAGCTTGTTGGACTCGTGCGCCATGGCGGCGCCGCTCGCCACAAACAGGTGGGCGTTTTGGGGCACGATACGGTGTTCCTCGTCCAGGTTGAGCGTGAGGTAGAAGCGGTGGCGCAGCTCGGAGAGGTACTGCAGCGGACCGCCCAGGAAGGCGACGTTGCCGCGGATGGGACGGCCGCACGCCAGGCCCGAGATGGTCTGGGTCACGACGGCCTGGAAGATGGAAGCGGCGACGTCCTCGGGGCGGGCGCCTTCGTTGAGCAGCGGCTGCACGTCGGTCTTGGCAAAAACGCCGCAGCGGCTGGCGATGGGATAGATGGTGGTGGCGTTGGCCGCGAGTTCGTTAAGGCCGCTGGCGTCAGTGTGCAGCAGGGTTGCCATCTGGTCGATGAACGCGCCCGTGCCGCCGGCGCAGGTGCCGTTCATGCGCTGCTCGATGCCGTTGTCGAAGTAGATGATCTTGGCGTCCTCGCCGCCCAGCTCGATGGCAACGTCGGTGGCCGGGATGAGGGTCTCGACGGCACGCTTGCTGGCGATGACCTCCTGGACAAACTCCAGGTCGAGCCACTGGGACAGCAGCAGGCCGCCCGAGCCGGTAATGGCGCAGGTCATCTGGGCCGTCGGCAGCACGGTCGCAGCGCCCTCGAACAGGTCGCGGGCACAAGCGCGGACGTCGGTGTGGTGGCGCTGGTACTTGGCGTAGACGATCTGGTTGTCGTCGTTGAGCACGGCGAGCTTAACGGTGGTGGAGCCCACGTCGATGCCCAGGTGCAGGTTGCCGCGGGCGGCCTCGGGGTTGAAGATCGCGCCTTCGGGGGCCTGGGCGGCGGCTACGGGCTCAGCGGCGGTGGCGGGCTCGCTGACGACGGACGTCTCCCCTGCCACGTTCTTGGCATCGGCAACTGCCTCGGCAACTTTCTCGGCAGCCGCGGTCGCGGCCTTCTGCGCGGCGTCCACCACGGCGGGCGCGGCCTCGCGTGCGGCAGCGACCACACGGTCTTTAATGCCCTCGACGAGTTTGCTCATTGTCTCTCCTCTTAGTTGTTGGACTCGACGGTTGCGGTGGTGTCGACCGCGTCCTCGAGCTGCAGGTTCAATAGCTTCATGCCGTATTCCGGCACGTTGATATCGATGGGTTGGCCATACAGGTCGCCGGGGCGCACAAAGGCGATAACCGTCATAATGCGCGCCATGGTCTCGGGCGATTCAGAAAGGTCACGCTCAAACCAACGCTGGATCATGCCGACCTCGGCACTCACGACATAGGTGACGTAGTAGTCAAAGAAGGTGCCCAGCGCCAAGCCCAAAATGCCCGTCTGTGCGCGCGGCACCACGGCCTCGCGTGCGGTATCGATGATCTTTTTAATAAAGGCGGGGTCGCCGCCCGGGCCCAGCAGCGATCCGATTAAATCGCGGTTGGCCGCAAGGTAGCGCAGCAACTCAACCGAACCGGGTGCCGGCTCGAGCTCATCGATGTTGTGATAGAGATCGGGCAGCTGAGCTGCGGTGATGAGCTCAATGCGCTCACGGATCTCGGCCAGCAAGCCGTCCTCGATTTGATTGATAAAGTCGGGGATATCGCGGTAATGCGAATAGAACGTGCGACGCGTAAGGCCAGCGCGCTCGGTGAGCGACGCGACATTAATGCGCGAAAGGTCGCCGCTTTCGGCAAGCTCGCTAGCAAGTGCCTGGCGAAGGGCACGCTGCGAGCGAAGGGACCGGCGATCGCATTTCTCGAGCTGGGACAAGCGTCCTCCTTGTTACTCAGCCTGTGCGCTATTGCACAGTGCGAGTATTATTGCACACCGTGTGCATCAACACGTAAAGGCAATATTTGGGATGTGACGAAGGGGCAATCCTTTTGTCGCATTATTCGATGATGGTGCAGGAGTTCTGCTTATGCATGGTGGCGAGCATGTGTTTGGGGACGGCGTGAACCATGCAACTGCCGATGGTCGCACTAGCGGCGGCCTTAGCTGCATCGCTTGCGTTTTTGGTCGCGTAGCTGTGGCGGAAGCGCTTGAGCATGGCAATGTCGTTGCCGCCGTCGCCGTAAACCGCGACCTCGTCCTCGGCAATACCGTAGTAGCCCGCCAGCCAGGCCACGCTCTCGCCCTTGTTGCACGCCACGTCCGTGATCTCAAACATCACCGGATCGAACGGTGCGTTGACCACGCGGTCCGATCGCTCGGCCAGATATGCCTTAAGGTCGCGCTCCAGCTCGGACGAGATCACGCGACAGTTAATCTTGCACACGTCATGGCGCAGGATGTCACCGATCGACTGATCGAAATATTGCTCCTCGTGATACCCCCCACGTGCACGCATGCCGCGCATCACGATGCGCTTGATAGGACTGTCCTTTTTAAAGCCCGCCTGGTGCATCTCGAACGAACCGCTCGAGAACATGCCATCGGGCGTGGAGCAATCAAAGCAAATGTCCGGGAACGCCTTGAGCAGCTCCTCGGTAATCTGCGGATCGATGGTCCAGGTCTTGAGCACCTCGCCATGGCTGTCGCGCACGATGGACCCGTTGGAGCAGCAGGCGTCAAGCGCCAGGCCCGTAAAGCCATGCTCGCCGATCGGCAGCGTCGAGCGTCCGGTCGCGGGAACCACATGCAAGCCAGCCTCGGTCAGCTCGCGAATGGCACGGCGGATGGTCCCATCCGCCTCATGCAGGGCGTTCAGCAGCGTTCCGTCTAAGTCACTCGCAAACATCTTGATCATGGGCATGCCTCTCCTTCGTCTGCACGATATTGTAGACGAGAACGGGCGCGCCCCAAGAGAGGCACGCCCGTCAGGCGAAAGATTGTCCTACACCGCAGAGGGGCCATGTTCGCCGGTGCGGATGCGGATAACCTCCTCGACCGGCTCGACCCAAATCTTGCCGTCTCCAACGGCACCGCAATCTTGGAAACGGCGCGGCAACGGGCGCGAAACCAACGGGAAATACGCGAGCAAGGAAGCCGCGAGCGCGCCCGTCCCGGCTAGCGCCGGAACAGCTCGCGGGCTCGGTCGCGGAGGTCGGTAGCTCGGATGACGCCCTCGTAGCGGTTGATACGCAAGCGCGGGAAGGCATTGAAGAAGCGCAGGTCGCGGCGGCTGAGTGACACGCTCGGCACCGGACGGCTTATGCCCTTGCCGGCAAGGCGACGACTGAGCGACGGACGCGGCATGCTCGGCGCGGCATCGGCCACGCGGCGGGCAGCAAGTGCCAGGCCGCGAGCACCATCCGCGATAAACGTCGGCATCGAAGCCTTCTCGCACAGGGCATCGAGCGCGGCGTCACCCAGCTCGGCCAGCCACGCGTTAACGGCACGGCTGCGGATATGCGTCTGCGCCACCGAGTCGATCGCCGAATCGGGAATACGTTCAAGCATGGAATCAGACGCATCGGCAAGCGACTCGTTGATGCGGTCGGCAAGGTCGGCCCGGACGCGCTCCAACTGATCAGACAGGCGGCGCCAGCTGGCCAAAGAGCACACTGCGTCGACCATCATCGCGACCGCGACGATAAAGGCGGACAGCCGCACAATCAGCACCGGCAGATGGCCAAGCAGCCCCAGCAATGCCGGCTCCACTAAACGGCAAATGCACAACGCACCCAAGCCAAACGCGCAGGCCCAGTACAGACAGATGCGTCCGTGCAGGTTAAACGGCAGGTGCGAATAGTCCCAAAAGCGAGCGCCCGTTGTTTTTTCCAGCAGCACGCCTACGCTGTACTCAATCACGCTGCATACGAGCGCTGCAGCGACAAACTGGCTCGGGGCATCCGGAATCCCGCGCAACAGCAGCCAGCAGGCAATGCCGCCCACACCATAGATAGGACAACACGGCCCCAGCAAAAAGCCGCTGTTGGCAAATCGTCCGTGATTGAGCATGGCGCAGACCGTCGACTCCCACGCCCAGCCGCAAAACCCGTAAAAGGCAAACGAGAGCACCAGTGCCGAAAGCGGGCAGACGGCAAGCGTCGCGCCGCCAAACGCCATGTCAATCGCGGTCCCCACCGTCTACTCTCTCCTCTTTTCGCTCGAATCTTTGCTCGAGCCGTCACTCGAGCCCTCGTTCGAATCGTTCGCGCCGCCTTTGCGCGGTAGACGGCAGGCGACCGTCTCGCGCAGAGCACACCATTTATCCGCCAGGCACACAATCCATGCCTCACGACACGTCGGCGGCACTGGCACCAGCGGAAACATATGGCGCACGATAATATTCCGCTCGCGCGACGTCAGTTCAAAATCTTCCTCGGCACGCGCCAGGGCAAAAAACGGGTGGCGAAAGCCATGCAGCCGATGGCTTGGATCGGGATCGTGCCAGTCATAGAGAAAGTAATCGTGCAGCAGGGCTCCGCGCAGCAACGAAGCACGGTCGACCGAAATGCCAGCACGGCCCAAGCACTCGGCAAAGGACAGGCTCGCCCGCGCTACCGAAGTCACATGTGCATAGACCGTCACGTCGCCATGTTGGATAAACTCGCGCGTCAGGTCCAGACGGCCCGCCTGTGCCAGTTGACGGGCAGCATGGTCTACTTCGCACGCGATGTTCTCGGCACGAACGACATCGGACATGCTGCCTCCTTCCAGCGACTCACAGCGGCAAGCCACGGCTTGTGCACAATCGATAAAAACATCATGGAACACATCAGTATGGCATCGGACAAAACGTTTTGCCCCGCCAGTTGGCGAATTACCGCGCCGCCGTCACATATCAAACGCCAAAATGTGCGAGACTGTCTTGTGCAATTGTGTCGGCCGAGGGAGCGCCGGCGCTCGATTCGCATGGAGTAACCCACAACGATGCTGCTTACGCAAACGACAACGCCCGAGGACGTCAAGGCTCTTAATCGCGCCGAGCTCCCGCAGCTCTGCGGCGAGATCCGCCAGGCAATCCTCGAAAGCTCCGCCGCCGTCGGCGGGCACGTTGCCCCCAACCTGGGCGTCGTTGAGCTTACGGTTGCGCTTCATCGCGTGTTTAACTCTCCCACCGACAAGATTGTCTTTGACGTGTCGCACCAGACCTACGCTCACAAGGCGCTGACCGGGCGCGCGTACACCTATATCGATCCGGAACGTTATGGTGAGGCTTCTGGCTTTGCCAATCCCGACGAGTCCGAGCACGACCTGTTCGCCATGGGCCATACCTCGACCTCGGTGAGCCTGGGCTGCGGCCTGGCGCACGCTCGCGACCTGGCGGGCGATACGTACAACGTCATTACCGTTATTGGCGACGGCTCGCTTTCGGGCGGCCTGGCGTTTGAGGGCTTTAACAATGCCGCCGAACTCGATAGCAACCTGATCATCATCGTCAATGACAACGACCAGTCCATTGCCGAGAACCATGGCGGCCTGTATCGCAATCTGGCCGAGCTGCGCGCCAGCAACGGCACCTGCGAGCGCAACGTTTTCCGCGCGATGGGGCTCGACTACCGCTATCTGGACGCCGGTAACGATGTGTTGGCCCTCGTCGACGCGCTGCAGGAACTGCGCAATATCGATCATCCCATCGTGCTGCACGTCTCCACCGCCAAGGGCAAGGGCTTTGAGCCAGCCCAAAGCGACCCCGAGCGCTGGCACCACGTGGGTCCGTTTGACATGGCGACCGGGCGCAAGCTCTGCCCGGGCCATCCGAGCGAGCCCGCGCCGCGCACCTATGCTGACATTACGGGCGAGGCGCTCAGCGCCGCCATCGAGCGCGATCCACAGGTCGTTGGCATCACGGCCGCCACGCCCTACATTATGGGCTTTACACCCGAGCTTCGCGCTGCCGCCGGCAAACAGTTCGTCGATGTGGGCATTGCCGAGGAGCACGCCGTGACCTTTGCCACCGCGCTTGCGCGCTCGGGCGCCAAGCCAGTCTTTGGTGTGTACGGCACGTTTTTGCAGCGCGCCTACGACGAGCTGTGGCACGACCTGTGCCTCAACGACGCCCCCGCAACCATTTTGGTGTTTGGCGCGTCAATCTTTGGCACCACGTCCGAGACGCACCTCTCGTTCTTTGATATTTCCATGCTAGGCGGTCTTCCCAACATGCGCTACTTGGCGCCGGCCTGCATGGAGGAATATCTGTCCATGCTGAGCTGGTCGCTCGACCACCGCGAGCATCCCGTGGCGATTCGTGTACCGGGCATTGGCCTGGTGAGCCGTCCCGGCCTTGCGCCTGCCGAAGACACCGACTACAGCACCGTTCGCTACAACGTGGTGCGCCAGGGTCGCGACGTTGCCGTACTCGCGCTTGGTGACTTCTTTGAACTGGGCGAGCGCGTGGCAAACCGCTTGGCTGCCGAGTACGGTATCGAGGCCACGCTCGTCAACCCGCGCTTTGCAACCGAGCTCGACCACGAGTTCCTCGACAGCCTTGCCGCCAAGCATCGCGTTGTCGTCACCCTCGAGGACGGCATCTTGGACGGCGGCTGGGGCGAGCGCGTCGCGTGCTACTTGGCCTGCACGCCAGTGCGCACGCGCACCTTCGGCATCGCCAAGGGCTTCCCCGACCGCTACGACCCCAACGAGCTGCTCGCGCAGAACGGCATGACGGTCGAGAACATGGCCGCTGAAGCCGTAAGGCTACTCAACGAGTAAGAAAAACCTCCGCAAGGAAAGCACCCCTGCGGAGGTTTTTGCTTTCGCGACGCGATTATCTCGATCCGTAACATCTATGGCCCGAATTCTCGTCTAACTGTTACAGATCGAGACAAGACGTCTTAGTCCCCGACCTTTGTCTCAATCTGTAACAGATAGAGACCTTTTGCCCGTCCAGATGTTACAGATCGAGACATTCGAATCCCCCTGAAGAGAAAATCTCGATCTGTAACAGGTAGAACCCATTTCCTCGTCTAACTGTTACAGATTGAGACAAAGCAGCAAGGCATGCCGCCGCACCGACCATGCCGTCTGCAAAGCGCTATCTCAGCTGCAATAAGCGACGTTTGCCCAGATAAAACCTGCCAAAATAAACCTGTCCCTTTTTGGTAGGTAGAATTACCCATAAGGTAAGTATGTTTCTGAGTTATTTCGTGTTGACCCATTTGAGCGCGATAGGGTATAACTCTACTCAACCGCTAGGGATTTTATTGAGAAAGGTGTTCTACCATGAGCAAGAACCTCTCCCAGCAGGTCGTTCTCGACCGCCGCGGCTTCGTTGCCGCCACCTTCGCAACCGTCGCCGGCCTTGGTCTTGCCGGCTGCTCCGACACCAGCGCCGAGGCTGACAAGGGTTCCGCCGCCGGCTCCTCCAAGGGCTCCGAGGATACCGAGGTTTCCGCTACGCTCGATGCCAAGGCATTCGACAAGCTCGTCGACAACGGCCCCAAGGCCGATGACGACGCCATCGCCGCCAGCACCTGGGCCACGGCCGTCAAGGACGCCGGCGTCTTTAAGATCGGTGGCGTTCAGACCTCCACGCTCTTCTCCCTCCTCAACGAGAAAGACGGTCAGACCCGCGGCTTCGACGCCGGTATCGCACAGCTCCTGTCCAACTACATTCTGGGCGAGAACAAGGTCGAGATCACCCAGGTGACCTCGGACACACGCGAGTCCGTCCTGCAGAACGGCCAGGTCGACGCCGTCTTTGCCACCTACACCATCACTGACGAGCGCAAGAAGCTCGTCTCCTTCGCCGGCCCCTACTACTACACGCAGCAGGCCATCCTGGTGCTCGCCGATAACGACGACATCAAGAGCGTCGACGACCTGGCCGACAAGAACGTCGCCGTTGGAGCCGGACTGAACGTCGTCGTCCAGTCCGGCTCCAACGGCCCCGCCATCCTGGAGGAGTTCGCCCCCAAGGCCAGCCAGCAGGAGTTCAAGACCGACGAGGAGGCCCGCCAGGCACTCCAGCAGGGCCGCGTTGACGCCTACGTCATCGATAACAACATGCAGCAGAGCGCCCTGGTCCGCGAGCCCGGTAAGTACAAGATCGCCGGCAAGCCCTTCGGCAGCAAGGAGCCCTACGGCATCGGCCTGCCGCTCGATTCCGACGGCGTCGCCTTTGTCAACGACTTCCTTAAGAAGATCGAGGACGACGGTACCTGGACCGAGCTGTGGCAGATCTGCATCGGCGACCGTACGGGCGACACCAATGTTCCCGAGCTGCCCGAGATCGGCGCCTAGGCAGCGAGCCTGGTAACGGCCGCAACGAAACCATATGGAAACGCATGATGCGCTTTATTGCGGTAAACTGTTTCCTCACTGAGTTGTCGGGGCTTCCGTACACACGGGAGCCCCTTTCCTTATCGGCAGGAGGTCCGCATGAGTCTCTCCGAGCTCTGGTCGCTCTATGGCCAGAACTATATCGACGCGCTGCTAGCAACCTGGGGCATGACGCTTGAGTCGTTTGCCATCGCCATGGTGCTGGCCGTCGCCGTCACCGTGATGCGTGTGTCGCCGCTCAAGCCGCTGCGCGTCTTTGGCGACCTGTATGTCCAGGTCTTCCGCAACATCCCCGGCATCGCGCTGCTTATCATCGTCGTCTATGCGCTTCCGCCGCTCAAGGTCGTCCTGCCCTACCGCACCTGCGTTATCGTCGCCACGGTCCTTTTGGGCTCGGCCTTTGGTTCCGAGAACTTTATGAGCGGCATCAACACCGTCGGCGTCGGCCAGGTGGAAGCCGCCCGTTCGCTCGGCATGAGCTTCAGCCGTATCCTCGCCAAGATCGTGATTCCACAGGCACTGCGCTCAAGCGTGCTGCCCATGACCAACCTCTTTATCGCCGTCATGCTCACCACCGCGCTCGGTAGCCAGGTGCCGCTTAAACCGCAGGAGCTCACCGGCGTGGTGAGCTACATCAACACGCGCTCGCTCGGCGGCGTCGTCGCGTTCTTTATCTCGGCACTCGGCTACCTGGGCACGGCCTTTGTGGTGAGCCACATTGGCAACTACATCGATAAGAAGGTGAGGATCCTCCGATGAGCAAGCACTCCACCTCCGCGCTTACCATGCGCGATGCGCTCTACGAGGCTCCCGGCCCCAAGATGCTCGCCAAGATTCGCATCGGCACCGCCATCTCACTCGTCGCCGTGGCCGCGCTCGTCGCCCTGGTGCTGCAGCGCTTTTATGTGACCGGCCAGCTTTCGGTCCACTATTGGTATTTCTTTACGCACCTCACTACCTGGAAGTTCTTGCTTGCCGGCTTTGAGGGCACCGTCAAGGTCTCACTCACCGCTGGCGCCATCGCGCTGGTGCTGGGCTTAGCCCTTATGCTCGGCCGTACCAGCGACATTAAGCCGCTGCAGCTGGTCTGCCGCGTGCTCACCGATTTCTTCCGTGGCGTACCGAGCCTGCTGTTCATCTACTTCTTCTTTTTGGTGCTGCCCCAGTACAAAATTGCGCTGCCGTCGTTTTGGATGCTCACGCTTCCCGTCGCGCTCGCTGCCGCCGGCGTGCTGGCCGAGATCTTCCGCGCCGGCGTCAACGCCGTGCCGCGCGGCCAGGTCGAGGCGGCCCAGGCACTCGGTCTCTCCAAGGCTAAAATCACCTTTAAAATCGTGTTGCCGCAGGCTATTCGGTTCATCATTCCGTCGTTGATTTCGCAGCTTGTGGTCGTAGTCAAAGACACCACCGTCGCCTATGTGGTGAGCTACCCCGACCTCATGCAAAATGCCCGTGTGCTCATTACCAACTACGACGCCCTCGTGTCGGTCTACCTGGTAATCGCGGTCATCTACATCCTCATCAACGTCGCGATCAACAAGGCCGCCATCTACGTTTCGCACAAGACCGGCGCGACCATCATCCGCTAACGCTTTACCATTTCGAGTCATAAGGAGCCGAGCACCATGGCACAGAGCACCTCTTCCACCGGCAATCAGCCGCTGATCGAGCTCAGACACGTCGATAAGCACTATGGCGATCTGCACGTCCTCAACGACATCAATCTCTCGGTCGACCGCGGCGAGGTCGTCGTGGTGATCGGACCCTCGGGCTCGGGCAAGTCGACCATGTGCCGCACCATCAACCGTCTGGAAACCATCGACTCGGGCGAGATCCTCATCGAGGGCGAGCCCCTGCCGCAGGAAGGCAAGAACCTTGCCCGCATGCGTGCCGAACTGGGCATGGTGTTTCAGCAGTTCAACCTGTTCGCACATATGACCGTACTGCAGAACGTCATGCTGGGGCCGGTCGATGTGCTGGGCGTGTCCAAGGAGGAAGCTCGTGAGCGCGCCATGGACCTGCTGAGCCGCGTGGGCGTGGCCGAGCAGGCCGATAAGGTGCCCGCGCAGCTCTCGGGCGGCCAGCAGCAGCGCGTAGCCATCGCCCGCTCGCTTGCCATGCAACCCAAGGCCATGCTCTTTGACGAGCCCACGAGCGCCCTTGACCCCGAGATGATCAACGAGGTGCTCGAGGTCATGGTCCGTCTGGCCCAGAAGGGCATGACGATGATCGTCATCACGCACGAGATGAACTTCGCCCGCCGTGTGGCCGATCGCGTTGTCTTTATGGCCGACGGCCAGATCGTAGAAACCGGCACGCCTGACGAGTTCTTCGACCATCCCCAGACCAAGCGCGCCCAGGACTTCCTCAACTCCATTAAGGGCCACTAACCCAATTGCCACGCGGGCAAATTCATCAGTAACGTTTGCTCCGCGCCACCCCTGTGCCATGTCCACCCGGATTCGAAAGCTACGCCCATGATCGGAACCCGCACCTCATCGTCCTACACTCCGCACGTCGACGTCGATCCCGCCGACCGTCCGCTCATCCTGGTCGCACCACGCTGGGAAGAAGCGAAACCCTATTTGAGCGAGACGCTCTCCCCCAACGAGGAAATCGCAAGTGTCTTTGTCGATGCCATCCTTACCGCCGGCGGCCTACCGCTGCAGATGTCCATCACCGAGGACATTGAGGTTATCCGTCATTACGTCGATATCGCCGACGGCATCGCCATTCCCGGCGGCCCGGACGTCAACCCCAAGCGCTGGGGCGATGATCGACCCTACGACCCCGCCCTCTGCTGCGAGATCCGCGATAGTTTTGAGTTTAAGCTGGTCGACGAGGTACTCCGCGCCAAGAAGCCGCTCTTTACCACCTGCCGCGGCACGCAGCTGCTCAACGTCGCCACTGGCGGCACCCTGTGCATGGACGTGCCGAGCCTGGGTGCGCGCGAGGGCCGCACGCAGTGGCGCCACACCCACGTGCTCAACGACCCCGTGCATCCCGTCGAGGTCGTGCCGGGCTCGCTGCTGGAACGCGCGGTTGGCGGGCACAGGCTAATCCAGACCAACTCCGCACACCACTGCTGCGTCGACCGTCTGGGTAAAAGCACACGCTTGGTCGCCAAGGCAACCGACGGCGTTCCTGAGTGCATCGAGGTCGAAGGCCAGCCATTCTGTCTAGGCGTGCAATGGCACCCTGAGTACACATGGAAGACGCTCGAGACCGACTTTAACCTGTGGAAGTCGTTTGTCGAGGCAGCGGCCAAGGTAAAGCAGGCGCGCTAGCTCGCGAACCACAAAACAGATAAGGGCGCCCCGCCGGCCACATGGTCCGGCGGGGCGCCCTTTCACCTATATGTGGCCGGCAAGCAGCCCAAGGCTCGTAAGCTCTTATTCAGCCGCCTCGCGCAGGGCCGACAACGTGGCCGCATATTGCTGCTGCAACGCATGCATCCCCTCGCGAGCGCCGTCAACGGCATCGGCGCCGCGCAGCGTCTCGGTCACCACAACCGCCGGCTCGTACAGATTATCGAATCCCAAGTTCTGGCTCACGCCCTTGAGCGTGTGCGCTGCCATAAACGCACCTTCGGCGTCTCCTGCCGCCATGGCGGCCTCCAACTTGTCCATGCTCTCGTCATCCAAAAACTTGAGGGCAAAGCGGCTAAGCATCTCCTCGCCCATCAGCCGAGCGCACGCGTCTTCATAATTAGCGCCGATCTTCTCATACGCCTCACGCATGGAAATCATGGATTGAAACTCCTTAGGTCAAACTAAATCGTGGGAAACGCGACAACGTCGGCGGGGCGTGCCAACGTCTCGGCAATACGGTCTTGCACCTCGAGCAGACAGTCGAGCAACAGCGGGTTAAAGGTGCCGCACTTACCGTCCAGGATCATCTGGATCGCCTCCTTGTGCGGGATAGCGTCCTTGTACACACGCACGCTCGTCAGAGCATCGTACACGTCGGCCACCGAGACCACCTGCGCGGCAATGGGAATGTCGTCGCCCTTAAGGCCATCGGGATAGCCCTTGCCGTCCCAGCGCTCGTGGTGCCAACGCGCAATCTGGTACGCATATTCCATAAGCGCATTGCCGACGTGATGGCGGCCCAGCTCAAACAGCATGTTGGCGCTGATCGTGGTATGCGTCTTCATAATCTCGAACTCCTCGGACGTAAGGCGTCCGGGTTTGTTGAGAATTGCATCGTCAATCGCCATCTTGCCGATATCGTGCAGCGCCGAAGCCAGGGCAATCGTGGAGCGTTCCTCGTTGTCGAGGGAGATGGTGTCGCTACGCTGGACCAGACAGTCAAGCAGCAGCTCGGTCAGCTTTTCGATATTCGTAACGTGCCTGCCGCTCTCGCCGTTGCGAAGCTCCATGACGCCGGCCATGATGTCAATGAGCATGCGACTGTTCTTGACGCGCTCGTTGTACTGCTGGGACAGCAGGCTCGTCAGGCGGCGCTGTTTGGCGTATAGGCGGATGGTGTTGCTTACACGGCGGCGCACGACACGGGAGTCAAACGGGCGGTTGATATAGTCCGAGGCGCCCAGCTCGTACGCGCGCAGAACCATATCATCGGAATCTTCGCTCGAAATCATGATGAAAGGCAGATTGTCGATACCCGATCGGCGCGACAGATCGGCCAGCACCTCAAAGCCGCTTATGCCCGGCATGACAATATCCAGCAGCACGAGCGACAACTCATCGCCATAGCGGTCGACCATGTCGAGCGCCGTACGACCGTTGTCGGCCTCGAGGATGCAATACTCGTCCTTGAGCATCTCGTTGAGAATGGCTCGGTTCATCTCGGAGTCATCGATAATAAGCACCAAAGGCTTTTCGCTTTGGAAGGCCTCGATGGAATCGGAATCGGTCACGACCGTACCGGCTTTTGCCTTAGCGCGGCTCAGTAACTGGACAGCGCGGCCAACGCCCTCGTCGACCGTCTCGCCATGAATGCGAGCGCCACCAACACATGCCGTCAAGCTCACGTACTCATGGCCCGGAATAACCGTGGAATGAACGGCATCGCATACCTGATGCAGGCGACGGGTAAAGTCATCGGAGGGAATATTGGGCATGACGACCACAAACTTGTCGCAGCCATAGCGCACAAGCTCGTCAGTCGAACGAATACCGCTGCGTATGGCTGTCGCCACGGCACCGAGCGCAAGGTCGCCGGCATGGCGGCCACACGTATCGTTGAAGACCCTAAAATCATCAAGGTCGATCATCGCAACGCCGGCATTCATGCGGGCGTTGCGGAGCTTTCCCTCGTAATATCGACGATTGTGCACGCTCGTCAGCACGTCGGTGTAGACAAGGTCCTCTTCTGCAGCCTCTTGCTCATCGATCGGACGTACCATCAGCAAGACGTGAGGCTCGCCCTCGACCTTCAGAGGGCGCAGGCGAGCGCGGTACTCAACACCATCGTTGAGCAGTTGTTCCGACACCTCATCGGAGTCTGCCAAGGCCTCAAGACTCGACTGACGCAGACAAGGGCAGCGATCGCCGGCGAGCAAGCAGTTAGGCTCGCTCTTAATCTGATCGGCCGACAGCAAACGCACCACGGGGTAGGTCTTCGCGACGCGGGCGACCTCGGCGGCAGCCTCCTCGTCGGTTAGATTGACCTCGTGATTATTGAGCATATGGGGCCCTTTCTATCGTTACGCACGGCAACAGTGCATATCAATTGGTACAAGGGTAACATCTAACAGCTGAAGGCAAACGCGCGATTATCGTTGCATTTTTATGACCTGCCAAACGGCGGTAATGGAGCCGCAGGCGCGCGGTTATGGGCGCATTCGTTAACAATGACGAAACGCTAACAGCCCCTCTCCCCGCAGGTCATCGGGCGTGCTAACGCTCCAAGACATCGCGAACGGCGTTTGCCGCCGTAACGGGGCGATCGCGCAGACCGTTATGCGCGCCGGGAACCATTACGAGTGGACAGCCCAAAAGCTCAGCCGCCACCCTCGTACCAGCCTCGCGGGGCGTGCCGACCGAAAGCTCGCCCAAAAACACGGCCGACACCGCCTTTGACGCGCGGGCGCGCTCCCAGTCGGGAGCATATGTCATATTTGTTCCATATTCGTTCGCCATAAAGCAACGACCATTGCGCAGGGCATGTTTGACTTCCGCTTCGGTCGTCCCAGGAGCCTCGGGGTCCAAGTCGCCGAGGGCTCCCAAGAAAAGCCGGAGCGCCCTTGAAACCTTTCCAGCCGCAATCATATCGAGCAAAACCGGAGCTGCGCCCATGCCGACGCCTTCGGCCGACACAGCCGGCTCATGCAGAATCGCACGGGCGACGAGATGGGGTTCGGTGCGAAGAAGCTCCAGCGCCACCAACGTACCGGCGCTATGCGCAAGCACATTTGCCGGAGCGCCAACGTGTTCGATCACGGCTTGCAGGTCGGCGGCCTGAGCGGCAAGATCATAGCTGCCGTCTGCCGCATCGCTGCTGCCACCGCAGCCGCGGCGGTCGTAGGCAATTACGCGGTAGTTGCGGCTGAGCTCACAAGCGATACCGTCGAAAAATGTGCCGTCGACACAAGCGCCGTGCACGCACACCAAGGCAGGAGCATCAGGCGACACATCCGGGCCGGCATATTCGCGACAGGCAATCGTGGTGCCCGCATTCTCGACCGTAAAATCCATGTTGTGCCCCCATCATCAATGCTCATCCAGTTGCACGTCGGTGCGGTTGGATAGACCCGCATTGCCTTACGCCTTGTTAACAGATTAACTGTACCCGACCCGAGGCTTTTCATGGCACGGCAGAATGAGCGACGTGAAAAAACGAAACTTGTAAAGCAAGAGCCCGCACCTTGCTTTGGAGCCGATGCTATGCTTAGGCACAATTGTCTTGAGGAGCATATGCCTATGTCTACGTTTTTGAATGCCAGCCCCATCTTTGGGCCCGTTCGCAGCCGTCGCCTTGGTCTCTCGCTCGGCGTCAACATGATGCCGGCCAGCGGCAAAATCTGCACGTTCGACTGCATTTACTGCGAAAACGGCCTCAACGCCGAGCGCCCCTGCCATGAGCCGCATAACACAGCTGCCGTGGTACTCGACGCGCTCGAGGCAAAGCTGCGCGAGATGGCAGCCGAGGGCGAGCTCCCCGATGTGATCACCTTCGCAGGCAACGGCGAGCCCACCGCCGCACCGGAGTTTCCGCAGGCCATCGCCGGCGCCGTCGCGCTGCGCGACGAGCTTGCCCCAAACTCCAAGATCGCCGTACTCTCCAACGGCACGCGCGCCGACCGCCCCGAGGTGCACGACGCGCTCATGATGGTCGATGACAACATTCTTAAGCTCGATACCGTCGACCCGGCGTTTATCCAGCTGCTCGACCAGCCTGTTGGCCCCTACGACGTCGAGCACCAGATCGAGACGTTCGCAAGCTTTGACGGTCACGTTATTATCCAGACGATCTATTTGACCGGTGAGTATCAGGGCAAGCCCATCGACAACACCGGCGAGGAGTACGTTGTCCCCTGGCTCGCGGCGCTTGAGCGCATTCGCCCACAAGAAGCGACCATCTACACGGTGGCGCGCGAGACGCCGGTCACCGGCCTTGCCAAAGCAGCGCCCGAGGTGCTCGATGCCATTGCCGCACGCGTGCGCGCCCTCGGCATTCCCTGCCAGGTGAGCTACTAGCGCGCAGCTGCCCTGTGAGTGGGCTATACTAGCTGCGAATGAAAGGAAGTTAGCCATGTATGACAAAGGACCCGTGCCCGGCCGCAACGACGCTTGCTGGTGCGGCAGCGGCAAAAAATATAAGAAATGCCATAGCACCTTTGATGAGCGCCTCGAGCGCTTGTGGGAAGAGGGCTGGGAGGTTCTGCCCCGCACGCTCTACAAGACGCCCGCCGATATCGAGGGCATCAAGCGCTCGGCCGCCATCAACGTGGGCGTGCTCGATTACGTAGGCGAGCACATCGCCGCGGGCATGACCACCAACCAGATCGACCAGATGATCTACGACTACACCGTCGAGCACGGCGGCACGCCGGCCGACCTCAACTACGAGGGCTACCCCAAGAGCGTATGCACCTCGATCAACGACGTGGTCTGTCACGGTATCCCCTGCGATACGGACGTGCTGCACGAGGGCGACATCATCAACGTCGACTGCTCCACGATCCTGGACGGCTACTTTAGTGATTCGAGCCGCATGTTCTGCATCGGTGAGGTCTCTGCCGAGCGCCAGCGCCTGGTCGAGGTCACCCGCGCCAGCGTGGAAGCGGGCTTGGCAGCCGTCAAGCCATGGTTGCCGCTCTCCGTTATGGCCGAAGCCGTGCAAAAGACGGTCGAGGACGCCGGCTTTAGCGTGGTGCGCGAGTACGGCGGACACGGCATTGGCAAGGAGTTCCACGAGGACCCGTTTGTGGGCTTTACCACCGAGGCGCCCGATGTGGACACCATCATGGCTCCGGGCATGGTCTTTACCATCGAGCCCATGGTCAACGCCGGGGCGCCCGACATTAAGATTAGCAAGGGCGACGGCTGGTGCGTGCGCACCAAGGACGGCAGCGACTCGGCCCAGTGCGAGGTACAGCTCGTGGTGACCGAGGACGGCTACGAGCTGCTCAGCTGGTAGCCGTACGAGCGCCGGATGCTGACGGGCACGCCCGTCTTGCATCCGGCGTTTTATTTGAACGTTTTGCCTGATACAACCTGCCAAAACAAACCCGTCCCTTTTTTGCAGGCTGAGCGGAGAGGACTGCTTGTGAACATCCTGGTTTTGCTGCCCGTCAATGACCGCCATCACGCAATTCTTGAGTCGAGCGCTCCGGGCGAGGACTTTATCTACACGAGCTCCGACGCCATCACGTGCGAGCAGGTCGCCAACGCCGACGTGATCTTGGGCAACATAGACCCTGCCCTGCTTACCGCATGCAAGCACCTCCAGCTGCTGCAACTGCAGACCGCGGGCTATGACGATTACTTGGCCGCCGGCACCGTGCCAGCCGACGCTAAGCTTTCCTGCTCGGTGGGCGCCTACGGCCAGGCCGTAAGCGAGCACATGTTTGCCATGGTGCTGTCTATGATGAAGCGCCTGCCCGGCTACCAGGACTTGCAGCGCGAGCATCGCTGGGAGGATTTGGGGCCGGTCACCTCGCTCAAAAACGCCAATGTGCTGGTGCTGGGCGCGGGCGACATTGGCGGCCACTTTGCCACGCTCTGCCGCAACATGGGTGCGCACGTCCGCGGCATCAAGCGCCACCCGCTCGTCTACCCCATTGTATTTGAGGACATGGACGGCATGGACGCACTGTCCGAGCGCCTGGCCGAGGCTGACATCGTCGCATCCTTTATGCCCAGCACGCCCGAGACCCGCGGCCTGGCGAACGCCGAGTTCTTCGCCGCGATGAAGCCGGACGCCTTCTTTGCCAACGGCGGCCGCGGCGATCTTGTGGTTGCCGACGATCTGGTTGCCGCTCTGGAGTCGGGGCATCTCGCCGGCGCCGCGGTCGACGTCACCGACCCCGAGCCGCTGCCCGCCACAAGCCCCCTGTGGGATGCGCCCAACATGCTCATCACGCCGCACGTCTCCGGTTGGTTCCACTTGGAGGCTACGCTCAACAATGTGGTCGACATCGCAGCGGAAAACCTGCGTCACCTGCAGGCCGGCGAGACCCTGCGCTGCTGGATCGAGCATTAGGGTTCCGCCGTTCTAACGAACGGCGGACCGGTCGACGCTGCGCGACGTCCAGAGCGAACAATTTGTCATTCAAAAGGCAAGGCATGACCAGAAGGTCAATGCCTCGCCTTTTTCATGCCAACTTGTTCGCTCTGGACGTCGCTCGCTGACGCTTGCTCAACCTGCGGTGTCTTAACAATTCTGTCCAGCTGTTGGCATTGCGACATTTGCCCAGATAAAACCTGCCAAAGTCAACCTGTCCCTTTTTGGTAGGCTTTAGAGCTCTACGCTTTCGGCGCCGTTGATGGTTAGGTTTCGCTCGTAGAAAGCCGTGAGGGCGCGGATGGCGTACATCACGTCGCGCACGCCGCCGGTCTCGTAGCTTGAGTGCATGGCCAGCTGCGGCAGGCCCACGTCCACGGCATGCATGCTCGCCTGCATATTGGACAGGTTGCCGAGCGTGGAGCCGCCGGCCATATCGCTCTTGTTGGCGAAGGCCTGCGTGGGCACGTCGGCGTCATCGCAGATGGCCTGGAACACCGCGCGGCTAAAGGCATCGGTGCAGTAGTGCTGGTTGGCGGCTTCCTTGATGACAATACCGCCGTTGAGCACGACCTGGTTGCGGGCATCGCACTTCTCGGCGTGGTTGGGGTGCACGGCATGCGCGTTGTCGCAGCTCACAAGCATCGATGCGGCAAGGGCGCGATGATACGACTCGTCGTCAAAGCCCAGCGATCCGTTAATGCGGCGCAGCGCGTCGGCCAAGAACGTCGACATGGCGCCCTGCTTGGTCTCGGAACCAACCTCCTCGTTATCAAAGCAGCAGAAGACCGAGATATCGCGCGCGTTCTCGGCACCCAAAAATGCCTGCAGCGAGGTATAGGCGCAGGCCAGGTCGTCGAGTTTGGGCGTCGAGATAAACTCGTCGGCCCAGCCCCAAATGCGCGCATCCTGACGATTGACCAGGAACAGGTCGCGACCCAGGATCTGCTCGGGCTCAACGTCCAGTTCGTCGGCAATCAGAGCATCAAAGTCGCCCTGCTTAAGCTCGCCGGCGCTGATGAGCGGGCACAGGTCAACGGCTCGGTTGGGAGCAAAGCCCTCGTTAACGCCGCGGTTCATGTGGATGGCAAGGCTCGGGATAATAGCGACCTCGCGCTCGGTGGCAAGCAGGCGGCTCTCAATACGGTCGCCCTCGCGTACCAGCACGCGGCCCGCGAGTGCCAGCGGACGGTCGAACCAGGTGTAGTCGATCATGCCGCCGTAAGCCTCGGTGTTCAGGCGCAGCGTCTCGCCTGCGCCGTCGAGCTCGGGCACGGCCTTGACCTTAAACGTCGGTGAATCGCTATGCGACGCCGTGAGCTGAAAATGATAGTCACCGGCAACGCCGTCCTCGCCCCACGTCGCGGCCAGGTCCTCGCCCACCTTAAAGGCAATAACGCTCGAGGTATTGCGCTGCGTGTAATAACGCCCGCCCGGTTCGATGTCCCACGCCGCATTCTCGGGCAGGTAGGTAAAGCCCGCCTCGTCGAGCTCGGCCATAATGGTCGCTGCCGTATGGAACATGCTGGGGCATGCCTCGATAAAGTCGACAAGGTCGTTGGCAGCCTCGATATCATCGGCCGTCACGTGCGCGCGCTCGGGCGTTTCCTGATCCGTCATGCTCTCCCCTTTCGCTGGGTTGATGGTCCCCTCCAGCATACCCCGCCACGCCAGCGCCGCACTCTTCATTCCATGTTTAATCCCGCGCCGCTCACCAAGTTGAGCCATCATGCCCGCGCTCCTTTTGCGACAATTACGCTAACAGGACGAGAGGAGCCGTCATGAAGCCACGTAACATTGCCATCGCCTGCGGTGTCGCGGGAGTCGCCGTCGGCCTTGCCGCTGCCACCGGTATCGTTTATCACAAGCAAATCAAGTCCGCCGCGTCGCTCAAACGCTTGACCGGCTACGCGGATGGCTATGACCTGTACGCAATCGACATCGCCTACGACTACGATCTTGATCGCATCATCGCCGCTGGCGTGCGCGACGACCAGGCCTACATCGATGCCGTGGTGGCGCAGGTGCTGCCCGGTGTGCCGGCACATGTCCAGGCGCCCCAGTTTGCCTGCAGCGCTTTTGTCGCCGTAGATGCCGAAGGCCGCGTGCGCACCGGTCGCAATTACGACTTTAAGGACGACACCTCGGCGCTGCTGGTGCGCAATCATCCACGCGGCGGCTATGCCTCCATCGGGTTTGCCGCCCTTAACAACCTGGGCGATAACACTCCGCTTGACTCCGTCGCCGGACGTGCCGCCGCACTCATGGGCCCATTTGCCCAGCTCGACGGTGTTAACGAATGCGGCGTGTCCATTGCCGTACTCACTCTGGATTCCAAGCCCTGTGACCAGGACACGCAACGCCCCGTCATCAATACCTCGCTCGCCATCCGTCTGGTGCTCGACCGTGCCGCCACCACGCAGGAGGCCGTCGACCTGCTTTCTGCCTACGACATGCACGCCATGGCCGGACGCGACTACCACTTCTTTATCAACGACGCCGCCGGTGACGCGCGCGTAGTAGAGTGGGATCCGCACGATCCGGACCGCGCTTTCAAAGCGACTCCTGTACGCCAGGTTACGAACTTCTATGCCTGCTATGGCGACGAAGTGCTGCCCAATCAAAAGAATGGCGAGCTGGGCCATGGTAAAGAGCGCGCCGTCGCAATCGCCGATGTCCTCGACGCCCATGCCGGCGCCCAAGACGAGGCAGTCGCTTGGAAGGCCCTGCGCGCCGCAGCGCAAGAGCCCAACCCGGAAGACATCACCAGCAACACGCAGTGGTCGGTCGTCTTTGACAACACCGAGCCCGCCGCCGCCATCACGCTGCGCCGCCACTGGGGCGACGTCGACGCCTTCGCACTGTAAGGAGCTGGCACCGTCGTCCTTACGCTCGCCTAACGTTGCTTACATTTCCATACATTTGAGCTAACACGTTTTACCCCCGCATCAACAGTGTGCGGGGGTAAACTTATGCGCATGTTATAACTTGCCCGGAAGGATTCACCATGCTTAGGATCGGTCTTCTTACTAGTGGCGGCGACTGCCAGGCGCTCAACGCCACCATGCGCGGCATCGTCAAAACGCTTATGACCAATAGCGAAGAGCCTATCGAGATCTATGGCTTTGAGGACGGCTACCAGGGCCTTATCTACAGCAGGTTCCGCGTCATGACGCCCGCCGATTTTAGCGGTATCCTCACCCGCGGCGGCACTATCCTGGGCACGAGCCGCACGCCGTTCAAGCGCCTGAACATTCCCGAGGCCGACGGCGTCGAGAAGGTGCCCGCGATGGTCCACACCTATCACAAGTTGCAGCTCGACTGCCTGTTTATGCTGGGCGGTAACGGCTCCACCAAGACTGCCAACCGCTTGCGCGAAGAGGGCCTCAACGTTATCGCCCTGCCCAAGACCATCGATAACGACACCTGGGGTACCGAGCTGACGTTTGGCTTTACGAGCGCCATCGACGTCGCCACCAAGTGCATCGACGACATTCACACCACCGCCTCGAGTCACGGCCGCGTGTTTGTCATCGAGATCATGGGCCACAAGGTTGGCTGGATCCCGCTGTACGCCGGCGTCGCGGGCGGCGCGGATGTCATCTTGATTCCCGAGATCCCCTACGACATGGATAACGTCATCAAGACCATCGAACATCGCATGGAAACCGGCAGCCGCTTTACCATCGTGGCCGTCGCCGAGGGCGCTATCTCCAAGGAGGATGCGGCACTGTCCAAGAAGGAGTACAAGAAGAAGCTCGCCGAGCGTACGAGCCCGTCAATCGTGTACGACATCGCCAAGGAGATCGAGGCCAAGACCGGTCGCGAGACCCGCGTCGCCATCCCCGGCCACACGCAGCGCGGCGGCCAGCCCGACGCCCAGGACCGCATCTTTGCGACCCAGTGCGGCGTCGAGGCCGCGCTTGGCTGCCTGCGCGGCGAGTTTGGCTACATGATCGCCCTGCGCGACGGCAAGATGTGCCACATGCCGCTCGAGGATGTCGCCGGCAAGCTCAAGTATGTCGACCCCCAGAGCGATCTGGTGCGTGAGGCCAAGGCGTTGGGCATCAGCTTCGGCGACGAATAGCCTCGGCTGGAACTGCTCTCATCGGGCCCTCCGACCCCGCCCGACGTATTTCGATTTGGCTCCTCCCTTGACTCCGTCAAAGGTCGCCAATCGAAATCGTCGGGCGGGGTCGGAGGGCCCTGCGCTTACATACTCGCCGAGGCTATTCGTCTTCTTGCTGCGGGTGCCTGGTCTGATAGTAAGTTGCGGTGGAATAGTTCCTGCTTAGCCCGCAAATGGCTGAATCTAGGAACTATTCCACCGCAACTTACGAATGATCGGAGCGGCTACAGCACAAGCGTCGGCGTTCGTTTGATGGTTCGCCACGAAATGGGGCCATCTACTACGTTTAACTCAACGGGGCCAACCATGACTGCCTTTTTCGAAATTCGACAAGCCTTCTACCTGCGGTTTTATTTTTCGTTTCCCCGGCATGGTTGAGGGTATCCAATTAAACGTAGTAGATAGGCCCGTTTTGTGGCATACGGCCCATTCAAGCCCAATCTCGAAGGCTAAAGAGAGTCTCTCATCCACCCCTGCGAGCAGAAGATAGCAAAGCAACAAACGCCGGGTCGCCCGTAGGTGCCCGGCGTTTGCCCAGATAAAACCTGCCAAAATAAACCTGTCTTTTTTGGCAGGTTACTCGGCACTCTTGAGTGCGCCGACCATGTCGATCTTATTGAGGGTACGATTGGTGGCGAGGTTGACGATAAACGTAAAGCCAAAGGAAAGCACCACGGCGAGCACGTAGCTTAGCGGCTCGACCTCGACGTCAAAGTAAAGCGACGGCATCTGCAAAATGTACGTAAAACTCTCGGCCAGCAAGCCGCCCAGCGGCACGCCCAGCGCAGCGCCGATCGCCGTGAGAATCAGCGTCTCCTTGTTGACGTAGTGGTGCACCTCGCCACGGCGGAAGCCCAGCACCTTAATGGTCGCCAGCTCACGCTCGCGCTCGGAGATATTCGTGTTGGACAGCGTAAACACCACCACAAACGACAGGCACGCCGCCATAAAGGTCACGAGCACTACGACCGAATTGATAATCGTAAAGTTCGCCTCGTAGTTCTCCCAATGCTCGGCCGTGCTCGAAATCGTAAGCCAACCGTCACTCTTAAGATTCTTGCTAAACGCAATCTGGTCGGCCGACGAACCCTTAAGCAGCACAAAGACGCCGTTAAGGCGTGCGCTTCGACCGAACGCGCGCTCATAGGTGCCCTGCGTCATGTAAAGCGTGTTGCCCAGATAGTTAAGCGAAATGTCGCTGACTTTGACCTTGGCGACATTGAGCGACGAATCCTGGACGTGAGCCGTATCGCCCGGCTGAATCCCCAGCACCAGCTGTGAACTTTTGCTCAGATACACGTCTCCGTCACGCAAAGACAGCGGTTCTTTGGACTCATCCTCCAGGCGTACGTAATCGCCCAAGTCACCCGTGCGGTCGTCGGGAATCACGATGAGCTGCACGGTCTCACTTTTGCCGCCAAACGTAAAGGTGACGTTGTCGGTCATAATCGGCAGGGTCGAGGTCACGGTCACGTTGGAATCATTGGACGCGCTGCGCCCATCCAATGCCGCGCACGTCTGTGAAAAATCGTCGGGATTGGCGACCGCCAGCAGGTCGTAGCGCGTGATATGCCCGTACTGCTTGGGCGAAAGCGCCACCGACGTATCGCGGATGCCCATACCGCAGATCACAAGCGCCGTACAGCCCGCGATACCGAAGATGGTCATAAAGGCGCGCTTTTTGTAGCGGAATAGGTTGCGTGCAGCGACCTTGTTTAAGAAGCCCATGCGGCGCCAGATAAAGCCGATATGCTCGAGCAGAATGCGCGAGCCGGCGCGCGGGGCCTTGGGACGCATGAGCGAGGCTGGGGTCTCGGCCATCTCGTGGCGGCAGGCGATAATCGTAGCGCCCACCACGCCCACGGCAAACAGCGCCACCGACACGAGTGAAGACACGATATCGTACGAAAGCAGCATCTGGGGCAGCGAGTACATGTCGTCGAACACCGTAAACAAGAACAGTGGCAGGCCCACAAAGCCGATGATGTTGCCGAGCACGCCGCCGATCAGACATGCCCACAGCGCATAGTCCACGTATTTGGACAGGATGCGCTCGCGTGAATAGCCAAGCGCCTTGTACAGGCCAATAAGCGTGCGCTCCTCCTCGACCATGCGCGTGGCGGTGGTGAGGCTGATGAGCACGGCGACGATAAAGAAGATAAACGGGAACACCGTGGCGATGGCCTCGATCGAAGAACTGTCGCTCTCGACGCTCGAGTAGCTTGCGATGTTACCGCGGTCCTGAATGTACCAAGTGCATTCACCCAGATTGGAAAGCTCAGCGCGGGCATCGGCGAATTGCTGATCGGCGGCGGCGCGGCGCTGGTCCAACTCGGCCTGAGCTTGGACGCGCTCCTCGCTGCCCTCGGCCATGCGGTTGATGCTATCCTGCTCAATCCCAAAGAGCATGGCGGCCTGGCGCTCAGCCGCATCCAAGCTTGCCGGCGTGTCAACCGTCAGCTCCTGGACGCGCGCCTTCTCACGCTCCTCGCGGATCTTCTCGATATTGCCCTTGACCTCATTGATCTTTGCCGTGTAGGCATCCGAGTAGGAGTTGAGGCTCTTGGCTCCCTCGACGATCACGTGGACAGCGGAGTAGGACGATGATGTCGCGGCATCCTCGCTCACATAGAACTTATAGTCCGCAGCCGAAGCGGCACGGAAGGCGTTGACTGTCGAGTCGGAGCTCACATCAGTGGGGTCGAGGACCTCGGCCGTAATGGTGTAATCGCCCGCGGCAAACTGATCCTTGGCACTTTGGTTGGACGAGCTCGCGTCATTGGCGGCAAAACTCACGGTATCGCCGAGCTTTTTGCCCGAAGCCTTCAGGAACTTCGAAGTTACCGCCACCTCATCGGCGCTCTCGGGCAAATCGCCGTTCACGAGCACTGGCTGATCGATGTTCTCCTTGGAGAGACTTTGCACGACCACGCGCTCGCGCGTTGTGCCCACGGCGGTGTAGGCGGTCTCGGTGTAGATACCCTCGGCCGTCTCGACCCCGTCGATCTCTTGGATAGCCGCGAGATCGTCGCGCGTAAGGCCACAGGTCGACTGCACGTTAATGTCATAGACATTCTGCTGGTCAAAATAGGCGTCGACCGAATCGCACAAATCCTCGCAGCCCGCCTTAAGGCCGCACATCACACTCACGCCGAGCGCGGTGATGACCACGATGGACAAGAAGCGCTTAAGACTGCCGCGGATTGTGCGGTAGATGCCACGGCGAAATACCGTCGGCACCATATCGTTTGAGCTTTGGGCGGTACGGTAGGTCGCGAACTCCCGGTCCCGACTCACGTGCTCCGTATCGTGGTTTTGGCTGTTTTGGCGGTCCTGGTCCATGGGCGCTACCACTCGATCGTCTCGATCGGCACGGGATTTTGCTGGACCGTCTCGCTCTCCACGCGGCCGTTCTTAAAGCGGATTAGGCGGTCGGCCATGGGCGCGAGCGCGGAGTTGTGCGTGATGATGATGACCGTAATGCCCTGCTTGCGGCAGGTATCCTGCAACAGCTGCAAAATCTGCTTACCGGTTTTGTAGTCGAGTGCACCCGTGGGCTCGTCGCACAGGAGCAGCTTGGGATTCTTGGCCAGTGCGCGTGCAATGGACACGCGCTGCTGCTCGCCGCCCGAAAGCTGCGCCGGAAAGTTGGCGAGGCGCCCGCCCAGGCCAACCTGGCGAAGCGTCTGTTCGGCATCGAGCGAATCGGGGCAAATCTGCGCCGCAAGCTCGACATTTTCGAGCGCCGTCAGGTTGGGGACCAGATTGTAGAACTGGAAGACAAAGCCGACGTCGGCACGGCGGTATTCCACGAGCTGCGCCTCGTTGGCGGAGCTCACGTCGCGCCCGTCCACCGTCACGGTGCCGGAGGTTACCGTATCCATGCCGCCCAGGATGTTGAGCGCCGTGGTCTTGCCGGCACCCGAGGCGCCCAGGATAATGGCGAGCTCACCGCGCTCAACGGTAAAGCTCGCGCCGTCGAGCGCGTGAATGCGGGCATCGCCCTCGCCGTACGCCTTGATGACGTCTTTGAATTCGATATAAGCCATCGATTAATTCCCATCTGGTCGGATAACTCTTTAGTATTACCCATTTCACGCCGACCAAAAAGGGACAGGTTCATTTTGGCAGGTTTTATATGGGGAAACGGGGAGCGCAGGCAAGCGCCGGGAAGGCAGAGAAATCATCGACGGGGTCAGGCCGACCGCCAAACACAACGCACGCATCTCTATCTGTCAGCATAATCATTCGAACAGCTGTTCGTTTCTATGATATGATTCCGTTATCTAAGCAGGCCAATACGCAGAAAGGCGGCCAACATGGCGTTCGACTTTAAGAAGGAATGCAAGGAGCTCTACAAACCTGCAAGCAAGCCGAGCATCGTAACTGTCCCGCCTATGAGCTACGTTGCCGTTCGCGGAAAGGGCGACCCAAATACCGAAGGTGGCGAGTATCAAAACGCCCTGCCGCTGCTTTACGGCATCGCCTATACCGTCAAGATGTCGAAGAAAGGCTCAAGGAGTATCAAGGGCTATTTCGACTTTGTGGTACCGCCGCTCGAGGGTTTCTGGTGGCAAGACTCCCCGAGCGGCGACATCGATTATGTACGCAAGGACGATTTCAACTTTATCTCGTGCATTCGCCTGCCCGATTTCGTCACCCGAGATGACTTTGACTGGGCAGTCGCGGAAGCCACGACCAAAAAGAAACTTGACTTTTCTGCCGTCGAGCTGCTTAAAGTTGACGAGGGCCTCTGCGTTCAATGCATGCACACCGGGCCCTACGACAACGAACCGGCGACCGTAGGCGCTATGAATGAATACACGACCGAGCAGGGCTATGTCCCCGACTTCTCAGACACCCGTTTCCATCACGAAATCTATCTCTCCGATCCACGCAAATGTGCACCGGAGAAACTTAAGACTGTGGTTCGTCATCCTATCAAGCGCGCTGAATAGCGTGGAGCGCCGTCCCGCGCATCAGGTTTTAGGCCAGGCAATCAGCCGCTCCAAGGTCATCTGGCAGCTTCCTTGACGCAGGTCATCGTATCTTATAATTTTATGTCTCTAAAGCTGGAAAGCCTCTCAACGATGCGCAACTCCAGCTCTTTTTATATCAAGAGGCTTAAATGAAATACCAGAAGTCGTGGATATCCATCAACGAACAGATAGTACTATTGACAGCTAACAAGGGTCTTAAGCGCTCTGATCAAAGCGAACTCGAGCGAGCTTTGGTCGAAGTCGGCTACTACAGGCAAAGTGTTCAAGCGTTACTCCTCGTACGCGCCCTCAAGCCGAAGCAGCCACTCCTTGCGGTCAAGTCCGCCGGCATATCCGTTGAGCGAACCGTCGGCGGCAACCACGCGATGGCACGGCACAATGATCGAAATGGGATTTCGCGCGACCGCGGCCCCCACGGCACGGGGAGACACAACGGGTGCTTCGTTTCCCGGTACACGATGTCGAGCCGCAACACGCTGGGCGATCTCACCATACGTAGCGACCTCGCCACGCGGAATAGAAAGCAGCTCGCACCAAACTTCACGTTGAAACGCCGTGCCAATCATATGCAACGGCGGCGTAAACCGAGGTTCCTGCCCTGCAAAATAAGCATTCAGCCAAGCCCAGGAACGCTCAAGCACCGAAGAGGCCGCACCATTTGCCGGACTCACCGGCGACATGCCACCAATACCGGAAACCGCATCGGCACCTTCAACGTGCTCCGCATCTTCTTTGAGCAGCGTAGAGCCAAAGTGCTCCTGCCCCTCAAACCAAAGTCCCGTCAGACCGCGGCCATCAGCGGCAAGCAAGATTTCGCCCAAAGGCGAAGCAAACGTCGTCGTGACCACCAGCGGCTCCTTTCAAAACTCCGCACCATAATACCGCGAATTGTGCAGACAACCCCAATCGACCCCAAAGTCACCCAAGGCAGCAGGCGCAACGCGCCGCAGCTGCCGGCCGCGCCCCCACAGTCCCCAAGGCGGCAGGCGCGAAGCGCCGAGGCCGCCGCCGGGACCAGGACCCGCAACAACCACGCGCCCCCACATCAGCCCAGCGGCCCCAACCAACAACGGCCCCATCGCAGACCGCTCGCAGCAGCGTCGCCGCAGGCGGGGGCCGGGCTTGGTTTTCAGAACACTCCGCAGACCAGTGTGGCGCCTTGTCCGCGGCTCCGAAGGAGCAGGACAAGGCGCCACACATGGTCGAGGACGTTCTGAAAACCAAGCCCGGCCACCGCCGGACAGGTCACACTACTCGCAGAGCAGCTTAGCGATCTGGACGGCGTTGGTTGCCGCGCCCTTACGGATTTGGTCGCCGCAGCACCAGAAGGTGATGCCGCGCGCAGCCTCGGGGTTCGAGATGTCGCGGCGCACGCGACCGACCCAAATCAGGTCCTGGTCGGACGTATCCATCGGCATGGGGAAACGGTCGTGTGCATCCTCGGCAGCCATATCGTCAACCAGCTTGACGCCGGGAGCGGCAGCCAGCGCAGCACGGGCCTCCTCGACCGTAATATCGCGCTCAAACTCGAGCGTAATGCTCTCGGAGTGCGAGCGCAGCACGGGCACGCGCACACAGGTGCAGTTCACGCGCAACTCGGGCAGGTGCATGATCTTACGGCCCTCGTTTTGCAGCTTCATCTCCTCGGAGGTAAAGCCCTCTTCCTTGACGCCGCCAATTTGCGGAATCAGGTTGCTCGCGAGCTGGGCGGCAAATGCGCGCAGCTCGGGAATCTCCTCGCCACGGCCCAGGGCGGCCAGCTGAGCCTCGAGCTCGGCCATACCGGGAGCACCGGCGCCCGAAGCCGCCTGGTACGTCGAGACGATCATGCGCTTCACGCCGGCGAGCTGATGCAGCGGCCACGTGGGAACCAGGCCGATGATGGTCGCGCAGTTGGGATTGGCGATAAGGCCGTGATGCCATTTGATGTCGTCGGCATTGATCTCGGGCACGACCAGCGGCACCTCGGGATCCATGCGGAAGGCATGGCTGTTGTCGACCACGACGGCGCCGCGCTTAACGGCCTCGGGCAGCAGCTCCTTCGCGATGTCGTCGCCGGCGGCGCCAAGCACGATGTCACAGCCCTCAAAGGCCTCGGGACAAGCCTCTTCGATCACGATTTGCTCGCCGCGGAACTCAACGGTCTTGCCCGCGGAGCGTGCGCTTGCCAACAGCTTGAGCTTGCCGACCGGGAACTCCTGCTCGTTGAGGCACTCGAGCATCTGGGTGCCCACGGCTCCCGTCGCGCCCAAAATAGCAACCGTGTACTGTTTCATGCTTCCCCCTTTAAAGGTTGTGGCTTTTGCCCGCACGCCGAGCAGGCCGATTATTGTTGCCAGTTTATACAAGAACAGGGCGGGCATGAAATCCGCCCCGTCGAAACGAAACCGAAACGAAACGCCCCGCCGTAGATTTTTGAGACATGACCCAAAAATCTACCGAACAGTCGCTACTTTTTGAGCGCGGCCAGAGCGGGATCGACCGGCGCAGGAGCCTCCAGATCGGAGACCTTCACAATGCCGTTTTCGTCGGAGAAGGCACGGTAAATGGTCTGAATCGCCAGGTCGAAGTCCTTCTCCTCGACACCAATAATGATATTGATCTCGTCACAGCTCTGCGAAATCATGCGCACGCTCACGCCGGCCTGGCCGAGCATGCCAAACAGATGGCCCGAGATACCTGCGCGGCCGCGCAGGTTACGACCGACGGTAGCGATAAGCGCCAGACCCTCAACGACCTCGATCTCGAGCGGCTCGACCTCCTGCTGGATGTCGCCCACAAGCGAGTACAGCGAATCGTGCACATCCTGCTCCTGCACCACGGCGCCAAAGCGGTCGACGCCGGTGGGCATATGCTCGACGGAAACGTCATAGCGCTCGAAGACCGAAAGCGCACGGCGCATAAAGCCAACGCGGGGCTTGGTGCGGTCGCGGGCCACGTTGATGGCGACAAAACCGCGCTTGCCGGTCACGCCGGTAATGATGGGCTCTGCCTCGCCCTCGTCAGCCGTCTCGCTAATGATGGTGCCGGGGTCCTGTGGCGCATTGGTGTTCTTGATGACCAGCGGAATGCCGGCCTCGCGCACGGGGAACACGGCCTCCTCGTGCAGGACACTCGCACCCATGTACGAAAGCTCGCGCAGCTCCTCGTAGGTAACGCGGGCGATGGGCTGAGCCTCGGGAACAATACGCGGATCGGCAGAATAGAAGCCCGAGACGTCGGTCCAGTTCTCATACAGATCGGCGCCCAGGCACTTAGCCAAGATCGAGCCCGAGATATCGCCGCCGCCACGATCGAGCAGCTTGATCTGGCCCTCACGCGTCGCGCCGTAGAAACCGGGCATAACAAAGCCGCCCTGCTGACCGTACTCCTGCACCAACTCGGAGGTACGATTCATGCTGAGCGTACCGTCGTGATGGAACGCCACAACCGTCGCGGCGTCCAGGAACGGTAAGCCCAGGTACTCGGCCATCAGGCGGGCGGTAAAGTACTCGCCACGGCTCACAAGCTCCTCGGTGGAGTAGCCGCCCGAGCGGGCGCGCTCGGCAAAGGCCGCGAACTCCTCACGGATGGGATAGGTGAGCTCCAGCTCGTCAGCGATATCAAAATAGCGCTGGCCAATGTCCTCGAGCAGTTCCTCGCACGACACGTGGTACTTAACGTGCGCGTTAACCAGGTAGAGCAGGTCGGTCACCTTGGTGTCGCCCTTAAAGCGGCGACCGCAGGCAGAAACCACCACAAAACGGCGAGCCGGGTCGGCATCGACGATGGCCTTGATCTTCTTAAAGTGTTCGGCGTCGGCGACCGACGAGCCGCCAAACTTGGCAATCTTAATCATGGGCTGGAGGTTACCTTTCTAAAAAGCCTCTGCGAACCTATTTTGCGCGCTCTGATACCATGGTTTCACCGATTGGGACCAAGGCATCCGAGGAGCAGTGTTATATGGGAACTTATCATAGTACACGAGGACGCACTTTATCGTGCTCAAGTAAGGTGGCAATCCGCACCGGCATCGCTCCCGACGGGGGTTTGTTTGTCTCGGACGAGCTCGGCACCCAGCAGGTCGATATCAGCTCGCTTGCAGATAAATCGTACTTTGAAATCGCTCAAGATGTGTTGGGAATGTTACTGAATGATTACACGGCCGAAGAAATTTCGGCGTGTGTCGACGAGGCATACCGCGGCACGTTCGCGAGTGAAGAGGTTACGCCGCTCGTCAAACTCGACGCTGCGCCGGGCGCTGACGCCCCTCAGACCTATGTGATGGAGCTCTTTGGCGGCCCCACGAGTGCCTTTAAGGACGTCGCCCTGCAGATGCTCCCCCGCTTGATGGCCCGCACTTCCGCCAAGGACGGCGGCGCCGAGCGCATCATGATCGTCACCGCCACGTCGGGCGACACGGGCAAGGCAGCACTCGCCGGCTTTGCCGACGCTCCGGGCACGGGCATCACCGTCTTTTATCCCGAGGGCAAGGTCAGCCGCGTCCAGAACCTGCAGATGTCCACACAGGAGGGCGATAACGTCGCCGTCTGCGGCATCCGCGGCAACTTCGACGATGCCCAGAGTGCCGTCAAGCGCATCTTTGCCGATAAGGAGCTTGCCGAGCGCCTGGAGGCTGCTGGCACGGTGCTTTCGAGCGCCAACTCCATCAACGTCGGGCGCCTGGTGCCGCAGGTCGTCTACTACTTTGCCGCCTATGCGCAGCTGCTGCGCGCCGGCGCCATCGAGGCCGGCGATGCCGTGGAGTTCTGCGTGCCGACCGGCAACTTTGGCGATATCCTGGCCGGCTACTATGCCAAGCGCATGGGTCTGCCCGTCGCCAAGCTCATCGTCGCGAGCGACAAGAACAACGTTCTGGCTGACTTCCTGACCACCGGCGTTTACGACCGCAACCGTCCGTTCTTCACGACCATCTCGCCGTCGATGGACATCCTCATCAGCTCTAACCTGGAGCGCATGCTGTACTTCCTGTCCAATGGCGACTGCGAGCTTGTTGCTGGCCTTATGGAGCAGCTGACACAGACTGGTCGCTACGAGGTTCCCGCCGACCTGCTGGCCAAGATCCAGAGCGTCTTTGGATGTGGTTGGGCCAGCGAGGACGAGGTCCGCGCTGCCATCAAGAGCTGTTGGGACGCGAACGGCTACGTGATCGACCCGCACACCGCTTGCGGCTATCACGTCTTTGAGCAGGTCGCCCCCGCCGAGGGCGCCAAGGCCCGCGTGCTACTTTCGACCGCCAGCCCCTACAAGTTCCCGCGCGCCTGCTGCGACGCTCTGGGCCTCGACGTTCCCGAGGATGATTTTGAGGCCATGGGTGTACTCGAGCAGGCCACCAATACGGTCGCCCCGGTCCAACTCGCCGAGCTCGAGTCCAAGCCCGTCCGCTTCGAAGACGTCTGCAACGTAGCCGACATGGCCAACTACGTAGAGTCTGCAGCAAAAAAGATGGCCACCAACTAAAACCCCTTATAAGGCGCCGGCGAAAGCCGGCGCACCTTCTTTTTATTAAGCTTTCGGGATGATGACGAGCATGCGAGCGGGTCTGGCCGTTTAGTTCGTCGCGAGTTCCGCACGAGCCGGAAAGCACTTAATGTGCTTTCCGCGCGAGC
>UQXB01000008.1:0-55538 GCA_900544935.1 uncultured Collinsella sp.
GAGCGTCCGGCTGATAACCGGGAGGTCACAAGTTCGAATCTTGTCAGGTCCACCACTTTCTTTCGCAATAAACACCCCAGCGAGAGCCGAGTCGCCGCTGGGGTGTTTATTACTGTCTCCGTGGGGGTTTAGCTCAGCTGGGAGAGCGCGGGCTTTGCAAGCCTGAGGTCAGGGGTTCGATCCCCCTAACCTCCACCATGATGGACCTGTAGCTCAGTTGGTTAGAGCGTCCGGCTGATAACCGGGAGGTCACAAGTTCGAATCTTGTCAGGTCCACCATCAAAACTTTGAAGAGCCCTGGGGCATTGCCTCGGGGCTTTTTTCTTGTCTGCGATAAATCTCATTTTGGTTTTGTGTGCTGTGCGAAAGTTTGGGTAGTATAGCTATTCAATGCGGTCGAGCTGCCGCGTGTTAACCGCTACGTACCGGAGGTGTTCCATGGTTCGTGTCGACATAGAGACCATCGTCATGGCCGCCGGTCCCGTGCCATCGCTTATCGTGCTTCGCGAGCGCTGCAGCAAATCGGACTCGCCCGCGCCACTGCGCTCCCTTTCCATTCAGACTGGTTCGTTTGAAGCTGCTGCCATCAGCCGCGGCATCGATAGCGGCCGCGCCGAGCGCCCGATAACGCATGACCTGCTGCTCGATACCGTTGACGCGCTGGGTGCCAAACTCGAGCGCATCGAGATCGTTCGCGCCGAGCCGCCGGTGTTCTATGCGACGATCGTCGTACTGGCCGATGGTGACGAGCGCAAGATTGACGCCCGCCCCAGTGATGCCATTGCCCTTGCCGTGCGCAGCAATGCCCCCATGTTTGTGGAGGACGACATCATGAATCGCCTAGGTACCGTTTCTGCCCATGCCGAGGAAGTTGACGACGAACAGGAGTTCGAGAAGTTCGATGAGTTCGTCCACACGCTCTCTCCCGATGATTTTTAAATGCGGGGCGGCAGGGTTGCGGAGCGTTCGCTGATGACCGGCGGCATGTCGGCTGAGACGGCGGCCATTGCGCGCGAGGCCCAGATGCGCTCGGAGGCTTCTGAGGCGGCTCGCATCGCCTATGTGACGCAGGCCCGCACGCTTCGCGAGCGTCGCAGCTCGTTTATTAAGATGGTTGTCATCTCCGTCCTTGTCGCGGCAATCTGCTCACGCCTTCGTGGTACAGTTGGTGCGCTTGGGTTTTCGATCTCTACGGGCCTCGTGATCTGGGGTGTGGTCGATGCGGTCATGCTGACCAGTCAGATCAAGGTGCTCGACAAGCGCGCAATGGATATGATGCGCGCCCGCGACGCCGCTGCTAAGATCGCCGCCGAGGCGCAAGAACTGTAACGACGCCAGACTCGATGGGAAGGTCTAAAGATGGCACAGGATATGCAGGACGCCGGTAACGTCTCCGCCGAGCTCGACGCCATGGTGTGCGACCTGATTGGTGCGTTCTTGGACGACCTTGCCGCCGGCGAGAATCCGGGCGTGGTCGTGGCGATCGAGGACGCTGCTTCCAACCGCTATCTGGCGGCGCTCGACGAGGACGGCGAAGAGGCGTGCCTGGAGGCGGCCACCAACTTTATCTCCGAGCACAAGATGGGTCTTAAAGACGAGGGCCTGGGCCGTATCGCCCGCTATGCCATCGGCTATACCGGTTGTGTCGAGATCGATGGCGGCTACCATGACGCCCTGCTCGTGAGCTTCTTTGAGACGACGCTCGAGAGCGGTTTTTCGGCATATGTGCTGTATGAGGGCATGGGCGCCGGCGATGGTTTTATGTGGAGCGACCCTGAACCTGCAGGTGAGGAAACCCCTCTCATCTAAAATCGCTAAAATAAACGAGTTTTCGGTAAAAGGCTCAATATTCCCGCTGAGCGTTGTATCGCTGGGCGGGCCGCATACGCGTGCCGTTTGTATATGGATAGAAGATAGGGGAACTACATGCGCGTAGACAATCTGAGGAACATCGCCATCATCGCCCACGTCGACCACGGCAAGACGACGATGGTCGACAAGCTCCTGCGTGCCACGGACGCCTTCCGTGCCAACCAGCAGGTCGAGGACCGCGTTCTGGATTCCAACGACCAGGAGCGCGAGCGCGGCATCACGATTCTCGCCAAGAACATCTCTATCGAGTACAAGGACGTTAAGATCAACGTCATCGACACTCCGGGCCACGCCGACTTTGGCGGCGAGGTCGAGCGCGTGCTGCGTATGGCCGACGGCGCCCTGCTGCTGGTCGACGCCTTTGAGGGCCCCATGCCCCAGACCCGCTTCGTGCTGCGTCACGCTATCGACACCGGCCTTAAGATCATGATCGTCATCAACAAGATCGATCGTCCGGGCGCCAACCCCGAGAAGGCCTACAACGACTGCCTGGACCTCATGGCCGACCTGGGCGCCACCGACGACCAGCTTGAGTTCGCCATGGAGCACGTGGTCTACGCTAGCGCCATGAATGGCTTTGCCCGCCTTGACCCCAACGACGGCAATATGGACATGTACCCGCTGCTCGATATGATCATCGACGACATGCCCGCGCCCGAGGTTGACGAGAACGCCCCGCTAGCCATGCAGTGCGTGACCATCGACCACTCCAACTTCGTTGGCCGCATCGGCATCGGTCGCGTGTACTCCGGCACCATCCATCAGGGCGACCAGATTCTGGTTGTGAAGAACGACGGCTCCAGCGCCACCGCTACCGTCAAACAGCTCTTTACCTTCGACTACCTGGGCCGCACCGAGTGCCAGGAAGTCGGCGCCGGCGATATCGCCGCCGTCGTGGGTATTGACCGCACCGATATCGGCGATGTCTACACCGACCCCGAGAACCCCGTTGAGCTCGAGCCCATCGAGATCGACCCGCCGACCCTGTCCATCGTCTTTGAGGCTTCGACCTCCCCGCTCGTCGGTCGCGACGGCGACATCGTGGGCGCCCGTCAGCTCAAGGAGCGCCTGTTCAACGAGGCCGAGAACAACGTGACCATGAAGATCGAGGAGCTCGAGGACAAGAGCGGCGTTGAGGTCTCGGGTCGCGGCATCCTGCACCTGTCCGTCCTGATGGAGTCCATGCGCCGCGAGGGCTTTGAGTTCCAGGTCGGCCGTCCCCGCGTTCTGTTTAAGAAGGACGAGAACGGCAACAAGATGGAGCCCGTCGAGCAGGCTGTTGTCGAGTGCCCGGACGAGTACTCGGGCAAGGTCGTTGAGGTCTTCGGTACCTCCGGCGGCATCATGACGAGCATGGATACCTCGGGCATCGTGACGCACCTCGAGTTTAAGATCCCGACCCGCGGCATCATGGGTCTTAAGAACCGCATCATGAACGTTACCCACGGCGAGGGCGTGTTCTACCACACCTTCCTGGAGTATGGTCCTTACGCCGGCGAGATCGGCAACCGCCAGAACGGCGCCATGATCTCCATGACCACCGAGAAGGCCGTTGCCTATGCTCTGGGTACGCTGCAGGAGCGCGGCCAGCTGTTTGTTGAGCCGGGCACCGAGTGCTACGAGGGCATGATCGTGGGCGAGCGCAGCAAGGCCGGCGACATGGTCGTCAACATCGCTCGTACCAAGAACCTGGGCAACCAGCGTTCCTCGACCTCCGATATCTCCGTCCAGCTGGTGCCGCCCCGCACCTTCTCGCTGGAGGAGGCGCTGGAGTACATCGCCGACGACGAGCTGGTGGAGATCACTCCCAAGAACATCCGCCTGCGCAAGCGTCTGCTCAACGCTACCGACCGCAAGAAGGCTGCCGTTCGCGCTGGCCAGGTCAACAAATAAGCGCTGGGGCTTATAACCGTCAATAAGAAAGGGCGTCGACCGCAATGGTCGGCGCCCTTTTTGGTGCAGGGGGCAGGTTCGTTTGCGCCGCCACAAAGGTGCTTGGCATCTTTGTGGCGGTTAGCTGCTAAGCGGTGGGGAGTCCCGGCGTGTTAGTCGGCTGCTGCGGCTTGAGGTGGGCGTTGTGCCAGATGATTTGGATGATGTAGCCGAGCATAAAGACAAAGGCCACGCCGCTGATGAAGCCGCCTACGAGGGGAAGCCCCGTGAGGGCGCCTGCGATTACGCCACCAACGGCTGCCATGGCGTAGCGGTTCTGGCTGTGTCCGACCATGCGTGCAATCGCGCACCCTGCAAAGGCACTCGACACCAGCGCGATGCCAATGACACCGCACATGAGGGCTCCGGCAAGCGACAGACCGGCGATAGAGATAATCAGCAGTAGGGCGGCGGGGGCGATAGCAATCGTACCCAGAAGACCGCTCACCCACAGGGGCGTGGGGCGCTGGTGGAGCATGCCGGCGGCGCTGGCGGTCGCGCGCGGAAAGACGAGCTCGAGCAGCAGAGCGACAAAGCAGGTCGAGAGCGCCGCGGCGACGATGCCGCCGATGACATCGTTAACGGTGGAAGTATCCTCGTTCTCGGTGCGGTCGATCTTGAGCGCACCGACCTCGGCTCCCGCGGCGCGCTCGGGGTCCTCGGAGACGTGCGCGTTCACGGTGCCGGTGATGTGGGCGTTCTTGCCCAGGATGAGCTTGTCGGCCCAAACCTCAACATTGCCCTCGACGGTGCCATCGATGGTTACCGTGTCGCCCGCAAGCGCTGCCGACTTGGCGGAGCCGCGCAGAGCAACCGTCTCGCCCATCGCGTAAAAACAGTTGGCAGAGCTGTCGGTGTTGAGCACAACGTGCTGACCGACGACCGTGACGCTGCCGTCAACCGTGGTCTTGGCGATATCAATCGTGCGCGCCGCAAGACGAACGGCGCCGCCCACCGTGCAGTCGCGAATTGAGAGGGTATCGCCCGCAGCGATGATATCGTGGTCGATGGACGCGTCATCCAAGTTGAGGGCCTGACCGGCCCAGTACAGGTCACCCTCGACGCCGGACGGATTGGCGTCATTGTCGGTCGCAAGGACATTGCCTGCGGTGTCCGTGCCGGCGAACGACGCCGTGGGAAGCACGGTGATCGCCAGCGCGATGAGCGCGAATAGGATGGTGATGCGGCCCCATGCTTTACGGCGCTGGGTCAACGGGAATTGATTGCAGGGCATAGTGAATCCTTCGTTAGATACTCGGCATATATCTAACAGGGTACCCAACGCGTGGGCGCTCTAAAAGAACCTCTCGGTTGCATTTCGAAGGGTCGTGCCGTGCTGTCTACTTTTTACGGTGCAAGAAGCGCGCAATATCTTCTTCGGTGGGGCTTTTGATGTCAAAGCGCAGTGAGAGCCAGCGCAGACCCATGGTCACGACAACGCATACGACCAACGCGACGACATTGCTGACCAAGCCACTCATAACGAGGCTTACATAGCTTGCCGATCCGGCGATGGCCGCGATGGCATAAAAGTTAGTGCGTTGGAAAATGCCCGGAACCACGCCCATAAAGCCGTCGCGCAACATGCCGCCGCCCACCGCGGTAAAAAAGCCCATCATGATGCACACCGCCGGTGCAAAGCCGTAGACCAGCGCCTTGTCCGCTCCGGTGGCGGCATAGATGCCGACCGAGATGATGTCGAGCAGGGGAATGAGTTTTTCGGGTTTGTCGACGATTGCCGGGAAAATGTAGATGATGGCTGCCGTGGCGATGGAAAGCGGCAGTGCCATCGGCTGGTTGAGGATGTAGACGTTGCCCACCTGCAGCGTCATATCGCGCAAGAGACCGCCGCCCAGACCGCAGACCACCGCGAGCGCGACCGCGCCCACCAGATCGAGCTTGTGCTCGCGCGCAACCAGTACACCCGAGATCGATGCAGCGACAACAGCGAACATCTCGAGCCAAAACGGAATAGCGACCATGGCATCCGATGCATGTGAGGTAATGGTCATAGCGGCGACGACGGGCAAGATGGGGTCCTTTGGGTTACGGATTTTGACAATGCCCGTACATAGTACATGTTCGGCGCCGATTGCGACCCTATTGCTCGGCAAACGGTCGGGACTGGGTACGGTCATAGGTTCCATGTTTGGGGATCCGGGTTGATGCCGAACGCGATGGGGGCGTGGCTGAATAGGAGGGATGTCCAAATTTTGAGCTTTGCTCAAAATTTATCCGGTCGGCTTACGCCGACCGCGCTGCGCTAAAAACGCGCCACGGGCGCGTTTTCTTTACGCTTCGCGCCCTGGCGGGTTCGAATCCCTCCTCCTGCGCGTAATTAAAATGTGCCCAAAAAGAAAAAAGCCCCATTGCTGGGGCTCATACCATCTAATGGCGGAGGAGGAGGGATTCGAACCCTCGTGACCTTATACAGGCCAAACGGTTTTCGAGACCGCCGCATTCAACCACTCTGCCACCCCTCCGCGTGGGGTAAAAACAAAGCAGGCTCGAAGGCCTGCTTTGGAATTAACTGGCGGAGAGTCAGGGATTTGAACCCTGGAGACGCTTTTGACGCCTACACGATTTCCAATCGTGCTCCTTCGGCCACTCGGACAACTCTCCGTTAAATGCGAAAGTCAGTATACACGAGGAATCGCAAAGTGCAAACAGAAAAGTTGGCATTTTTTAAAACGCTCGGCCGCGCTTGGCGTTGCAGTGGGGTTTGAGGTGCCAAAAAACGGCTTCCGACCAGCGTGGTTGATCAACTCAATTGTTCAAAAGGGGTATTCATAAGCGACTTGGCAATGAATGTAAAAATCTTCGAGCGCCGTTGTGGACCACTGGTATGCATTTCGCGACCACAACCGTGCGTCCGCTGACCTGCGGCTTGGCTCAGCTAATCCCCGCGGCACCGTATCTTGTCCACAGATTCGTCAAGCTTTTGGTCAGCATTTGGTTGGAATGCGCATGAAACGTGGTGCGAGCATGGGCATATGTGGAGGTCATGAGGTTGTAGCTGCATATTCTTGCGGCCTGGGAGGTTGAAAGATATTATTACCAAGTCTTTTCCTGCTTCAGGCGCACCTTCACGACCTGAAGCCACATTTGCCCAGAGGAGGTGACAATATGAAGGCTTATGAACTGCTGTTCTTTGTTGACCCGTCGCTCGACCCCGAGACTCGTCTCGCTGTTATGAAGCGTATCGATACCACGATCGCTGAGGGCGCTGGCAAGGTCGACTCCGTTGACGAGTGGGGCAAGCGCAAGCTCGCCTACGAGATCAACGACCTCACCGATGGTGACTACACCCTCATCAACTTCCACGCAGATCCTACCCAGATCGCCGAGCTTGATCGCGTCCTGCGCATCACCGACGCTGTGGTCCGCCACATGATCGTCCGTCGCGACGACCAGGAGTAAGACTGTCGTTTTGGACTGGGCTTGTGCCCCAAGAGGAAGTAGTGAGTTATGAGCATCAATCGAGTGAACATCACCGGTAACCTCACCCGCGATCCCGAGCTGCGCGCCACCGCCGGCGGAACCCAGGTTCTGTCCTTTGGCGTCGCCGTGAACGATCGTCGCCGCAACGCGCAGACTGGCGAGTGGGAGGACTATCCCAACTTTGTCGACTGCACCATGTTCGGCACCCGCGCCGAGGCCGTGAGCCGTTTCCTGGCAAAGGGAAACAAGGTCGCGATCGAGGGCAAGCTGCGCTACAGCTCTTGGGAGCGCGACGGCCAGCGCCGGAGCAAGCTTGAGGTCATCGTCGATGAGATCGAGTTTATGAGCTCCCGTGGTGGCCAGGGTGGCTACGATCAGGGCGGTTACGCCCCCGCAGCTCCCGCGCCCGCAGCACGTCCTGCCGCACCGGTGGCTACGCCGCCCGCGGTCGACGTCTACGATGAGGACATCCCGTTCTAAGGGTTGTTCACCTATTTTTGAGTGAGAGGCGGCTTCGGTTCGCCGAAGTTGCCAAACGAAAGGTATTTTGACATGGCTAATGATTTTTCTGCACGTCAGCCGCGTCGTAAGTACTGCCAGTTCTGCAAGGAGAACACTGAGTTCATCGACTATAAGGACACTCAGCTTCTCCGTAAGTACATGACCGACCGTGGCAAGATCAAGCCCCGTCGCGTCACTGGCGCTTGCACGCAGCATCAGCATGACATCGCCAACGCCATCAAGCGCGCCCGCGAGATGGCTCTCCTGCCGTACACCGTCCCCGTGGTTTCCTCTCGTGGCAACCGCGACCGCGGCTAAGAAGGGAGACACATCATGAAGGTTATTCTTCTCGATGAGATCAAGGGCAAGGGCGGCGAGGGTGACGTCGTAGAGGTCGCTCAGGGTTACGCTGAGAACTTCCTGTTCCCCAAGAAGCTCGCTGTTGCCGCCACCAAGGGCAACCTCAAGCAGCTTGACGAGCGTCGCAACAACATCGCCAAGCGCGAGGCCGTCCGTCTGGCTACTGCCAACGAGACCAAGGCTGCCTTCGAGGGCAAGACGGTCACCGTTGACGTCAAGGTCGGCGACGAGGGCATCCTCTTTGGCTCCGTTACCGCCGCTATGGTCGCTGACGCCATCAAGGCTCAGCTCGGTATGGACATCGACCGCAAGCGCGTCGAGCTCGGTAAGCCCATCAAGGTTGCCGGTGCCCACACCGTTGCCATCTCGCTGTACCGCGAGATCAAGGCCGAGGTTGTCGTTCTCGTCGGCGTTACCGCCGAGGAGCTCGCTGCCGAGGCTGAGGTCGAGGAGGCCGCTGAGGTCGCCGAGGCCGAGACCGCCGAGGTCGAGACTGAGGCTGCTGCCGAGTAGCATTTGCTGCAACGCAACAATCTTGTTCTAAGAAGGGCGCTCTGGGAAACCAGGGCGCCCTTTTGTTTTTTGCGCTGAGTGAGTGTCATGGTGAACGTTGCGTCGAAGTCCTATATACAGGACCGTTCATCCGTTTGGTTCGGTGATGATTGGCGGCGCGCGGCGCGTTTTGGGACCGTGGCTGATACTATGGATGCTCGCAAGCGATATGAATGAGGATGCTCATGGCATATGACGATAGGGAGACGGGGCTGACGGTCGAGGACCGCGGCTCAAAGTTGGGTCTTCCCCAAAACCAAGATGCAGAGGCCAATGTACTGGCCGCTATGCTGCTATCGCCCGAGGTGGTCGAAGAGGCCCAGGTCGAGCTGCAGCCCGATGATTTCTACCGGCCCATTCATAAGACCATCTACACCGCGATGGTCGATATGTACAACAGCCGCATTCCCATCGACTCCATCTCGCTGATCGATTACCTGCGAAGCATCAACAAGCTCGATGCCGTGGGCGGCGAGGCCTACATTTTGGAGCTGATGGGTCAGACTCTGTCGCTCGTGAACTGGCAGCACCATGCCGCCATCGTTCGTCGCGATTCGATGCTGCGCGAGCTGATCGGCGCCACCAACGAGATCAACGCGCTGGCATATAACGCCCCCACCGACACCAAAGAGGTCGTGGAGCTAGCCGAGAGCAAGCTGCTCAAGGTCACGGCACGCGAGGTCAAGTCGAGCTACAAGACGCTGACCGAGTTTATGGTTGAGGCCTATAACGAGGCCGAGGAAGTGTGTCAGGCCGGTGGTCAGGCTGCGGGCGTGCCCACGGGCTTCCCGTCACTCGACCGCATGCTCATGGGCTTCCGCGAGGGCCAGCTCATCATTATCGGCGCCCGCCCTGCTGTGGGTAAGACGTCGTTCGCCCTGAATCTGGCGCTCAACGCTGCCGCTGCCGGTTATACCGTCGGCTTCTTCTCGCTGGAGATGTCGGGCAAAGAAATTGCCCAGCGTCTGATTTGCGCCTACGCCATGATCTCGATCAGTGACTTCCGCATGGGCCGCATTAGCCCCGAGCAGTGGGCCAATATCAACGAGGCCACGCAGACCTTGTCCAAGCTCGATATTCTGATTGACGATACGCCCGGCACCACAGTGACCGAGATTCGCGCCAAGAGCCGCCGCATGCTCCATAACAAGGAGAAGGCAATCATCATCCTGGACTACCTGCAGCTGGTGAGTCCTCCGCCGGGACGCCGCTCCGAGAGCCGTACCGTCGAGGTTTCGGAGATGTCGCGTGGTCTGAAGATCATGGCCAAGGAGCTCAAGATCCCGCTCATCGCGCTGTCGCAGCTCTCGCGTCAGGTCGAATCCCGTACCGGCAAGCGCCCGCAGCTTTCCGACCTTCGTGAATCGGGCTCCATCGAGCAGGACGCCGATATCGTTATGTTCTTGGACCGCTCCGCCGACGAGGCCGAGGCCTCGCGCGACGATCGACCCGACGAGGGCGTTACGCGTATCGTCGTGGCCAAGAACCGTTCGGGCCCGATCGGCGACGTCGATCTGATGTTCCTGCCGGCATCCACCAAGTTCTATGAGCTTGATGGGGCACATGCCGAGGAGTAGGACAGGCGCCCGTTGCACGGGTATACTGGGAATGTTTTGTGCTTCTGCGTGCCGGCGTGGCGCGTAGACAGTCCATGAATGTAAGGAGTAAACATGCCGTCAACCGTTTTGGTCGGTGCCCAGTGGGGCGATGAGGGCAAAGGTAAGATTTGCGACCTGGTCGCCGGCGACTTCGATGCCGTCGTGCGCTACTCGGGAGGCAACAACGCCGGCCACACCATCGTCGTCAACGGCAAGAAGTACGGCCTGCACCAGGTGCCCTCCGGCATCATGTATTCCGATCACGTGTCGGTGATCGGTAACGGCTGCGTCGTCAACCCCAAGGTTGTCCTTGAGGAGATCGATATGTTCGAGGCCGACGGCATCACCACCAAGAACCTCAAGATTAGCGGCAACGCGCATGTCATCATGCCGTACCACATCGATCTGGATGGCGCCTTTGAGCAGAAGCTCGGCAAGAAGAACATCGGTACCACCAAGCGCGGCATCGGTCCGTGCTATCAGGACAAGATGGCGCGCATTGGCCTGCGCATGCAGGACATGCTGGACGAGGCACTGTTCCGCGACAAGCTGGAGACCGCTCTCGCCCGCGTGAACCCCGAGCTCGAGCTCATCTACAACCTGCCCACCTACACCGTGGACCAGATTTGCGACGAGTACCTGCCGATGGCCGAGCGCCTGCGTCCCTACATCACCGAGACGAGCCTGCTGCTCAACAACATGATCGATGAGGGCAAGAACCTGCTGTTTGAGGGCGCCCAGGCGACGCTGCTCGACATCGACCACGGCACCTATCCGTACGTGACGTCTTCCAACTGCACCGCCGGCGGTGCCATCACCGGCTCTGGCGTGGGCATGAAGAACGTCGACCGCGTGCTGGGCGTCATGAAGGCCTATATCACCCGCGTCGGTTCGGGCCCCATGCCCACCGAGCTTTCCTATGAGTCCGAGGCTGGCCACACGCTGACCGAGGAGGGCTATGAGTACGGCGTGACCACCGGTCGCCGTCGTCGTTGCGGCTGGTTTGACGGCCCTATCGCCAACTATGCCTCGTGCGTCAACGGCCTCACCGACATCGCCGTGACCAAGCTCGACGTGCTTTCGGCCTTCGACACCATCAAGGTGTGCGTGGCCTACGACGTCGATGGCGAGCGCTACACCAGCGTGCCCGAGCATCAGGTGCGCTTTGAGCATGCCAAGCCCATCTACGAGGAGCTCCCTGGCTGGAAGTGCGATATCACCGGTTGCCGCAGCTTTGACGAGCTGCCGCAAGAGGCTCAGGACTACGTGGCGTTTATCGAGGATCTGGCACACACCCGTGTGACGTTCATTGGCGTTGGCGCTGGTCGCGAGCAGATCATCAACCGATTCTGGAAGTAATCGGGACTATTTGGTTATTGCGATATACCCCTTTGCAGCCCGGACGGGCGGCCGAGGGGTATATTTGCTTGCAAAGGGCTCGCGCGGAGCGGGCCGTTAATCCATAGAGGAGGCACCCTTGAAGGCGGACACTCAAACCATCGACATCCTGTTGTTGGGCAGCGGCGGCCGTGAGCATGCTTTGGCAGCCAAGCTCGCAGCATCACCGCGCGCCGGCAAGCTCTACATTGCGCCGGGTAACGGCGGCACCGCGAGCTGTGGCGAGAACGTTGTTCTCGACGACTGCGATCCTGCGGCCGTGGCGGCGTTTGCCCAGAGCCACGGATGCGGACTCGTGGTAATTGGCCCCGAGGCTCCGCTTGTGGCGGGCGTGGCCGACGCCGTGCGTGCGGCGGGTATTCCCTGCTTTGGCCCGGGTGCCGAGGGCGCCCAGATGGAGGGCTCCAAGCTGTTCTCCAAGCAGCTCATGGAGCGCGCGGGTATTCCGACGGCAGCCTACGGCTCGTTTACCGACGAGGCTTCGGCTCTCGCCTACGTACGCGAGCAAGGCGCCCCGCTGGTCGTTAAGGCCGACGGCCTTGCCGCGGGCAAGGGCGTTATCGTGGCGACCGAACTTGAGCAGGCCGAGGAGGCCGTGCGCGAGTGCTTTGGCGGCACCTTTGGCGATGCCGGCAACACCGTGGTCATCGAGGAGATGCTGACCGGCCCCGAGTGCTCGCTGTTGGCCTTTACCGACGGCAAGACCGTGCGCCCCATGGCCACCTCGCAGGACCACAAGCGCGCGCTCGAGGGCGACAAGGGCCCCAACACCGGCGGCATGGGCGTCTACAGCCCGGTGCCCATCGTGACTGACGAGGAGCACGCCACCATGGTGGCGGTCATGGAGCAGACCGTGGCCGAGCTCGCTGCCGAGGGCATCGACTACCGCGGCTGCCTGTACGGTGGCTTTATGCTCACGCCTGCCGGCCCCAAGGTGCTGGAGTTCAATGCCCGCTTTGGCGACCCCGAGACGCAGGTCGTGCTGCCGCGCCTTAAGAACGACCTGGTTGAGGTCATGCTGGCTTGTGCCAACTGCGAGCTCGACCAGATTGAACTCGACTGGCGCGACGAGTGGGCCGTGGCCGTTGTCCTGACGAGCGCGGGCTATCCCGGCAGCTACGAGAAAGGCAAGGTCATCACCGGTATTGAGGATGTCGAGGCCATGGAGAACGTGACCGTGTACCACGCGGGCACTGCTGTGGTGGACGGCCAGCTCGTGACCAATGGTGGCCGCGTGCTTGCCGTGACCGCTTTGGGCGACACGTTCGAGAACGCTCGCAACCTTGCCTACGAGGCCTGTGAGAAGATTGATTTTGAGGGCAAGACCCTGCGTCACGACATCGGCCTGCGCGCGCTGCGCGGCCGCGACGCCTGGGATGCCTAAAGTCCGAGAGGAATGAGACGGATGGACGAGAAGAACGAAGAGCTCGTGGACGCGCAGATCGTCGAGGAGGACAGCCGCGTGTATGGGCACGCCGAGGGCGAGCCTGGTGGCGAGGTCGCTGACGAGCCGGCGCTGGTGCTGGGCGATGACGACCCGCACGATGCCGAGCTGCACGAGAAGATTCTTTCGGAGGAGTGCGCCTGGAAGGGCAAGATCCTTGACGTCCACCGTCTTGAAGTTGAGCTGCCCAACGGTCACCGCAGCGCCCGCGATATCGTTCGCCATCCGGGCGCGGCGGCCGTTGTGGCGCTTACCGAGAGCGGCAAGATCGTACTGGTGCGTCAGTACCGCACCGCCATCGACCGCGTGACGGTCGAGATTCCCGCCGGCAAGCTCGATCCAGGCGAGGACCCGCTCGATTGCGCCAAGCGCGAACTGCATGAGGAGACGGGCTTTAGGGCCGGTCGCATTCGCTTTTTGACGTCGATTGTCACGTCCTGCGGTTTTTGCGATGAGATCATCCACATCTACTTGGCTACCAAGCTCGAGTTTGATGCGCCCAACCCCGATGATGACGAGTTTGTCAACGTGGACCTGGTGCCGCTGCACGAGCTGATTGACGCCGTGCTCGACGGCAAGATCGAAGACGCCAAGACCGTCGTAGGCGCGCTTGCCTGCGACAGCATCGCGCACCGACTAGGCGGGGCCGAGCTTTAACGAGCGGGGATGATCCCGCAGGTTTGTGTAAGTCAGCGAAAGTGCTCCATTTGAGACAAGGTGGCCTAAAAGAGGAGGGAAGCGTATGGATATACGCGACCGACGATTGAAGGCCAGATTGTCCAAATGGAGCACTTGCAGCGTCGAGACGAAACGCGGTTTGGTAAAACCGCGTAAGGTGATTATGCTGAAGAGGTTTTTGTCTTATTACAAGCCCCAGATGGGGCTTTTTGTTGCTGATACTGTTTGTGCTCTGGTGCTTGCCGCCATTGACCTGGCGTTCCCCATTATTCTGCGCAATTTGACCGGTGGGCTATTTACTCAGGGTCAGGCTGCCATTATGCAGGCGCTCGGCATGATCGCGGTGGGCTTGGTGCTGATGTATGCCGTCCGCTGCGCTTGCCGCTATTTTGTGAGCTATTGGGGTCACGTGATGGGCGCGCGTATGGAGTCCAAAATGCGCGAGGACCTGTTCGACCAGTATGAGCGCTTTAGCTTTGCATACTTCGACCGCAACAGCTCGGGCGACATGATGAGCCGCGTGGTCAACGACCTGTTCGATATCTGCGAGGCGGCGCACCACGTGCCCGAGTGGATCATCATCTGCGGCATCGAGATCATCGGCTCATTTGTGATCCTCTTTACCATTGCCCCGGTGCTGGCGCTCGCCATGGCCGTGGTGACGGCGGCGTTTGCGGTCATCATGTTTTGGCAGAACATGCGCATGCGCGAGGTCTTTAGCGACAACCGCAAAAAAATCAGCGGCATCAATGCGCAGCTGCAGGATTCGCTGGCGGGCATGCGTGTGGTCAAGAGCTTTGCCAATGAGGAGACCGAACGCTTCAAGTTCCGCGCCTCAAACAATCGCTATCTTTCGTCCAAGGAGAACATGTATCACGCCATGGGCGTCTATACCGCGACGTATGGCCTGCTCTCGGGTGTGCTCTATGTGATCGTGGTGCTGCTGGGCGGCTGGCTGGTCGCCCAGGGACAGCTGCAGGCGGTCGATATGGCGACCTTTGCACTCTATATTTCGCTGTTCTGCACGCCGCTTGAGACGCTCGTCAATTCGGCCGAAACGTATCAGAAGGCTATCGCCGGCTTTAAGCGTATGGACGAGGTGCTCTCGACCGCGCCGGATATCCAGGACAAGCCGGGCGCCACGGATCTGCAGGTGACTGCCGGCGCCGTGGAGTATCACGACGTGTGCTTTAACTACGAGGACGTTGAGCTGGGCGAGGGCGATGCCGACGAGCGTCCCGTTATCGACCATATGGATCTGTCCATCAAGCCCGGGCAGACCATCGCTTTGGTTGGCCCTTCGGGCGGTGGCAAGTCCACGACCTGTTCGCTGTTGCCGCGCTTTTATGACGTGGCTGCCGGATCCATTAGCATCGACGGCCAGGACGTGCGTGATGTGACGCAGCAGAGCCTGCGTCGCGCCATCGGCCTGGTGCAGCAGGATGTCTATCTGTTTGACGGTACGATTGGCGAGAACATCGCCTACGGCAAGCCGGGCGCTACGGCGGAAGAGATCGCCGAGGCGGCCCGTCGCGCCAACATCGATGCCTTTATCGAGTCGCTTCCACAGGGCTATGACACGGTCGTGGGCGAGCGCGGCAGCCGTCTTTCGGGCGGACAGAAGCAGCGCGTTGCCATCGCGCGCGTGTTTCTCAAGAACCCCAAGATCCTGATTTTGGACGAGGCGACGAGTGCTTTGGATAACGAGAGCGAGGAGGCGGTGCAGGCGTCGCTCGAAGAGCTGGCACGCGGCCGCACCACGATTATCATCGCCCACCGCCTTTCTACCATTAAGCATGCCGATGAGATTGCGACCGTTGAGCATGGTCGCGTTGTGGAGCGTGGCACGCACGAGGAGCTTCTCGCCCGTGGCGGCACCTATGCCCGTTACTATCGAATGCAGTTCGAAGGTGCGCGTGCGCACGAGCTCGACTGATTGATATGACAGGAAGTTTATGGCTGACAAGAACCCTTTGACTCCGGAAGAAGTGACGGAGTTATTCTCCGAAATCGATGCATCCGGCGTCTTGGATCCGACGCTTGCCAAAAAGCGAACTGAGCGCATGCGTGAGAAGGAGGCCGCGGCCAAGCGCGGTGACAAAGCGGCGCTAGCGCAGCTGCGCAGCGAGGACCGCGCGAGCCAGGCAAAACATATCGACCCGCTGTCCGAGGACGATCCTTCGGGCTCGCAGGTGAGCCATACCATTACGAAGACCGCGATGGCCGTGGTCATCGGTATTTTGGTGCTGATCGTGGGCATGCAGATCGGCTACGGCGTGATGCGCCGTCTGAATACCGCCAACCTGTCCGAGAGCGTTTCGGTCGATACCGTTTCGACCGCGCTCAAGGGTGGACTTGAATGGGGCAACGGCTTTACGCAGTTCCCGCTCGACTTTACCGTCGATGAAGCCGATGAACGCACGGGCACGGTCGAGGTGACGGTGTTGGACACATCGTCTGCCAACGAGCTCGAGCTGCTGTCCAACGGGCAGATTCAGGCCGCGGCGCTTGCGACCAACGCGTTGCTCAACGATAAGATCGACCGCGTGGTGTATAACGTTCACGCCTATATCGACGAGGATAGCAACATTCAGCACGATTCCTTCTTTGGCATGTTCCCCGCGCGCGGCCACCAGAGCGCCATTTTGACGTTCGTGTGGACCAAGAGCTCATCCAACGCCACGAGTATCGACTGGAAGATGCGCATCGTGAGTATGGATGACACCATCGCCGAGCGCATTCAGAAGCAGGTGAACTCGGTGTCGTCGTTGATTGAGGACCCGGTGGTGAGCCAGACCAAGATTGACGAGGAAAAGGACGAACGTGACCTGGAACATCGTCTGCATGGCCGCGAGATTTTCCGCGGCGGCAAGCCCGATCGCACACCGTCCGAACTGCTGGAGCAGGACAAGAAAAAATAAGACGCCATCATCCCGCGTGAGCCACAAGCCCCGCGGGATGATTTTTCTGGGACGGGGATTAAAAAACATTATGCATAGAAAGTCATAATTATCATTTCGTAAACATTTCGATGAAATTAACGCCATGAGGCATGCTTGCGGTTACAATACCGCGAGGCCTAACTACACACCTTTAAGCCGGTCCTGTGAGACCGGGAAGGAGAATTATGGCGAACAACCATACCGCGGGCGCTGCCGCCCGCACCTTCGCGCCCAGCGAGCTTTGCCAGCGTATGCTGGCCAAAACCAGCAAGGGCACCTGCGGTCCCTGCATCCTGTATCTTGAGGATGGGACCATTTTTTATGGACGTGCATGCGGCGCCGAGGGCACCGCGACCGGCGAAGTTTGCTTCAACACCTCGCTCGAGGGCTACTTTGAGGTCATGACCGACCCGAGTTATGCCGGCCAAATCGTAACCATGACCTATCCGCAGATCGGCAACTACGGTATCGACGAGACCGACGTCCAGTCGGCCTTCCCCGGCGACGCCGTGCGCCCTGCGAGCGCTCCGGCCATGCGCGGCATGATCGTTCGCGACATGTGCGCCACGCCTTCTAACTGGCGCTCGGCCGTCAGCGTGCCGGAGTACCTGCGCGCTCACGGCATCGTCGCTATCGAGGGTGTCGACACTCGCGCCCTGGTGCGCCACCTGCGCGACAATGGTTCCAAGATGGGCATTATTTCGACCGAGATCTTCGACGTCGACGAGCTTGCCGAGCGTCTGGCCGCTGCGCCCACGCTGGTAGGCGAGAACCTGGTCAAGACCGTAAGTTGCCCCGTACCTCACGAGTTTGTGGCCGCCGACCTGCCTGCCACGCATGACTTTGCGCTTACGGCTGCCGCTCCTGCCCGTCACAAAGTGGTCGCCTACGACTGCGGTGTGAAGCGCGGCATTCTGGAGGGTCTGGTCCGCGCCGGCTGCGACCTTACCGTCGTGCCGTGGGATACGCCCGCCCAGCAGGTGCTCGACATGAATCCCGACGGTGTCTTTTTGTCCAATGGTCCCGGCGACCCCGACGCCGTGGTGGAGACCTACGAGCAGGTGCAGCAGCTGATCGGCAAGGTGCCGGTCTTTGGTATTTGTCTTGGTCACCAGATGATCAACCTGGCCTGCGGCGCTCAGATGGAAAAGCTTAAGTTCGGTCACCGCGGTGGCAACCAGCCGGTCATGAACCTGGTAAGCCGTCGCGTGGAGATTACCGCGCAAAACCATGGCTTTGGTCTGCTGTTCCCCAGCTTGGGCAAGCTTGTCCCCGAGCTTTCCGGCGGCGAGACCGAGCATGCGGCCGATGGGGATCTGCGCGTCTGGGTGCGCTGCGGCATCGCGCCAGTCGTGATGAACGAGCGCTTCGGCCGCATTCGCCTGACGCATGTGAACCTCAACGACGGCACCGCCGAGGGCATCCAGCTGCTCGACGCGCCGTGCTTCTCGGTGCAGTACCACCCCGAGGCCTCGCCCGGACCCACCGATGCCCACTATCTCTTTACTGCCTTTACGCGACTCATGGACGGCGAGGAGAACTACCTGGACATCGACACCGCGAAGGACCGCCTGCAGGGCTGGAACTTTGCCGACAATGGTTCCGCTGCGACCGAGACCGAGGAGAACTAACATGCCGAAACGTACTGACATCAAGCGTATCCTCGTCATTGGCTCGGGCCCCATTGTCATTGGCCAGGCCTGTGAGTTTGACTACTCCGGCGCCCAGGCCTGCAAGGTGCTCAAGGAGGATGGCTTTGAGGTCATCCTGGTCAACTCCAACCCGGCGACCATCATGACCGACCCGGGCTTGGCCGACCGCACCTATGTCGAGCCCATCACTGCCGAGTTTATCGAGCGCGTAATCAAGAAAGAGCGCCCGGACGCGCTGCTGCCCACGCTGGGCGGCCAGACCGGTCTGAACGCCGCCGTCGAACTGGCAAAGGACGGCACGCTCGACAAGTACGGCGTCGAGATGATCGGCTGCGACCTTGCCGCCATCGAGCGCGGCGAGGACCGCAAGCTCTTTAACGAGGCCATGGCCGAGATCGGCCTGGAGGTCGCGCGCTCGGGCTATGCCTACAGCGTGGCAGACGCCGAGGCCATCGCCGAGCGCGTGGGATATCCCTGCGTGCTGCGTCCGAGCTTTACCCTCGGCGGCGCCGGTGGTGGCATCGCGCATACTCACGAGGAGCTCGTCTCCATCGTGAGCCAGGGTCTTGAACTCTCGCCTGCCCACGAGGTGCTGGTCGAGGAGTCCATCGAGGGTTGGAAAGAGTACGAGATGGAGGTCATGCGTGACCACGCCGGCAACGGCATCATCGTGTGCTCCATCGAGAACCTCGACCCCATGGGCGTGCATACCGGCGACTCCATCACCGTGGCGCCGGCGCAGACCCTCTCCGACCTTGAGTATCAGCGCATGCGTGTCGCCTCGCTCGCCATCTTGGAGAAGATCGGCGTCGAGACCGGCGGCTCCAACGTGCAGTTTGCCGTGAACCCCAACACCGGCCGCTTGATCGTCATCGAGATGAACCCGCGCGTGAGCCGTTCGTCCGCGCTGGCCTCCAAGGCCACGGGTTTCCCCATCGCTAAGGCCGCCGCGCGCCTGGCTGTGGGCTACACGCTCGACGAGATCGTCAACGACATTACCAAGGCAACGCCTGCCTGCTTTGAGCCCACGATTGACTACTGCGTCGTTAAGGTGCCGCGCTTTGCCTTCGAGAAGTTCAAGGGAACCGACCCCACGCTCACCACGCGCATGAAGGCCGTGGGCGAGATCATGGCGATCGGCCGCACCTTTGAGGAGGCCTTTGGCAAGGCTATGCGCTCGCTGGAGGACGGCCACCAGGGCATTTGCGCCGGTGGCAAGGAGGGTGCCGACAAGCTGGGCGACGACGAGCTCGCTCAGGCCGTGGCAACCCCGACCGAGCACCGCATCTTCTTTGTGGTCGAGGCCCTGCGCCGTGGCTGGGACATCGCTCGCATCCATGCCATTTGCGGTATCGATCCGTGGTACCTCAACCGTATCAACGACATGGTGCAGGTCCAGGAGAGCATCCGCGGCCTGCGTGTGGAGGATATCGACGCCGACGCGATGCGCCTGCTCAAGCAGTACGGCACGAGCGATGCCGAGATCGCCGCACTGACCGGCTCGGACGAGCGCTTTGTGCGCGCCTATCGCAAGGGTCTGGGCGTGGTTCCCAGCATGAAGACGGTCGATACCTGCGCTGCGGAGTTCTCGAGCGCCACGGAGTACCACTACAAGACGTACGAGAACATCTACCGCACGAGCCCGGATGCCAAGAAGTGCGTGGCTCCCGACGAGACCACGCCGGCGGACAAGCCCAAGGCGATGATCCTGGGCGCCGGCCCCAACCGCATTGGCCAGGGTATCGAGTTCGATTACTGCTGCGTGCACGCGAGCTATGCGCTGGCGGCCCGCGGCTTCGAGACCATCATGGTCAACTGCAACCCCGAGACCGTTTCGACCGACTACGACACGTCCGACCGCCTGTACTTTGAGCCGCTCACCTACGAGGACGTCATGGACGTTATCGACGTTGAGCGCCCCGATGGCGTCGTGGTGACGCTTGGCGGCCAGACCCCGCTTAAGCTGGCGCGCATGCTCGAGGAGAGCGGCGTGAACATCATGGGCACCAAGCCCGATGCCATCGACTTTGCCGAGGACCGCGAGCGCTTCGCCGCTCTGCTCGACAAGCTGGGCATCATGTACCCGCCGGCGGGCCAGGCCACCTCGTTTGAGGAGGCCGAGGCCGTTGCCGCGCACATCGGCTACCCGCTGCTGGTGCGTCCGAGCTACGTGCTGGGCGGCCGCGGCATGATGATCGCCTACGATGCCGAGCATCTGCGCGATTACATGGCCGAGGCTGCGCGCATTAGCCCCGACTACCCGGTGTATCTGGACCGCTTCCTGGAGGGCGCGATCGAGTCCGATGTCGACGCCCTGTGCGATGGCGAAGAGGTCTACATCGGCGGCATTCTGGAGCATATCGAGGAGGCCGGTATTCACTCCGGCGACTCTGCGACCTGCATCCCGCCGTTCAGCTTTAGCGAGAGCCTGCAGGCAAAGCTTCGCGAGACCACGCGCCGCATCGCGATGGCGCTGGGCGTACGCGGCCTGGTCAACGTGCAGTACGCCATCAAGGGCGAGACCGTTTACGTGATCGAGGCCAACCCGCGTGCCAGCCGCACCGTGCCGTTTATCTCCAAGGCCACCGGCGTGCCGCTGGCCAAGTGCGCGGCGCGTATCATGGCGGGCGATTCCATCGCAAGCCTGGGCCTGCCGAGCGACGAGCGTCAGCTGGACTGGTTCTGCATGAAGGAAGCCGTTATGCCCTGGGGCCGTTTCCCGGGCGCCGACGTTATCCTGGGGCCCGAGATGAAGTCGACGGGCGAGGTCATGGGTATCGCCAAGAGCTATCCCGAGGCATACGCCAAGACGCAACTGGCGATTGACTACAAGCTGCCCGACCCGAGCGCCGGCAAGGTGTTCATCAGCGTGTGCGACCGTGACAAGCGTCATATCCTTTCGGTCGCCCGTATCCTGCGCTACCTGGGCTTTGATATCTGCTCCACCGAGGGCACGGCGCGCGTGCTGCGTGGAGGCAACGTGACGTGCGAGGTCGTGGAAAAGATTAGCGGCCCGCACGACGGCGAGCGTCCCAACATTGGTGACCTCATCGCCGATGGCAAGATTGCGGTAATCATCAATACGCCGTACGGCCCGGGCTCGCGTGGCGATGGCTACCTGCTACGCACCGAGGCCGTCCGTCGTGGCGTGGCCTGCGTGACGGCGATGTCTGCGGCCAACACGTACGTGAGTGCCATCGAGGCCGTGCGCGAGGACGAGCAGGGTCACGGCAGCGCCAACGACATGGGCATGGACGTCATCGCCCTGCAGGACCTGCCGCAGTACACGGTTTAGGTCGAGCTGCCCGGCCGGGGCGGGAGGGGCCGAGATTTCCCCCTTTCGCTCCGGCTGCAAGCAGAGTCGCTCAGGAGGAAACTCGGCCCCTCTCGCCCCGACGCACTGTGTCTAGACGGACTGCACCTCCTGTTTTTAGAGATAAATACCATTTAGCGGTGATATTCAACCGTTCAAGATATTATGTAATGGCATATTACGTCATATGACGTAATATGCCATTAGCAGTCAAGGATGATTGTCTGTGTTCAAGTCGAGAAAGGGGCAAAATGATTAAACTGTGTCGCGTCGATAGCCGGTTAGTGCATGGGCAGACCGTGTTCTCTTGGTATCCAACGCTTGAAGCAAACGCTATTCTTGTGGTTTCAGATGAGTACGCCGCAAGCAAAGAGCGAATTCAAGCGCTGCGAATTGCAAAACCCGCTGATGCCAAATTGGTTGTCAAAAGTGTAGAAGATTCCATCGTGGCCCTTAACGGAAGCGCGGTGGATAAATACGAGCTAATTGTTGTTGCGGGAAATGTACATGACGCCTGTGAAGTTGCGCGTGCGTGTCCAAAAATAACGTCTGTGAATTTAGGCGGCGCTCGACCGTTGGGGGATAGCGTAAAGGAGCTTGGCCCTGCTGTGCGCCTTTCCCAATCCGATATTAATGAAATTAAGAAAGCCATGGCTGATGGAATCGAGTTCGAGGTAAGGCAGGTTGCTAGCGAGAAAAAACGCATCGTAACAAGTTTTGATTTGTAGGAAGAGGGAGAAATATGCTGCTTCAGGCTTTTCTGGTTGGTCTTGCCGCTGCGATAGGTCAATCGGATTATTTACTCGGTACTGCGATGGTCGAGCGGCCGATTGTCCTCGGAGCGATCGTCGGTATTTTTTTGGGTGATATTCCGACTGGCGTTATTGTTGGTTTCCAGCTCGAACTCGCGTTCATGGGGGTCTGGCAGGTTGGTGCTGCCGTGCCGCCCAACGTAATTGTTGGTTCAGTTTTGGGAACAGCCTTTGCGATTACTATGGGTGCGGGTCCCGAGACCGCTCTGACTATTGCTATGCCCACTGCGGTGCTTGCCGGCATGTTTGACAGCCTTATGTATAGCGTTGTTACGCCTCCTATGGCTGTCTGGGCTGATCGTGGTGCCGAAAAAGACGACCCCAAAACGATTGCAGCCGCTATGTGGACCAATGGAATTCTCTACATCATTGCGCTTGGCTTGATTTGCGGCGTGGCTTTTTACGTTGGAAATGATGCTGTTCAGGCACTGATTGACGCCATTCCTGATTGGCTTACGAATGGGCTTACGATCGCAACGGGTATTCTGCCCGCGCTTGGATTTGCGCAGCTTATGTCAATCCTGTCCACCAAGGAGCTGAGCTTCCTATTCTTTGGAGGCTTCTTGCTGAGTGCCTATCTAAACATTCCGACGATCGGTATCGTGGCGTTTTCGCTGATCCTGATTGGGATTCTCAATATGGCTCACATTTTTATGCCTGCCAGTGCGGCGGTCGCTAAGGAGGTTGACGATGACAACGAATTCTAATGATGTTCTTGAGCTCTCGCCGGAGTCAAATAAATCGACCGATAACAGAATAACCAAGAAAGACTTAAAGGCGTTATTTTGGCGTAGCTTTCCACTCAACATCATGTGGAGCTTTGACCGACAAATGAACGTTGGTTTCTGCTACGACATGATTCCGGTAATCAAGCGGTTATACGATAAGCCCGAAGATCGGATTGAGGCATATAAGCGTCATCTTGAGTTCTACAATATTCAAGTTACGTTTAATCCTCTGGTCGCCGGCATTGTGGCCTCCATGGAGGAGGAGAACGCCAACAATCAGGACTTTGACACCGCCTCAATTAACGCCATGAAAGCATCGCTTATGGCTCCGCTTTCCGGTATTGGAGATTCACTGATTGCCAGTACGCTTCGCATGATTGCGACGGGCGTTGTGACAGGACTTTGCCTTTCGGGCAGTCTGCTCGGCCCAATCCTGTTCCTGCTTCTTTATAATGTCCCAACGATCCTGATCCGCTGGTTTGGGCTTCAGTATGGTTATTCGCTTGGCAGTGGCATGATTTCGAAGCTGAACGATTCTGATGTAATGCACAAAGTTACGTCCGGCCTGGCGATTGTGGGACTAATGGTAGTTGGTGGAATGGTGGCGACCACCGTTGCAGTTACCACTCCGCTCGCTCTTAACTTCGGCGACACCGCGTTTAAGTTGCAGGAAACGCTCGATGGGATATTCCCGGCTCTTTTGCCGCTCTGCGCGTTCGGGATCATGTGTCTTTGCAATAAGAAACAGGTCAAAATTATTTGGCAGATTGTGGGCATTCTCGCTGCGGGTATTGTGCTCGGCGTCCTGGGGATTTTGGGCTAGAGAAGGCGTCCGTCTTTTGAGATGCTGAACTCGAAGGACGATGCGTCTGCTCGCCAAACGGTTTTTGAATAGTGGAGCGGTATTTCATCGCAGGCATATGTGACGTGCTCGACAACGCTCACGGGGGCTCCAACGATATAACCGAGAAGGTTTGCTTCTTGGAGCCCCGCTATTCCTGCGGTGATTTTGAGCCTCTCAATACCGGTTGCGATGCTGTAATGGTTGGCGATCAGGTCGAAAAGACTGGCATTGTCTGTGAGAAGCTCCAGTAGTCCGGGTAGAGTGCCCTGCGTTGCATAAACGGTGTCGATGGCGCAGGCGGCATTTTCGATATAAACCAAGCGCGCAACTCGTTGCACTACGGTTCCGTTGTCAATTTTGAGCTCCCGTGCAATGTGGGCATCAGCCTTGATCAAGCCTGTTTCCAAGATGGACTTGGTTGTTTTATCGCCGTATTGAGGGTCGGAGCTCAAATTGAAAATGGTGCTTGTTCCTCGTTTCAGGGTGAGCTTCGATGGGTTTACGAATGTTCCCTTGCCTCGCAGGCGGTAGAGCAAGTTTTGGTCAATGAGATTCTGTACGGCGCGTCTTACGGTGATCCTGCTTACTTTGTATTGCTTGCAAAGCTCGGTTTCGGTGGGAATCTGACTGCCGCCGGGGAGTTCGCCAGAAACTATTTTCTTGAGGATATCGTTTTCAACGGTCTGATAGAGAAGCTCTGGCTGAGTGAGCTCGTCTTTTGCTGCAGGCATGGTGGACCCCTTGGTCTTCAGTTTCTTTAGTACATAGATATACGACAACTGAGGACATCATAAGCCGTTATCTCAAAAGTTATGGAAATATCGATTTGGCGTTATCGCCGAGAGGGGATTTAAGATGGGTAGACAATACGACGAGGCGTTGATTGGCGCCATCTCCGGTCGCTCGTTTATAGCCGAGAAGAGGGGGCTCGAGGTTCAAATTCGTCCGGTTCCTGATGATGAAAGAGAGCATGTGCTTGACCCACGAATTCTCGAGGTATCTCGCAAGAAGATGCGGAATGTTAGCATGTCTCCGAGCTGGACGAGCCTTATTGGAATGCGTCATCGCCCGGATAAGCCGACATACCGCCTACTCGATGGTGAGGTTCAGCGCGATGAGATCCTCATGGAGGCGGCCGATCGCTATATAGATTTATTCGTCTGGACGCCACCAAATCATAAGGAGGCAAGTCCAGCGCTTGTTTACCTGCATGGCGGCGCGTTTATGGCGGGGAATGTTCTGCAATTTGAACATCAGCTCGAGTTCATCGCCGAAAAGTCTGGTGCAGTGGTGGTTTATCCAGAATACCGCTTGGCGCCGGAGACGGCATTTCCCGGGCAGATCGAGGATTGCGTTCTTGCTCTTGATTATGTGCGCAAGCATGCCGGGGATCTCGGAATCGATCCTCATAAAATAATGGTCGCCGGCGACTCCGCGGGAGGAAGCCTTACTAATGCGTGTGTTCAGCTCAGGGGTGCTGGAGCTGTAGCCCATGCCTTCGAAATCTATCCTGAAGTCGACCTTGCGGGCGAACAGGGCGAGGGATATGAGGATTTTCCTGCGATAGCCGATCAAGAGGACGTTGCGCGTTTTCGCATCGACCATCTTCGCGATTCGGACGGCCCGATGGTCGAACTTTGTGCACACGGAAAAATGTCTCCTCATGACCCGTTGATTTCTGCGCTAATGCTTGAGGACTGCACTGATTTCCCCCCGGTGACTATCGTGACATCCGAATACGATCCGCTTCGTATCCCCGATGAAAAATGGGCTACAAAATTACGGTCTTCAGGAATCGATGTCGAGGTCATCGAATATGCCGGATGTGACCATGGTTTCTTCGATCATTTTGGCGTGTACCCGCAATCGGAAGACGTGTGTTTGTTGATGGCCGAGAAGCTTAAAGAAATGGCTGCACAATAACGTCTCTCGGCGATAAGGGACTGAAGTCGCCTGTGTTTCTGCATTCGTGGTTCTCAGTCTGATTATAAAAATGAGGCTTGCTCCTTGCCCGAGTGGGTGGGGAGCAGTTTGTTTTTTGTAGCGATGCGAGGCGAGTGCCGCGCACTTTAGATCGCCATTTTGATTCGCTGTATACCACTTGACGTAATAAAAGAGGCAAGGGCGGTGCGAGGGCCGACAGTCATTCTAAGCTCGGATTCGCATCCTAAAAGGTTGTTTCGGTTGCGCGGCACAATATAGCAAAAAAGAATGATAAAATGAATTCGAAAAAGAATTCATTTTTAGGAGGTATGTATGCCTGCTTTGCAGATGCTCGACAACCTTGTTCCAATTAGCGATTTCAGCCACGGTAAGGGCTCGGCTGCATTTTCGAAGGTTGGGGACGACAATCCAGTTGTGGTTCTCAAACACAACAAGCCAGCGTTTGTGATTGTGACACCCGATGAATATAGGGAAGCGAAGCAAGCGGAGGAGGACCTCGCCTTGTTAACGTTGGCACTTAAGAGAGTGGCTGTGGCAAGTGACGATGCGCTTGTTTCCCTGTCTGATGTTATGGAAGAGCTGGGTGTGAGCCAGGACGAACTCGATCAGATGGATGAGGTCGAGTTTGAATGAGTGGGTACGAAGTCGCTTTCTACCCGGATGCTCTCAAGGATATTAAGCGTCTGGACGGCTCCCAACGAAAGATCGTCCTTAAGGCTATAGAAAAAATCAGAACGAACCCATTGCCGCAGAACGAAGGTGGATTCGGCAAGCCTCTTGGAAACAAGGCAGGTACGGATTTGACTGGCTTTATGAAAATCAAGCTCAGGGGAAGTGGCATTCGAATCGTGTACCGCCTCATCAGAATTAAAGAAAAGATGGCCATCGTAGTGGTAGGCGCTCGCGAAGACATGGAAGTCTACCGAACTGCTCAGAGACGAGAACTCGATTTCGAGAAATGGGCGGAAGAGAATATCTAGCTTTAACGATGAACGACGAGTGAGCGTTGGTGGGGCCCTGACGAATTAGATTCGTCAGGGTTTTTCGCTGAACCAATTGCCTTCAGTCTCCGTTGACCTTTCCTTCCAATTCATCAGCCAACGTACGTCATGGCAATTCCCGGTAGGTCGCAGGGCGCTTCGCGGGCGGGCCAGGCTTTATCTGAACGACTTTGCGAAGCAACCGGAGTGAAGATAAAGCCTGGCCCGCCCGCGAAGCGCCACAAAGACCGCAGGGACGGGAGCAGCTATACTACTCTCAGTAGTTAAGGGTCGCGGATCCGCCGCGTCGCCGTTCTCAACAGGAGGTCTTTGTTTATGGCAGATCAAAAGCCGGTTGTCGGGATCATCATGGGTTCCAAGTCCGACCTGGGCGTTATGGAAGGTTGCACCGCCGAGCTCGAGGCGCTGGGCGTGCCCTATGAGCTTGTCATTGCGAGCGCACACCGCACACCGGCGAAGGTCCACGAGTGGGCTTCGACTGCCGCCGATCGCGGTATCAAAGTGATTATCGCCGCCGCCGGCAAGGCCGCTCACCTGGGTGGTGTCGTGGCTGCCTTTACGCCGCTGCCGGTCATCGGCGTGCCTATGAAGACGAGTGACCTGGGCGGCATGGATTCGCTGCTGTCGATGGTGCAGATGCCTTCGGGCGTGCCCGTGGCCTGCGTTGCCATCAACGGCGCCAAGAACGCCGCCATCTATGCCACACAGATTCTGGGTGCTTGCGACCCAGAGTACCGCAAGGTTATCGAGAAGATGAAGCAGGAGATGGCCGACGCCTAGGCGTTCCGCCGTTTCACCGCAGTATAAGGAGAGCCATGTCCGACTATCAGGGAAAACGATTCAAGGCTTCTCAGATTCCCGATCCGTCGAAGCCTGGTGCTGCCCGTGCAGCACAGCAGGGTCGGACATCCTCTCCTCAGCAGCCGCGCGCGCCGCGTCCCGTAACGCCGATGTCCCATCATCGCCAGGATACGCCGGCTGCATATCGCCCTTCGTCGTATGATACGGCCAAGAAAGAATCGCGTTCTACGAAACAGTCGGGCGCTGCTCCGTCGAGCTATACCGAGCCGCCGCGCAAAAAGCGCCGCTCCGTTATCCCCATCTTGCTCATCATTATTGGCATCGGCCTAATCGTTGCCGCCGCTGCCATCTTTATCAATGCGCAGATTGGTTACAAGCAGGCGAGCGAGTCGTACCAAAAGATCGAAAAACAATATGTGAGCGACAAGGACGCCAGTGGCGTGCCAATTATCGACTTTAATGCGCTTGCCCAGACAAATCCCGAGGTTGTGGGTTGGATTTACGCGCCCGGCACCAACATCAACTACCCCGTGGTGCAGGCCAACAACAACTCCAAATACCTCAACACGCTGTTTGACGGTACATCTAACGCGTCCGGTGCCATTTTCTTGGATAGTGATGACACCGCGCCGGGAATGGTCGACCAGCAGACCACGATTTACGGCCACCATATGAACGACGGATCGATGTTCAATGTGATTTCGGACACCACCGACCAGGCGACGTTCGACAGCATTGAGTTTGTGTATTACATCACACGGGATGCTACGTATAAGCTGCGACCACTGGCGACCAAAGTTGTCGAGGACACGTATGCCAAGGCGCGCACACCCAATTTTGAGGGCGACGACGGGCTCAAGAACTACCTGTCCGAGATGCTCGACGGTGCCTCTGCCGTGGCGAGCGATGCGGGCGATCGTGCCGCTTCGGCAACCAAGGTCGTAACGCTTGTGACCTGTCGTTCGTTATCGCTGAGCAACACGCGTGCTGTCATGGTGCTCACGCCGGTCGAGGAATAAGTTGTTCGAGAGTAGCTAAAAAGCCCCGTTCCAAATTGGCTACTCGACGACGGTAAGGGAGAAATGATGCTCGAGAATGGCAAAACGATGCCTTCGGTTGATGCTTGGCTGCGCGAGGCCAAGGCCGATTCGTCGGCACCTGCGTGCGGTATGTATCTGACACATAACGGTGTGGTGCGCGCGACGCCCAAGGCCGAGGCGCGCGGTGTCGAGACCGATGGCGTGGCGCCGGGCCACAAGGTGGGCGGCATGGTGTTTGGCTACGACGCCAGCAAGGTGCAGGCTGCTATCGAGGCCACGCGCGCGATGCCGGGTATCGGCTATGTGCGCGTGTGGCTGGCAAGCGGCGAACTTGCCGTAGGTGACGACATCATGCTCGTGCTCATCGGCGGGGACATTCGCCCGCACGTGGTCGATGCGCTGCAGGCGCTCGTTGGCACCATCAAGAACGAATGCGTGAGTGAGGTCGAGCGCGAGGCGTAAGGCCTCGTCGGCAATCCGAGTCTGTCTATAGCGAAAGCCCGCCGGCAGTTCATGTAGATCTGCCAGCGGGCTTTGATGTGTTGGAGCTATTTTGCTCTGGCGTTTGCTACACGCGTGTGGCGTCCTTGGGGCTCATGGTCATACTCTGAAAACGGTTCTCCATATATTCGTTATCGAAATGCTTGTCATAGAACTGTGCGACGGGAATATTTCGAACGGTTCCGTTGACGCGCTGATACCAATAGTCGAGCGATTGCAACGTCATGACGCCGTCGATCAACATGACGGCGGTCAGGATGACGGTAGCAGAGTAGCGGCGTTTCCATGGAATCATATTGATGAGCTTAAGCAGGCGCGGCAGCAAGACCTTGATCCAGATGAGGCCACCCAGGCCCCACATGCAGGCAAACGGCGTGCATGTGCGTCCCCCGGTCAATACCGCGATGGGATCGGGCATGCCGAATAGCCTAATGTGTGAATAGCTCCACGACACCACGCCAAATGAGGTCTGCATAAACCAGCCTACAAACACCTCGAAAGCGCCGCCGATCAGGGCACTTACCAGGAAAATGATCAGAGGATTCTTTTTATAGAAGCGGTTGAGCGCCATGGTCATGAGCACCGCGCCAAATCCGTAGATGGGGCTAAAGGGGCCAAATAGCATACCGGCACGGTCCTGATAGACGCCGGGATCGACGACGACCATATGCCAGACTTCCTCGAGAATGAGACCTAACACGCTGCAGACGAAGAATACCCAGAACAGGTTGAAGTAGTTGAGCTTGATGTAGCCCTCGCCGGTTTCGTCGCGGCCGAGCATCCCCTCGGCGGCGGCATCGCGGTCGAGCATCTCTTGCAGACGGCGCTGCAGTTCGCGCTCCTGGCGTAGCGTGGGGTCGACGGTGGCCGACAGCGCAATGAGGATGACAAGCTGGACGGCGGGGCGCAGCAGGAAGGGTCCGATGCCCTGGAGCATCACGTCAACTAAAAGCTCCACGACGGTAAATGCGATGAGGACGTAAGACAGGCGGGCGGCATTGCGCCGCTGGTCCTTGATGAGGTCCAGGCCAAAGACGATCAAGATGATCGCGCTTGCCGCCGAGAGCATAATGCCGGCGACGATAAGGCCAACCGCGACTAGGGTGTTATCACCGAGCTTAGCGGCGACGTTGCCGTTAATGAGTGCGGTGATGACCTGCCACATAAAGACGGCGACTGACGGGAGCGTGCCCACGCCAGATAGGGTGCACAGGACTGCGTAGACCTTGATGATAAGGGGGATCTTCTTGGCCTCCGTGGTGCTGGGGACACTGGGGTCGAGTTGATTTCGATCCATACGCTACCTTTCTCGTCTTGTAGTAGCCTACAAGGATACGCCGACGACCAGCTAAAAGACAGGACGAACGTCCCAATTGCAACAATGTAGCCCCTAGCGCGGGCGAGACACGGCGCACGGGAAGTCTTCGAGGCCGTTGCCCCTGAGAGTGGACTACCCAATAAAATGTTTGGTCGCAAAACGGATAATAAGCTCGGTGGGCTTTTAAAAAGCGCTGCTCATGCGCGGGGGAGCGCGTCGCGCCGTGCGTATAATAAGGCGGGTAACGCCAAAATACGAGGCTCTGAGGGGATGCCATGTCTCAAGAAACCATCCGCGCGGCCGAGCGTGCCGCGGGACAGGTGAACGCCATGTCGACGTATGATCCGGACTCTGACCAGCTGCATGAGGAATGCGGCGTTTTTGGTGTCTGGGCGCCCGATCGCGACGTGGCTCGACTGACGTACTTTGGCCTGCGTGCACTGCAGCATCGCGGCCAAGAATCGGCGGGAATCGCCGTTGGTGACGGCGGTACGGTTATGGTCCGCAAGGATCTGGGCCTGCTCGACCGCGTGTTCTCCAATGCCGACTTGTCGACGCTCTCCGGTCAGCTGGCCGTGGGTCATGTGCGCTACGGCACCGCCGGCGCCAAGAGCTGGGAAGCCTCTCAGCCGCACCTCTCTACCATCAATAGCGTCATTATCGCGCTCGCGCACAACGGCACCCTCGTCAACACCGACGAGCTGCGTCGCCAGCTGATCGAGCTGGGCGTACCGTTCCTCTCCAACTCGGATTCCGAGGTCGCGACCAAACTCATCGGCTACTTTACTCAGCGTACTGGCCATCTGCGCGAGGGCATTCGCAAGACCATGGAGCTCGTGCGCGGCGGCTACGCCATGACGCTCATCAACGAGCAGGCGCTCTACGCATTCCGCGATCCGCACGGCATTCGCCCGCTCGTGCTGGGCAAGCTGGTGGATGAGGGCCTGGACCAGGCCGATGCCGCATCCGTTTCGCAGCTGCCGTCGCAGGACGGCGCCGCGACGGTCGACGCCACCACCCATGTCACGCGCGCCGGCGGCTGGGTCGTTGCCTCCGAGACCTGCGCGCTCGATATCGTGGGCGCCGAGTACGTCCGCGACGTCCGTCCCGGTGAGATTTTGCGCATCAGCGCCGAGGGTCTGGTATCCGAGCAGGGCGTGCCTGCAGCCGAAGAGCCCGCCAACTGCATCTTTGAGCAGGTCTACTTCGCCCGTCCCGACTCCATCATGAACGGCAAGAGCGTCTACGCCTGTCGTTACGACATGGGTCGTCAGCTGGCACACGAAGAGCCCGTCGAGGCCGATCTGGTCATCGGCGTGCCCGACTCCGGCCTGCCGCCCGCGGAGGGGTATTCGCACGAGAGCGGTATTCCCTTTGGCGAGGGTCTTATCAAGAACCGCTACGTGGGCCGTACGTTTATCGAGCCTACGCAGGAGCTGCGCGCCATGGGCGTGCGCATGAAGCTCAACCCGCTGCGTGACAACATCGAGGGCAAGCGCCTGGTCGTGATCGACGACTCCATCGTACGCGGCACCACCATGGTGCAGCTCGTCAAGATGCTACGCAATGCCGGCGCCAAGGAGATTCACATCCGCATCAACTCGCCCGAGGTCATCTGGCCGTGCTTCTACGGTATCGATACCGACGTGCAGTCGCAGCTCATCAGCGCCAACAAGACGGTCGAGGAGATCTGCGAGTATATCGGCGCCGATTCGCTGGCCTTCCTTTCGGTTGAGGGCCTGCTGAAGGTCATGCCCAAGGGCGGCTACTGCGATGCGTGCTTTACCGGCCGTTATCCCGTGGCGATTCCCGAGAGCTTTGGCCGCGACAAGTTCATGGAGGGCTTTAAGCCCCGCAACCTGGATAAGCCGCTGCACTTTGACGATGACGCCGTGGTCGAGAAATACGACGACCGCAGCTGGGAAGAGAAGCACGGCGAGGCTTAAAACCTGCCATTTGGGGACAGGTTTATTTTGGTAGGTTTTACCTGCTGTTTTGTTGATTGAGCGGCGCGCGTTGCCAGAATGCGCGCCGAAATGAACGCAACTATGAGCACCGTTTGGCGCCCGGGCGGCAGACGGTAGTGGGAGAGGAAGGCTCAGATGAGCAACAGCAAGCATGTGACGTATGAGGATGCCGGCGTCGATACCGCCGAGGGCGGTCGCGCCGTCGACGCTATTAAGCAAATGGTTAAGGACACCAACCGCCCCGAGGTCATCGGCGGTATCGGTGGCTTTGGTGGCCTGTTCTCGGCCGCCGCACTTAAGGATATGGAAGACCCGATCCTGATCAGCGGTACCGACGGCGTAGGCACCAAGCTCGTGCTCGCCCAGATCATGGACCGTCACGAGACGGTGGGCCAGGACCTGGTCGCCATGTGCGTTAACGACATTTTGGCTTCGGGCGCCGAGCCGCTGTTCTTCCTGGACTACGTTGCCATCGGCCACATTGAGGCCGAGCACATGGCAAAGATCATCAAGGGCGTGGCCGATGGCTGCAAGCTCGCGGGCTGCGCGCTCGTGGGCGGCGAGATGGCCGAGCATCCCGGCGTCATGGCTCCTGCCGACTACGACCTTGCCGGATTTACCGTGGGCGTCGTCGACCGTCCCAAGATGCTCGACCCCGCGAACGTCCGCCCCGGCGATGTCATCCTGGGCCTGCCCTCCACCGGCGTGCATTCCAACGGCTACTCGCTCGTGCGTAAGGTCATCGGTGTTGACGGCATCAAGCCGGGCACGCCCGAGGCCGCCGCTAAGGCCGAGGAGCTGAGCCGCCCGCTCGAGGAGCTCGGCGGTGCTTCGCTGGCCGACGCCCTGCTGGCCCCCACGCGCATCTACGTCAAGCCGATTCTGGAGCTGCTGCGCAATGGCGCCAACGTTCATGCCATTGCCCACATCACCGGCGGCGGTATTACCGAGAACCTCAACCGCGCGCTTGCCGACGACGTCGACGCTGTGGTCACCCGCAACGGCGCCGAGATGGGCTGGGATGTTCCGCCCGTCATCACCTACGTGTCGCGTCAGGCCGAGCTCGCGCCCAACGAGGCATGCAAGACCTTCAACATGGGCGTCGGCCTGTGCCTGATCGTCGCCCCCGAGGACGAGGCTGCCGTGACCGAGGCCCTGGTTGCGCTGGGCGAGAAGCCGTTCCGCGTGGGCGAGTGTGTCGAGGGTTCCGGTAAGGTCGTGTACTCCGATGAGCGCTAACGAGCAGATGGCTGCCGCCGAGGGCCTGGACTTTGTGCCCTATACCCGCCCGACTGGCACCGATACGGCTGAGCCGCTCAAGATCGGTGTGCTTATCAGCGGCTCCGGCACCAATCTGCAGGCGCTGATCGACCTGATCGCCGCGGATAAGCTCAATGCCTCGATTGAGCTCGTGGTGTCGAGCCGTCCTTCGGCCAAGGGTCTGCAGCGTGCCGAGCGTGCGGGTATCCAGACGCTTACGCTGTCCAAGGATGTCTATGCCGACCCCATCGCCGCCGACGAGATCATCGCGCACGAGCTGCTCGAGCGCGGCTGCGAGTATGTGGTCATGGCCGGCTACATGCGCATGGTGCATACGCCGCTGCTGGCGGCGTTTCCCAACCGCGTGGTCAACTTGCATCCGGCGCTGCTGCCGAGCTTTACCGGCGCGCATGCGATCGACGATGCCTTTGCGCGCGGCGTCAAGGTAACCGGTGTGACCGTGCATTTTGCCAACGAGATCTACGACAACGGCCCCATCATCGCCCAGCGCGCGCTGGCCGTTGAGGAAGGCTGGGATGTCGATACGCTCGAGGAGCACATCCACGCGATTGAGCACGTGCTGTATCCCGAGGTCGTGCAGATGCTCGCCGACGGCCGCGTCCACGTGTTGGAGAGCGGCAAGGTCGCAATTGATGCGCCGCGCGGCTAGTGGCGCACAGTACAATTTAGCCGAGTAGTCAGGGTGGTCATTGGCGCCAAGGCGCAAGTGGCCATCCTTTGTTTTAGGTAATCACCTGCGACGCTCTTCAATGACTAGTCGTTAAAGAACGTCGCGGGTGACAAGGTGAGAGAGGTGGGCCCATGGCGGATAACGAAGCATTGTTTACGCCTGAGCTGGTGTTTTTTGATTGGGAGTGCGCGACGCCGGATGAGGTGTTTGCGCGGCTCGAGGACGAGCTTGCACCTCGCGGCTACATTGCGCCCGGTTGGCTCGATGCCGTCCGCACGCGCGAGGACGCCTATCCCACGGGTCTTGCCATGCCGGCGGCCAACATCGCCATCCCGCACACCGATCCCGGATTTGTGGCTAAGCCCTATATCGCGGTGGTAAAGCCCGCGGCGCCCGTGGTGTTCAGCGCAATGGCGGGCATGGGTGCCCCCGTGCCGGCGCAGATCATCATCAATCTGGGCATCGCCGAGCCGGGCGGCCAGGTCGAGGCCCTGCAATCGCTTATGAATATCTTTATGGATGCCGACGCCGCAGCCGATGTGCTCGGCCAGACCATATGCCAGGGCATGGTCGACGCCATCCGTCGCCACTTTTAGGGCCGGCACTTGGGGATTGTTCCTAACTGCCGGCAGAAAAGGAATGTCCCTAACTGCCGACAGCCAGAACAGCCCCCTTTGCACCAAAATGGTGCAGATTAACCTGTCCCCAATGCACCAAGCGTGCCGCGGGGGCCGCGTTGTGACACAATGGCGTTTGTTCGATTCGTTATGCGAAAGGCCAACTATGGCAAATAAGAAAAAGAACCCTGCGCCCGAGCCGACGCCCGAGCAGCAGGCTCGCGCTGCCTCCAGCTCTCGCAAGAAGCAGCGCAAGACGTACGTGTCTAAGACCGTCAAGATCGTCCTGGTGGTCATCGGCGTGCTGGCGATGCTGCTTTCCGTCTCGGCGATGGCGTGCTCCGGCCTTATGTCGCAGGCCGAGGACACCTCGGGCTACAAGCTGACCGGCGGTGTTGCTGCAACTATCAACGGCACCAACCTCACCGAGGACACCGTGACCAAGCAGATCATGAGCATGCGCACGTCCTACGGCTACACCAAGGATAAGGATTGGGCGCAGTATCTGGTTGACAACGACCTCACGCCCAAGAAGTACCGCAAGCAACTCATCGACTCCTACACGCAGCAGATTCTGCTTCAACAGGCACAGAAGGAGAACGGCGTGACGGTGTCGGACGAGGAGGTCGAGAAGGCTTGGAAGGACGCGTGCAAGAGCGCGGGCGGCGCCAAGGCCTTTAAGAAGACCCTCAAGACCTACGGCTATACCGAGGACACCTACAAGGACTCACTCAAGGAGAGTCTGGCGCAGCAGAAACTCAAGGATGCCGTCGCGCCCACGAGCAAGCCCAAGGACAGCGAGATTGTCGATTACATCAACGAAAACCTGTCCAGCTACAACGACGCCCGCCGCTCGTCGAACATCCTGATCAAGGTTGATTCTGACGCTTCCGACGAGGACAAGGCTGCCGCCAAGGCCAAGGCGCAGGAGTGCCTGGACAAGATCAACTCCGGTGAGCTGAGCTTTGAGGACGCCGTTGAGCAGTACTCCGAGGACACCGGTTCCAAGGAGAAGAAGGGCGATGTGGGCTGGGATAAGCTCACCACTTTCGTCGACAGCTACCAGACGGCGCTCGAGGGACTCAACAAGGGCGACGTGAGCGAAGTCGTCGAGTCGACCTATGGCTACCACATCATCAAGTGCACCGACTACTTCCATGTCGATAATCAGGTTGATGACATCAACCAGGTGCCCAAGGACATCAAAAAGTACGTCTCCAACGTGGTGAAGACGCAAGCGGCCAGCACCGCGTACAGCGAGTGGCTGGAGCAGTACAAGAAGGATGCCGACATCACCGTCAACCCCATGCCCAAGGACGTACCCTATAACGTGAGTCTGAAGGGCGTCACCAAGAGTTCGACCGACGATTCGTCGAAGACTGAGTAACCATGGGGCGGTGCTCGCGTGAGTGCCGCCCACGCTATTAGAGAGGATTTGCAGATGACCAACGAAGAGCTGCAGAAAGAAATGATCGCGGCCATGAAGGCCAAGGACAAGGTTCGCCTGTCCATCATTCGCCAGGTTAAGGCCGAGGTGAAGAATATCGAGGTCAATGAGCGCCGCGATGTGACCGAGGAAGACGTCAACAGCATGATCAAGCGTCTGATTAAGCAGACGAGCGAGACGCTGGAGATGTCCATCAAGGCCGGCACCGACCAGGAGCGTACCGACAACCTGACCGAGCAGGTCAAGATCCTGGAGAGCCTGCTGCCCGCGCAGGTTTCGGGCGAGGAGCTCGAGGCCCTGATCGAGCAGGTTATCGCCGAGCTGGGCGCCACGTCCAAGAAGCAGATGGGCCAGGTCATGGGCGCGCTCGGCAAGGCCACCGGCGGCAACTTCGACAAGCCGGCCGCGGCAAAGATCGTCGGTGCCAAACTCGCGTAGGGGCCGAGCGGTACATAGTTGATGTTGAGGGGACGTGACCATTGCGGTCGCGCCCCTTTTTGCTGGGCGGCATTCATTGGGGACAGACTTAAATGAGTGCCCAATGAGCGGGTACTCATTTAAGTCTGTCCCCAATGAATGGGTTAAAGGTTGCGGGTTCTTTACGGGAATGTAGTGTGGGCTGCGGAAACGTGGTTCTTTCCGTACAATAGTTCAACTCGTGTAAACGCAGGGAAGGGACATTCATGGCAGACATGATCGAGATCAAGCATCTCAACAAGTACTTTGGCGACCTGCATGTGCTCAAAGATATCAATCTCACCGTCAAGCGCGGCGAGAAGCTCGTAATGATCGGGCCTTCCGGCTCGGGTAAGTCGACGCTTATCCGTTGCGTCGATTATCTGGAGGAGCCCACGTCGGGCGAGGTCGTCATCGACGGTACGCCGCTCACCAAAAAGAATCACCTGGAGATGGCTCGCAAGTATAGCTCTATGGTGTTTCAGCAGTTCAACCTGTATCCCAACATGACGGTGCTCGGCAACCTGACGCTCGCGCCCATCAAGCTGCAAAAGAAGAGCAAGGAGGAGGCGACCGAGATCGCCATCGCCGCGCTCAAGCGCGTCGGCATGGCGCATAAGGCCGGCGAGTATCCGCAGAATCTTTCGGGTGGCCAGCAACAGCGCATCGCCATCGCCCGTGCCCTGTGCACCAAGCAGCCCATCATCCTGTTTGACGAGCCGACCTCGGCGCTCGACCCCGAGATGGTCCAGGAAGTCCTGGACGTTATGATTGAGCTCGCGCAGGAGGATATCACCATGATCTGCGTGACGCACGAGATGGGCTTTGCGCGCCAGGTGGCCGACCGCGTCATCTTTATGGAGGACGGCCGCATCCTGGAGGAGGGCACGCCCGAGCACTTCTTCGATAACCCCGAGAACCCGCGCTGCCGCGAGTTCCTGTCCAAGATTCTGCACTAGGCGCGGTGATGTACATGACGGATAGGACGAGGGCGGCCGTGTCGCGCCGTCACTTTTTGCAGCTGGCTGGCGCCGGCATGCTTGCGCTGACGGGGACCGCGCTTACCGGTTGCGGCAACTCCACCAGCGGCGAGGGCTCCGACAAGGGGTCCAAGCTTGCGGCCATCAAGTCGCGTGGCCATCTGAATGCCGGCGTTAAGAAGGACGTTCCCGGCTATGGCTATTACGACACCGCCAAGGGTCGCTTTGAGGGCATGGAAGTCGATTTGTGCTACCAGATCGCTGCTGCCGTCTTTGGCGTGAGCTACAAGGAGGCCCGCGCCAAGGAGCTTGTCGAGTTTACCGATGTAACGCCCAAGACGCGCGGACCGCTGATCGATAACGGCCAACTCGACGTGGTCGCGGCGACCTACACCATCACCGACGAGCGCAAGAAGAGCTGGGATTTCTCGACGCCGTACCGCACCGACTACGTGGGACTCATGGTCAAGAAGCGTTCGGGCTTTACCTCGATTGAGGACCTGGACGGCAAGGTCATCGGCGTGAGTCAGGGTGCTACCACGCAGGGCCTGATTGAGCAGATGATCAAGGACAACGGCTTTAGCTGCAAGCCCGAGTTTAGGGCCTTTAGCGGCTACCCCATCATCAAGAGTTCGCTCGACGCCGGCAATATCGACGTCTTTGCCATGGACCGCTCCACGCTGGCCGGCTATATGAACGAGACCGTTGAGTTGCTGCAGCCCGAGGTCAAGTTTGGCGAGCAGGGCTACGGCGTGGCGACCAAGAAGGGCTGCGACCTTTCGGCCGTGGTCGATCAGGTGATTTGCGATCGCCTGGCCGATGGCTGGCTCGACCAAGAGGTCAAGACCTGGGGTCTTGTATAGGCGCATCGTCCAAGGAAGGAATCAAATGCTCGAAGGATTATTTGACGCCGACCGTTGGTCGACGACATTTCAAAACATGGGACCCTTCTGGGAGGGCTTTGGCGTGACGCTGCAGGTGGTCGTTGCCGGCCTGTTGCTGTCTCTGGTACTGGGCACGCTGCTGGGTGTGTTCTCTACCACCCGTTCGCGTGTGCTGCGTGCCATAAGCCGCGTGTACGTGGAGTTTTACCAGAACACCCCGTTGCCCGTGCAGGTGCTCTTTATGTACATGGCCGGACCGCAGTTTTTGCAGGCCATAACCGGTGCCGACCAGCCGGTGCGCATCGCGCCGTTCGTGCTGGGCTTCTTGGGCGTGGGCCTGTATCATGCGGCCTACATTTCGGAGGTCATCCGCACTGGTATCGAGGCGGTTCCGCGCGGTCAGATGGAGGCGGCCCAGAGCCAGGGCTTCACCCGTGCGCAGGCATACTGGTACATCGTGCTGCCTCAGACATTCAAGATCATTCTGCCGCCGCTGTGTAACCAGGCGCTCAACCTGGTCAAGAACACGTCGGTGCTGGCGCTTGTGGCCGGCGGCGACCTTATGTACCGTTCCGACAACTTTGTGAGTCTGTACGGTTACCTGCAGGGATACATCGTCTGCTGCCTTATGTACTTCATCATCTGCTTTCCGCTCGCCATGCTGGTGCAGTGGCTCGAGCGCCGCTCCAAGGAGCGTCCGCGCGGCGTGAGCCTGGCCGAGCTGGGGCTCGACAACGTAGAGGAGGCCTAGCGCATGGAAATCTTCAACGCGACCAACCTGCTCTACATTTGGGGCGGCTTTGTTAAGACGATCGAGATCTCGGCGCTGTCGATCTTTTTCTCGCTCATCTTTGGCACGGTGCTGGCGCTCGTTAAGAGCTATGCGCCCCGTCCATTCCGTATTTTGGTGAGCGCCTATATCGAGCTGTTCCGTTGCACGCCAAACCTGCTGTGGATCCTGTTCATCTACTTTACGGTGCAGGGTTTGGACATTGTGATTTCGACCATTGCCTTTACGCTGTTTACCAGCGCTGTTATGGCCGAGATTGTGCGCGGCGGCCTCAACTCGATTCCGCGCGGCCAGTTTGAGGCAGCGCAGAGCCAGGGCTTCGGCTTCTTTGCCACCATGCGCTACATCATTCTGCCGCAGACGTTTAAGACGATCATTCCGGCGCTGTTTAGCCAGTGCACGACCGTCATCAAGGACAGCTCGTATCTTTCGGGTATTAACGTGGCCGAGCTCATGTACACGGCAAATGTCGTGATGGCCCACGCGATCGACCTGTCGCAGGTGCTTATGCTCTACGGCCTGGTGTTTGCGATGTACTTTGTGCTCAACTTTGGTATCTCGCTGCTGGTTCGCACATATCAGAGGCGAATGGTGGCAGCGTAGAATGTGGCAAAGGGACAGCCCCTTTGTCACATAGAGAAAGGAGTCGCGATGAGCGATCTGGAGAACAAGAAGAGTCCTGTGGTCATTACCATCGCGCGCGACTTTGGTGCCGAGGGCCACGAGATTGGACGTATCCTTGCCGATGAGCTGGGGATTCCGCTGTACGATAACGAGCTGCTGGTGCGTGCGTCGCTGCGCGCGGGCGAGTCGCTCGACAAGATGGCTGCCTACGACGAGCGCCTGGCCGTGGAGAATATGGCGTTTCTGCCCGACCGCTACGATGCGCGTTCGTACTCGGACAAGTTGTTCCAAAAGATGAGCCAGGTGATTTTGGATTTGGGCGAGACCGAGAGCTGCATTATCGAAGGCCGTCTGTCCGATTACCTGCTGCGCAACAACCCCAATCACATTGCCGTGCTGGTGACCGCACCCTTTGAGGACCGCGTCGAGATCGTGCGCAAAAAGCGCGGCCTCAACAAAAAGAAGGGCGCCAAGCTGGTCAAGCAGCAGCAGAAGGCGCGCGAGGCGTTCTATAAGCGCTATAGCGCCGGAAAGTGGAAGATGACGAGCGGCAAGGACATCGTCGTCAACCGCGCCAAGCTGGGCCGCGAGGGTTGCAAAGACGTTATCGCCGCTGCCTACCGCTACAAAGTGGCGCAGCTCGAAGGCTAGCCGATCAAAACTACCGCAAAGGGGACAGACACCTTTGTGGTGGTCGGTCGACCGGCATAGAAAAAAGTCCCCGCCGGGCGTGTGCTCGACGGGGACTTTGCCGTTTGGTGGCTAGTGCTGTAGGTGATTACTCGCCCAGCAGGCTCTTGGTGATGGAAGCGGCGGCCTTCTTGCCGGCGCCCATCGCCAGAATGACCGTAGCGGCACCGGTGACGATGTCGCCGCCGGCCCAGATGCGGGGATCGGTGGTCTGGCCGGTCTCCTCGTCAGCGACGATGTAGCCCCACTTGTTGAGCTCCATCTTGCCGCCGATCTTGGCAGCGAAGGGGTTGGCGTTGGTGCCGATAGCCGAGATCGCGACGTCGCAGGGGATCTCCTCGATGGCGCCCTCGATAGGCACCGGGCGACGACGGCCGGACTCGTCGGGCTCGCCGAGCTCCATCTTCTGGACCTTGACGGCGCACACGGAGCCGTCCTCGCCAGCGACAAACTCGAGCGGGGAGACGAGCGGCAGAACCTCGACGCCCTCGGCCTTGGCATGGTGCAGCTCGGCGCGACGGCAGGGCATCTCGTCCTCGGTACGACGGTAGGCGATGATGGCGTGCTCGGCGCCCAGGCGCTTGGCGGTACGGACGGCGTCCATAGCCACGTTGCCGCCACCAAAGACAACGACGTTCTTGCCGTGCTTGGTGGGGGTGTCGTACTCGGGGAACTTGTTGGCCTTCATCAGGTTCACGCGGGTGAGGTACTCGTTCGCGAAGAAGACGTTGGGCAGGTTCTCGCCGGGGACGTTGAGGAACTTGGGCAGGCCAGCGCCGGTCGCCACATAGATGGCGTCGAAGCCCTGCTCGAACAGCTCCTCGGCCGTGGCCATATTGCCCACGACGGAGTTGTACTCAAACTTGACGCCCATGTCCTCCAGGCCGTCAATCTCGCGCTTGACGACCGCCTTGGGCAGACGGAACTCGGGGATGCCGTAGACCAGCACGCCGCCGCCGGTAAAGAAGGCCTCAAAGACGGTGACGTCAAAACCGTTACGGGCGAGCTCGCCGGCGCAGGTGATGCCGGACGGGCCGGAGCCGACGACGGCGACCTTCTTGCCGTTCTTGGGAGCCATCTTGGGCGTGGAGGCGAGCTCGGGGCGGTCGCCCAGGAAGCGCTCGAGCTGGCCGATGGCCACGGGCTCGGACTTTTTACCACGGATGCACTTGCCCTCGCACTGGTTCTCCTGCGGGCAGACACGGCCGCAGATGGCGGGAAGCATGGAGTCCTCGCGGATGGTATCGAGAGCGCCGCCGAAGTCCTTCGCGCGGATCTGCTCGATAAAGCGGGGGATGTTGATGTTGACGGGGCAGCCCTCAACACAGAACGGCTTCTTGCAGTTGAGGCAGCGCTCGGCCTCGGCCAGCGCCATCTCCTCGGTGAAGCCCTTGTCGACGGGGCGGAAGTCGCAGGCGCGCTCGGCAGCCGGCTCCTCGTTATCGGGGGTGCGGGGCGACTTCATATCGGCAACGAAACGACCGTTAACTAGTGGCATGCGCAGCTCTTTTCCTCATAGGCCTTGAGGGACTCGCCCTCTTCGGAACGGTAAGCGGCCTGGCGGGCACGAAGGTCATCCCAGTCGACCAGGGTGGCATCGAAGTCGGGGCCGTCGACGCAAGCGAACTTGGTCACGCCGCCCACCTCGACGCGGCAGCAGCCGCACATACCGGTGCCGTCAACCATGATGGGGTTGAGGGACGCGGTGATGGGGGTGTCGTATTTCTGGGCGGTGAGGGTCGAGAACTTCATCATCGGAACGGGGCCGACGCAGAAGACCTGGCTCACGGCCTTGTCCTGCAGCAGGCGCTCCAACGGAGCGGTGACAACGCCCTGCTCGCCGTAGGAGCCGTCGTCAGTGGTGATGTGGATGTGGTCCTCGTCGAGGAGCTCGCGGAACTGGTCCTCCATGAGCAGGAGGTCCTTGGTGCGGGCGCCCATGATGGCGTGAACTTCGTGACCGGTCTCGACCAGGTGCTTGGCGACCGGGAAGGCAATTGCCAGGCCGACGCCGCCGCCAATGACGGCGCAGGGGCCCTCGGCCATCTCGGTGGGAACGCCCAGCGGGCCCACGACGTCGCGCAGCGACTCGCCGGCCTCGTAGGTGGAAAGCATCTCGGTGGTCTTGCCGATCACCATGAAGATGAACTCGACCCAGCCCTCGTCACCGTTCCAGCCGGCCAGGGTAAACGGGACGCGTTCGCCCGTCTCGTTGGCGCGGACCATGAGGAACTGTCCAGCGTGCGCATGCTTGGCGATTGCGGGCGCCTCGATGCGGAACTTGAACACCTTCTCCGAGAACTGCGTCTTCTCCAGGATCTTATACATAGAACCCCTCTCTTGTTAGGGCCGCCGAACCGTGCCTCCACGGAAATGGACGGTAGCCCGAATAAAACCGTACGTGCACAGGCGTTGTGCAGACATACGGTGCAAATTATACCCTCATGGACATGTCACTTACGTGTGTCTTCGGCGGTTGGGAGCAGGGTTTATCCACTTTGGCCTACCAAAGGGGGAGAGGTTTATTTTGGCAGGTTTTATCGGGTAAAACGGCAAAGGGGCCAGCCTCGGGTTGCAATGAGGTCGGCCCCCTTTGGGGTGCTATGTGTGTATGGCGGTGCGCGGTTTATTGCGATGCGGCCGCTGCGGCGTTTCCGCAGTTAAAACCTGTCAAAATAAACCTATCCCTAAATGATAGGTTTTAGTGCTTGCCGTTGGCGGAGGCGGCGCCGTTGACGTGGTCGCGGGCATAGATCACGCCGTGCACGATTGCCAGACCGGCGGCATCTGCGGCGCGGGCGCAGGTGTCCTGGAAATCCTCGGCCTCGCGGGCGCGCAGCTGCTTAAGCACGTAGTCGGCGACGGCCATCTTGCCGGGAGGGTTGCCGATGCCGGTGCGGATGCGGCTGAAGTCGCGGCTGCCCATCTTGTCGATGATGGAGCGCAGGCCGTTGTGACCGGCGTGGCCACCGCCCACCTTAACACGTACGTCGCCGGCGGGAATGTCGAGCTCGTCGTGGATTACGAGCAGCTCCTCGGCCTTGATCTTGTACTCGCGGCAGAGCTTGGAGATGGGGCCACCCGAGGTATTCATATACGACTGCGGCTTGACCAGTACAATCTGGCGCTTACCGCCCTCTTCCTCGGGATCGTTGATGTTGATGAGCGCGACCTCGGCGCCGGCCTGGTTTTTCCAGTACGTGACGCCGGCCTGACGGGCCAACTCGTCGATCGCTTTGAAGCCAGCGTTGTGGCGGGTCTCGGCATACTCATCGCCAGGGTTGCCAAGTCCGGCAACCATGCGAATCTTAAGCGGCTGTGCAGCTGCCATGTTCATCCTTTCGTTGATTTGTCGCCTGCTATGGTGAGCGACCCTGTTGCCGCTGTCAAATGGAGGGCAATTGAGGTTATTTGAGGGCGTTTGGACGGCCGTCGAAATCGAGGTGGACAGTTAGTTCAGATACGTATAAGTTCTGAGGACTCGAAGTGCTCAATTCAATGCCGATACGTTGTTTTGGAGCTTTAGTTAGTCCATATGACGCTGTTTTGAAGTCTACCCTGCCTTCAAATCGGGCGAATGGTATAGAGATAACTGCAAAACAGCCTAATTCAATGTGTCCATTTATACGTATTTGAACTAACTGTCCAGCCCTGCTCGACGGTGCACGGGTGATTCGCCGTTTAGACCGGCGCAAGGCCGATTCCGGCCCGCAGGGCGTTGAGCCAAGCGGCCTGACGCTTGCGATAGCCCTTGATACGGTATCGGAATCGGACTCCCGCGAGTCGATGCATCGTTTGGGCGAAGGCTTCGAGTGCAACAAGGTCTTTCATTTGGTCGCGATTGATAACCAGGACGTGGATGCCCATTGCCTTGAGGCCATTATTTCGATTGCCATCGTGGATGCGAGCGTTTTGAAGCTCATGCCCAATTCCGTTGTATTCGTTGTCGACTCCGGCGGCCGGGCAATATAGGTCGCAGATGGCGTAAGGGATGCCGGAGGACATGTTGACCGCAAGAGTGTCGAAGTCGATTCGATAGTTGAGTAGCAGGCCTCCCATGGGCAGGCTGCAACATCCGAATCCGCCAAAGCGCATGGGCGCTCCGAGAACGGCAAACATTAGGGATTCGGCTGGGGATGCAGATCCGGGTCGGGCGAGCTTGACTGCCGTGCGAAACGAGGTGTATGAGCTGCTTTTGGCAAGCTGTGCAACAGTCTCGAGATCTTCGATGGTCGTGGCGGGCTCGCATTTGTAGTGTGCCTGTTCGTAGCGGGTTTCGTTCTGCTGTTCGGTCGCCGACTGGTCGCCCCGGCAATCGAGGTCGTCCATCGCTTCGTAGTCATCGCCCTTGGGCCAGATGTCGTCATAGGCAATGGGGTATGTTGCCCCGGGAGGAAGGGAGTAGGTTCCGAGCAGCTCCATAAGGAGCATCAAGGTTTTGGCGACTGATTCATTTTTGGAACAAAGCATGGCTGTCATGGCAGGAGACGTTGCGTAGATGTCGGCCTCGACGTGCATAATTGCACCTTCAGGAAGAGGAGTGGAGAGAATATGCTGAAGAAGTCGCTTGTCGGGGCGCCTGTTGTCTTCGTTTGAAACGAGAAGATCGAGCAGTTCGGAATCATCTTCATTCCAGGCGTCGAGTATCGAAAGTGCGCCAAAGTCTATCGCGTCATTGTTGGGAATGCAGCCAGCCAAGGCCTGTGCTTGCTGTTCGCTATCAACGGAGTCCCAGGGTAGGGCAGAGTACGCCCGTCGTGCGCGACGAATTGCGCGGAGGGCGGAGAGATGTGAAATCACGGTCGTCATAGCTATAACGTACTAAGTTGGCGGCAGAATGCGACCGCCATACCGTTCTTTTCGCTCAGCGGGGCGCTGCGCGCCATGAACGGCTGGGTGTTATGAAATCGGTGGAATCGGTTGAGGGGATTGCAGGAAATTGAGCTCTGCCGCGAAGGTTGACGATAGCTACTGGACAGTTAGTTCAGATACGTATAAGACGGCGGGCGTTCGAGGCGTTTCTAAGGGCTTTCGAGGGCGATTTGAGGGTAAATATGCGGCGGTCGTACTCGAAAGCGATGAGCTTTGGGCAGTATGGCGTTCGCCGGGGAGCTCAGAAGGCTCAGAACGGCCTTTGGAGCTTTAAAAAAATACGTATCTGAACTAATTGTCCAGGGAAGGTTGTCGAGGGGTAGAAAAAGGGTCGGAAGCGAGCTTCCGACCCTTTAAAAACACCAAAGATGATGAGATGCACGCTGGATTACAGTGCGAAGTCGCCGCCGACGAGCGTGGAGACGGGCTCCTCGTGGTAAACGGCGGAGATGGCCTGAGCGAACTCCTCGGCGACCGAGATGGTCTTGATTTTGCCGCCGACCTCGACGGGAATGGCGTCGGTGACGAGGCACTCGACGATCGGGGCGTCGTTCAGACGCTCGATGGCCGGACCGGAGAAGATGCCGTGGGTGGCGCAGACGTAGATGTCGCCAGCGCCCATAGCCTTGAGCTCCTTGACGTTGGCGCACAGGGTGCCAGCGGTGTCGATCATGTCGTCGTTGATGATGCAGGTCTTGCCCTTGATGTCACCGATGATGCCCATGACCTCGGCGGCGTTGTGGCGCGGACGGCCCTTGTGGGCGATGGCCAGGTCGCAGCCGAGCATGTCGGACAGCTTCTTGGCGGCCTTGGCGCGGCCCACGTCGGGGGAGACGACAACCAGGTTGTCGGTGTCGAAGTGCATGTCGTTGTAGTACTGGCCAAACAGCGGCAGCGCGGACAAGTGGTTAACCGGGATATCGAAGAAGCCCTGGATCTGGCCCTGGTGCAGGTCGAGGGTGATGATGCGGTTGACGCCGGCGCGCTCGAGCAGGTTGGCGACGAGGCGGGCGGTGATGGGCTCGCGCGGGCCGGCCTTGCGGTCCTGGCGGGCATAGCCGTAGTGGGTGATGACGGCGGTGATGGAGCGGGCGGATGCGCGCTTGGCAGCGTCGGTGGCGATGAGCAGCTCCATGAGCATGTCGTTGACGTTGCCGCCGGCCACGGACTGAATCAGGAAGACGTCGGCGCCGCGGACGGTCTCGTCGTAGCGGGCGTAAATCTCACCATTGGCGAACTGCTTTAGCGTAAGGCCCGAAAGCTCGACCCCAAGGTACTCAGCAATCTTCTGAGCGAGGGGACGGTTGGAGGAACCGGAATACACGCGGATGGACTTGCGCATATTCTCCGACTTCTCGGGATCATTAATCGGCATTACCCTTCTCCTTTATATCGAATGCCATATAGATGCCTTGTTGCATTGTAACCGCGCGACGGGGTTAATCGGGTCTTGATAACGTCTTTACCGTCAACGGACACGAACCGACCACTCATCCGGTTGCGCAGGTCACGATAGAAAAAGGAGCCGCCCCCATGGGAACAGCTCCTTAGATGCTTGGTAAAACGTTATACCTCGTCGTCCTCGTGCAGACGGCGGCGGTAATCGGCGGCCCAGCCCTCAATGTTTACCTGGCGGGCACGACCCAGGCCAAGTGCGTCTGCCGGGACCGGCTCGGTGATGACGGAGCCGGCGGCCACGAGCGCGCCGTCGCCAATCTGGGCGGGCGCGACCATCATGGTGTCGGAGCCGATGAAGGCATCCTTGCCGATGACGGTCTTGTGCTTGTGCACGCCATCGTAGTTGCAGGTGATGGAGCCCGCGCCCACGTTGACGCCGGAGCCCATGGTGGTATCGCCGATGTAGGACAGGTGCGGCACCTTGGAGCCCTCGCCGATCGTGGACTTCTTGATCTCCACGTGCGTGCCGGCCTTGGAACCGTCGAGCATGTGGGTGCCCGGGCGCAGGTAGGCGCGCGGGCCGCAGTCGACGCCGTTCTCGATGACGGCCTCGATGGCGATGGTTTCATCGATGGTGCAGCCGCTGCCGACGGTGGTGTCGGTGAGGCGGCTGTTGGGGCCGAGCTGGCACTCCTCGCCCACGGTGACGTGGCCGATCAGGTGCGTCTGCGGCCACACGACAGTGTCGCGGCCGATAACGGCATCGGGGCCGATCCAGGCCTGCGTGGGATCGATGAACGTGACGCCCTCGGCCATCCAGTGCTCGTTGATGCGGTCGCGCGCAATGGCGGTGAGCTGCGCGAGCTGGATGCGGCTGTTGACGCCCAGGCCGTCGCGGTAGTCATCGCAGTGGAAGATGGAGACCGCCTGGCCGTGACCCTTGAGGATTTCGAGCATGTCGGGCAGATAGTACTCGGACTGCGCGTTGTCGTTGCCGATCTCGTTGATGTGGGCGGCGAGCTGCGCGCCGTCGAAGGCGTAGCAGCCGGCGTTGCACTCCAGCAGCGTGGCGGCCTGCTCGGGCGTGCAGTCCTTCTGCTCGATGATGCGCTCGATCTGGCCGTCGGCGCCCAGCTTGATGCGGCCGTAGCCGAAGGGGTCGGGCGGGGTCATGGTCATGACGGTGCAGGCGAGCTCGCCGGTAGCGACGGTCTGTGCGAACTTGGCGACGGTGTCGGCGGTGATGAGCGGCAGGTCGCCGTTGAGCACGACGACGGGGCCTTGCGTGATGCCGCAGGCCTCGAGCGCGACCTTCACGGCGTGACCGGTGCCTAGGCGCTCGGTCTGCTCGACGCACTCGACCTTGGTGGCGCTGCTGGCGTAGGCGCCGTCGATGAGGGCGCGCATCTCGTCGGCGTGGCTGCCGATGACGACCACGACGCGGCTGCAGCCGGCCTTGATGGTGGCGTCGACGATCCACTGGACCATAGGCTTGCCCAGGATCTTGTGCGAAACCTTGCAGTGGTTCGACTTCATGCGGGTGCCCTCGCCGGCAGCGAGGATAATTGCGGTTGCGTCCATGTGATCTCCTGTTACGTTATAGAGACGTGTGTTTGGAAACGATACACGGCGCAATATGATACCGCAGGCATATGTTGAGCGCGTAGCGATTGGTTTGCGGCGGTTGAGGCTTGCGACGCCGGCGTGGCGTTTGCGCTGCTTGCGTGCGGCGTTGGCGGTGCTGCGGAGCTGTCGTTTGAGCGAGGGGACGGGGGTGCCCGTGGACAACATACAAGAGGAGTTTGGCGGCGAGCCCGTCGCGGCGTTCTCGATGTCGCATCCGGCTGTGCCGGCGCTCTATATAGTGCTGACGCTGGGGCTCACCATGTTCTCGATGCAGCCGGTGCTGATTGCGCTGTCGCTTGCGGGCGGGCTGGCGTATGGATTTGCGACGCGTGGGGCTGCCCGCACGCTGGGCGCACTCCGCTGGCAGTTGCCGGTGATTTTGATTATCGCGCTGGTCAATCCGCTGTTTAGCGCCTCGGGCTCGACGGAGCTGTTCCGTATTGGCATGCGCGCGGTGTATCTGGAAAGCATGGTATACGGCCTGTGCATGGGCGGGCTGTTTGTGGCGAGCGTGCTGTGGTTTGAGGCCGCGGCGTCGATGCTCGAATACGACAAGGTGCTCGCACTGTTAGGCAACGCCGCGCCGGTGATCGCGCTTATGATCTCGATGTGCATGCGGCTTATCCCACAGTTTTTGCGCCGCGGCCGCACGGTGCTGGCGGTGCAGGACGCGATTGATGTACCGGGGCGTGCGCCGGCCGACCCCGTGCGCTCGCGCTTGCGGGCATCGAGTGTGTTGATGGGCTGGGGCATGGAAGATTCGCTGGAGCGCGCGGACGCGATGCGCTCGCGCGGGTGGGGTGCCGCGACGCGTCGTACGACGTATGCGCGGTATCGGCTGGGGCGCAGTGACGTTGCCGCGCTGGCCGGGCTCGTACTGTTTGGCGCTGCCGCGGTGGCGGTGGCGTGGACCGCGACGACGCAGTATTCGTTTTATCCGCAGCTCTCGGTGCCGGCGCCGTGGCCAGGCTATGTCGTGTACGCCGCCTGGATGGTGTTGCCTTGCGCGTTGCACGCGATTGATGAGAAGAGGTTTGGCTGATGGCTCGGTTTGATAGGAGCTCGGCGGCGGGTGTGGCATATGGCTCGGCCGCGCCGGCGATTGAGGTGCGAGGCCTTAGTTTTGCCTATCCCGGGGTCAAGGCACCGGTGCTCGAGGGGCTTGATTGGCGTGTTCCCCAAGGTGCATTTGCGCTGCTTGTTGGCGGTACCGGATCGGGTAAGTCGACGCTGCTGTCGCTGCTCAAGCCCGAGATCGCTCCAGCGGGCGAGCGCACTGGCGATGCGCGCGTGCTGGGCGAGAACGTTGCCGACATGGACGTGCGGGCATCGGCGGAGCGCGTGGGCTATGTGTTTCAGGATCCCGAGAACCAGATTGTGTGCGAGACCGTGTGGCACGAGATGGCGTTTGGCCTAGAGAATCTGGGTGTGTCGCGCGACGAGATGCGCCGCCGTGTTGCCGAGACCAGCTATTTCTTTGGTCTGGAGGACTGGCTTCATCGTGATACCGATACGCTTTCGGGTGGCCGCAAGCAGCTGCTGTCGCTTGCCGCCGTCCTGGCGCTGCGCCCGCGCGTGCTGCTGCTCGACGAGCCCACGTCTCAGCTCGATCCCGTTGCCGAGAAGAATTTCCTGCACGCGCTGTTTCGTGTGAATCGCGAGCTGGGCTGCACGGTTGTTGTGGCGACGCATCAGCCGCGCCCAATGCTCGAATACGCGACGTGTGCGTACCGGATTGAGGATGGCCGCGTGCACGAGGCGGCGGATATGGCTTCTTTGGTATGCCGAGAATCGCTGTTTTCCGATGACACGTTGGGGTGGGGTGCCATCCGATGTGCAAAAAACGGAGTATTCAGCAGGCGTGAGGACAATTTGGGCTCTCTGGAGCCGCCCGGGGACGTATCGAGCGCGAAAAAAAGTTTGGAATTGGACAAATCGTCCGAATTTGTGGCGCAAACGTCGCTCGAGAACGGCTTGGAAGCCTTCTCGCGCACGGATGGAAGCAGAATACTCCAAAAAATGCACGGCGGGTCGGCTACCACCCTGTTGGAAGGCTGGTTTCGCTACAATCGAGCGTCCGGCTGGGTGCTGCGCGGGCTCGATGCGTCGTTTTCGGCCGGTGCGGTGCATGCGATCGTGGGCGGCAACGGATGCGGTAAGTCGACGATACTCTCGGTGCTGGCGAAGACCGCCAAGCTGCAGCGCGGCCGCATGGTGCGCGGAGCGGCCTCGGCGGCGCTGCTGCCTCAGAATCCCAAAGCATTGCTGGTTGCCGAGACGGTTCGCGATGAGCTGATGGAATGGGCCTCGACCTGCGGATATGACGAGAACTTGGCGCGGGAGCGTGCGGCGAGCTTGGGGTTGTCGGGTCTGGATGGACGCCATCCGTACGATCTTTCGGGCGGGCAGCGTCAACTGCTTGCATTGGCAAAACTGCTGCTAATCGGCCCCGAACTGCTATTGCTCGATGAGCCCACCAAGGGTCTAGACCTGTTCAGCCGCCGCACCATCGCCCGCGCCCTGCGTGACCATGCGAAGGCTGGCGGCACCGTCATCATGGCCACGCACGATCTGGATTTTGCCGAGCAGGTTGCCGATGACGTTGCCATGATGTTTGACGGTGAGATTGCCTGCATGGAGTCCCCGGCCGACTTCTTTGCCGACAACGTGTTCTATAGGGCGTGATGGGATGGCGGATTTTCGCGCCTCGCGCCTACTCACAAAACTTGAGATTCCGCTGTTGTTGGCGGTGCCGGCGGTAATGGCCGCAGCATTGCTGGCAGGCATTGAGCAGGCAGCGCTTGCCATGCTGGTTGTGGTGGCGCTCGTGCTCGCGCTGTTCTTTGCGGGTTACGAGGCATCTCGTCCGGGCTTGCGCCAGATTATGCCCACGTTGGTGCTGGCGGCGCTGGCGGCGGCGGGGCGCATCCTGTTTGGGCCCATTCCCGATTTTAAGCCGGTGAGCGCCATCGCCATTATCGCGGGGGCGACGCTTGGTCGCCGCAATGGTTTTATGGTTGGCGCGCTGGCGGCGCTGACCAGCAATTTCTTTTTTGGACAGGGCATGTGGACGCCATGGCAGATGTATGCCTGGGGCCTGGTTGGTTATGTTGGCGGCGCGCTGGCGCATGCGGGTGCGTTCGACCGCGCCGACGGCACCGTGCGCATGCCGGCGCTGCTGGCGTACGGCTTTGCGTCGGGCCTGCTCTATGGCGTCGTGATTGACGCGTATGACATCATTGGATTTGTACAGCCGCTTACTTGGGCGGGTGCCGTGGCGCGTCTTGCCACGGCAGTGCCGTTCGATATCACACACGGCCTCGCGACCTGCGTGTTCTTGGCCGCCTTGTACAAGCCTTGGTGCCGTCGCATTAACCGTGTCGTCGTGAAATACGGGCTGTAAGGCATTTCGCGTTCCCTCACGAACTTGCGGTGGAATAGTTCTCGTTTTTGGCTATTTGCTGCCCAAACAGGAACTATTCCACCGCACCTTATAGGGGGAGAGGGGTCACATGATCTGTTTTCCTCTGTCCCCTAGAGGAATTACTTGGGGCTAGAGCTCTAGCGTGAGGGTGACGGGGCAGTGGTCGCTGCCGAAGATGTCGCCGCGGATGCCGGTGTCGCGTACGTTGTCGGCGATTGCGTCGCTTACCAGGAAGTAGTCGATGCGCCAGCCGGCGTTGTTCTTGCGGGCATTAAAGCGATAGCTCCACCAGCTGTAGACGCCCTCGACGTCCGGATTTGCCGCGCGCCAGGTATCGGTAAACCCGGCGTTGAGCAGCTCGGTAAACTTGCCGCGCTCCTCGTCCGAAAAGCCCGCGTTGCCACGGTTGGACTTGGGGTTCTTAAGGTCGATCTCCTCATGCGCCACGTTAAAGTCGCCGCAGGTTACGACGGGCTTACCGGTCTCGCGTTCAAGCGCGCTCAAAAAGTCGCGATAGGCATCGTCCCAGGCCATGCGTACATCGATGCGCGCGAGCTCATTTTGGGCGTTAGGCGTGTAGACATCCACAAACCAAAACTTGTCGAACTCGAGCGCGCAGACGCGGCCCTCGGTTGCGGCTTGGGCGACGAGCCCGGCCGCCTCGCCGGCGTAGGGTAGCAGTGCGTCGGCGTGCAGCACGCGCAGCGGTTCCTGGCGGCTAAAGACCGCAGTGCCCGAATAGCCTTTACGCTCGGCGTAGCTCCAGGTTTGGTGATAGCCGGGCAGGTCAATATCGACCTGGCCCTCCTGCAGCTTGGTCTCTTGCAGCGCCAAGATATCGACGCCGAGTTCTTGCGCGATCTGGATAAAGCTCGGGTCCTTTTTGAGCACGGCGCGCAGGCCGTTGACGTTCCACGAGGCAAAGGTGTAAGTCTGAGGCATGGTGTCCTTTCGACGGGGTTGGCAGGCTTAAGATTAACGCAACAAGGGCGTGGCGGGCTTCGCGCATGCTGACATAAAGGCCGCATGCTGGGACATCGCCCGACGCTGCCCGACCAACAAGGACGGAGGACTCATATGACGCAGGCGATAACGGACTCCAAACAGGCCTCCGCCGCGCTGGCGGAGCTGTTCGGCACCCACAAGCGCGTGGTCTTCTTTGGCGGCGCGGGCGTTTCCACGGCGAGTGGCATCCCCGATTTCCGCAGCGTGGACGGCCTATATCACCAACAGTTTGTCTACCCGCCCGAGACCATGCTCTCGCATAGCTTTTACGAGGTGCACCCGGCCGAGTTCTTCGACTTCTACCGCACCAAGATGATCGCGCTTGGCGCCAAGCCCAACCGCTGCCACACCAAGCTGGCCGAGCTGGAGCGCGCCGGCAAGCTAAATGCCGTGGTGACGCAAAACATTGACGGCCTGCATCAGATGGCCGGCTCACAGCGCGTGTTCGAGCTGCACGGATCGGTCCATCGCAACATTTGCCAGTCGTGCGGCGCGGTCTATAGCGCCGAGTGGATTTGCTCGCGCGAGCACGAGGACGCCGCGGGCGTGCCCGTGTGCCCCGCGTGCGGCGGGCGCATTAAGCCCGATGTGGTGCTCTACGAGGAGCCGCTCGATGAGCATGTGCTGACCGGCGCCGTTGCTGCCATCGCCGCGGCCGATGCCCTCATTGTGGGCGGGACCTCGCTCGTGGTGTATCCGGCGGCGGGCCTTACGCGTTACTTTACCGGCGATACGCTGGCCATTTGCAATCTTGCTCCCACCGATCAGGATGCAAATGCCGACCTGCTGATTTCTTGCGACATCGCGGCCGCGTTTGCGTTCTAGCCCGCGCGCGCGGATACAATAGAAAGACTGAGTGCAAAGCGACCCCGCCGCCAGCTCCCCAAGCTCGGCGGCGTGGGCATTTTAGGAGGATGTTCATGGCGAACGACAGCAAGACATGGCGGTGCGGAAAGTACGAGCTCAGCTTTGACCGTCCGCGCATCATGGGCGTCCTCAACGTGACGCCCGATTCGTTTAGCGATGGCGGGGAGCACTTCGACCCGGATGCCGCCATCGAGTACGGCTTGGCGATGCTCGACGCCGGCGCCGACATCATCGACGTGGGCGGCGAGTCCACGCGCCCCGGCTTTACCCCGGTCAACCCCGACGAGGAGGCTCGCCGCGTGCTGCCCGTGGTGCGCGCGCTGGCCAAGGAGGGCGCCATCGTCTCGATCGACACGCGTCATGTGGCGGTTGCCAAGGCGGCCGTGCGCTGCGGCGCCTCGATCGTCAACGACGTGACCGGCTTCACCGATCCCAAGATGGTCGAGTTTGTTAAGACGAGCACCTGCGGCGTCATCGTGATGCATGCCGGCGAGGTCGCCGCGCCCACCCGCACGCACGCAACGGTGCAGCTCGATACCTCGGCAGCGGCGTTTGTTGCCGAGAAGGCGCGCGAGGCGGCTGCCGAGGCCGCGCGTGAGGCCGAGAAGCCGGCTCGCCGCCGTCGCGGCAAGTTGCTGGGTGAGCCTAAGTCGGAGGCCAAGCTTCCGGGCGGCGTGGTGCAGCCCTCGTTGCCGTTTGGCGAACCGGAGCCCACGTCCGAGCCTGCAAGCGAGCAGGAGACGCCCGCCGCCGAGCAGGCTGCCGCCGCCCAGACCGTCGCGCCCGCGCCCGAGGCCGCGCCCGCAGCCACCGAGGCCGCATCGGAGTCCAATGACCGTCTGGCCGCCATGATGCGCCGCAGCGCCCGCCGCGAGGAAGCCTACGTGCCCACCTCGCAGCTCCGCCGCTTCACCCTGCCCGATTCGGCGCCCATCATGCGCCGCGTCATGGGCTTTCTGTCTGACCAGGCCCGCACGCTCATCCATGCCGGCGTGTCGCGCGACCGCATCTGCATCGATCCTGGCCCGGGCTTTGGTAAGTCGGCTAACGAGGACATCGTCATCCAGCGCGAGACTGCCAAGATGGCGTCACTGGGCTATCCGCTCATGTGCGCCGTGTCGCGCAAGCGCTTTGTGGGCGCCGTCTCGGGCGTGACCGAGGCCGCCGAGCGCGATGCCGCTACGTTTGGCGTGTGCCTGGGCGCCATCCAGGCCGGTGCCAACATCGTGCGCGTGCACGACGCCGCGGGTTTCGCGCAGTTCCTGAAC
>UQXB01000009.1:0-53743 GCA_900544935.1 uncultured Collinsella sp.
AAAGAGAAGAGGCGGGGCATGCCCCGCCTCTTACACCACATCTCTGCGCGCTACCAGGGTCGTGGTCAAAAAAGGGCAAATATGAGTACTGTTGCCATTATGGTTGCATTTATTTTGCTATAAATAGCAGCTCCTGATGAGATTTGTTCCCATTAGGAGCTACTTTTATTGAACATATGAGGAGAAATAACGTCGTCTGCGGACGAGCGGAACGTTGAATAGTTCCTGAAGTGATCAAAATCGCTGCTACTAAACAGGTAGCAGTACTCATATTTGCCCTTTTTTGACCACAGCCCTCTCGGAAACCTTTCCAGAGGCGTCAAACAGCCATAATCCAAAGGTCGCCTCAAACAATTAGCCGGCTAAGAGCGTCCATGGCTACCCAAAAGCTGTACGCCAGCATCCAAAGATGTCGGAAATGGTCGACTTTGGATGCTGGCGTACATGTTTGGGTCGTATAGGTTGGGGCGAGCCGGTCGCAACGCGAGTGTTAGAGTAGGTTCTCCTGTGCCCACGCGATGATGTCGCTCGACTCGTAGAGTGGTTTGCCGTCGATGAACAGGCAGGGAACCTGGCGTTTTCCGCCGACGGCGATGAGTGTCTGCTCAGCTTCGGTATCGGTCGTGATATTGCGCTCGGGAATGGTCACACCGTTATCGGCCAAAAAGCGCTTGACTTTTATGCAATACGGGCAGCCGGTCATAACGTAGAGCGCGAGCTCGTGATCAGTAGCCATAGGTCTCCAATCGGTTGAGGTTTCGATTGAAATACCCAAAGCCGCCGCGGTCTATGCGCGCGTCAACGACGACTCGATTGCCTGAACCAGAAACGTCGTGGCTCCGGTGCCGCAGGGCTTGTCGTAGTAGTCAACAAAGCGCTGATCGGCAAGATAGCCGTGGGCGAGGCCCAGGTATGCTTCGTCTTGGGGCTCGTGTCCCCAGTTAGGGGCAATCCATCGACGGTGCATTGCGACAAGTTTGTGGGCCTCGTTGCTCTCTGGGTCGCCAATGCCCATGGCAATCGAAAGCTGGCCCAGAACAGCGCGTTCAAGTTCCTTCATGTCGTTCCATGTCTGAGGATCCATGTCCAGCAGCGCCTCGTTTGCCGCATCGATAGCCTCATCGCCATAGCGCGCCCGCGCCTCGGCACCGTAGCGCTCCTCGTTTTCCTGCACGGTGCGCCAGCGCTCCAGTTGCGGCAGGACGGCGCCCATGAGCGAGACGGCTTCGTCGAGCGACATGCCGGTGTCTTGTGCCAGTCGCGGGGCACAATCCTCGATCATTGCCTCCATGGTGGTGTCGTAGGTGTACTTGCCGTGGTCGTAGCACCACTTGCAGTAATGGTCGGTCGTGGCGCCCGTGGCATCGGTGCCGCAGTCGTCGGACGTGAGTATCATGCCGCAGCTCTGGCAATAGCGCTCGGGCATTTCGAGCAGGTGAGACAGGGGTTCTCCGGTTACGGCGGCGATGAGCTTCATCATGTCGATGCCCGGGGTGACCTCGTCGCGCTCCCAACGGCTGACGGCTTGGCGCGTGACAAAGAGTTTGGCGGCGAGCTGCTCTTGGGTAAGGTGATGGGCGCGACGGATGGCAATGAGCTTTTCTGCAAAGGCCATAGCGGCTCCTTTCTGCTGGTTGATGGCTTAAGCATACGCGGCGGCAGGCGCCCTTCCAAGCAACCGTTGGTTGCACGACAGGAGTCCGCGGCGAAGAATTGCGCGCAACGCCCCACGCCTCCATGCCGTACAATGACCGGCATGGAACCTATTGCACACATACATACCGACCTGCCGCAGAAGTTCGGCATTCCGCGCAACAGCTTTCTGGCGCCTCATCTGCAGGGACGCATCATTTTTGAGCCGGAATTTGCCTCCAATGCAGCGGTTGAGGGTCTGGACTCCTTCTCTCACCTGTGGCTGCTGTGGCGCTTCGAAAACGGAACGCCCGGCGGCACGGCTAAGGACATAGCCGCCGATGCCAAAACGCAGGACAGGTCCGGTACCAACGCAAAATGGTCGAAGAGCGTGCGTCCGCCGCGCCTGGGTGGAGCCGAGCGTGTGGGCGTCTTTGCCACGCGCAGCCCGTTTCGCCCTAATCCCATCGGTCTCACCTGCGTCAAGCTCGATCGTGTCGAGTTCACCGACGATGGCCCCATCATCCATGTGCTGGGGGCCGACCTGCGTGACGGCACGCCCATCTACGACATTAAGCCCTACATCCCGTTTGCGGATTGCCACTCGGATGCGACCGGCGGCTGGATTGAGGATGCTCCGTGGCAAGAGCTCGACGTCGAGTTCCCGCAAGCGCTGCAGGATATGGTCCTTCCCGCAAAGCTCCCCGGCTTGGTCGAGGTCCTTCGCCAAGATCCACGCCGCGCGGGCAGCAAGCACGAGCCAAACCGCGTTTACCACTTGGCCTACGCCGGGCTCGACATATCGTTTACGGTCGATGAAACCCAGCTAACCGTAGTCGCCGTCAACAAGGCGCGGGGCTAACCTACCATTCGTCCGCACCCGTCAAATTAAGCGCCAAACCCCGCGCCAAAACCGCCCGCGCTGGTGGACAATAACGCCTACCAAAACAATCACTTTGCACGGGAGCTCAGCATGAAATACGACTTTAGCTCGCTTATCGACCGCCACGGCATGGACTCCATCGCCGTTGACTCCTGGGGCGAGATCCCCGGTATGGTTCCGAACGCACCCGACGAGGGCTTCGACCGCATTCCCATGTGGGTGGCCGACATGAATTTTGCCACGGTGCCCACGGTCCAGGAGCACATCATTCAGCGCGCTCAGCATCCCATGTTTGGCTACTTTAACCCGCGCTCCGAGTATTTCGACCGCATCATCGAATGGCAGAGCCGCCGCAATGGCGTCGAGGGTCTGCGCCCTGAACATATCGGCTACGAAAACGGCGTGCTGGGCGGTGTCGTGTCGACGCTGCGTGCGTATGTTCAGCCAGGCGATGCGGTGCTGGTCCACAGCCCTACCTACATCGGCTTTACCAAGTCCATTGAGGCCGCGGGCTATCGCATTGTCCACAGCCCGCTTAAGTTCGACGACCAGGGCGTGTGGCGCATGGACTTTGAGGACATGGAGTGCAAACTCGCCCAAAACCACATCCATGCCGCGGTATTCTGCTCGCCGCACAATCCCTGCGGCCGCGTATGGGAGCGTGACGAGATCGAGCGCGCCATGGACATCTATCGCCAGCACGATTGCGTGGTGATCTCGGACGAGATTTGGTCCGATATCATCCTGCCGGGGCACAAGCACATCCCGACGCAGTCGGTGAGCGAGGATGCCCGCATGCGCACGGTTGCCCTCTATGCGCCCAGCAAGACGTTCAACCTGGCGGGTCTGGTCGGCAGCTATCACATCATCTATAACGAGACGCTGCGCGACCGCGTGTGCGCCGTGTCCAACAAGACCCACTACAACGAGATGAACGTCCTCTCCATGCATGCGCTTATCGGTGCCTACCAGCCGCAGGGCTACGAGTGGGTGGACGAGCTCAACCAGGTGCTTGCCGGCAATATCGAGTACTTCTGCGATTACGTGGACGAGCATTTTGAGGGTGTGTCCTATTCGCGTCCGCAGGGCACGTACATGGTGTTTCTGGACTGCACCGAGTGGTGTCGCGAACATGGCCGCGATATTCAGTGGCTGCTCGACGAGGGGGCGCGCGTGGGCGTGGGATATCAGGACGGCCGTCCGTTTCACGGGCCCTGCCACATTCGCGTGAATCTGGCGCTGCCGCTTTCGCGCGTAAGGGAAGCGTGCGACCGCCTGGACCGCTACGTTTTTAATGCACGGTAAGTGAGCACTGCATGCGGGGTCTTCTGCCAAGTCGGCTGGAAGGCCCCACACGGTAAAGCGTCTGTAACAATTGGGCGCTCGTGTGGTTTTGTTTGCTGTTATCTTTAACCATTTCAGTCTGTAAACAGGATCGTATGGAGCTCGATGAAAAGATTCCGTCGCTCGGTTGCCATTTCGTTGTTTGTTGCGCTTGCAGTGGCGAGCGTCTTTGTCGTAGCGATAGCTGGCTGTTTCGGGTCGAATGACGGAGCCTCGACGTCTGCATTAGAAGGTCTGGACGCCTCGCAAGTCAAAGACGACGACCTTAAGACGCTCAACGTCGGAAGCGACCTCTATCCACCGTTTGTGTATACCGACGAGTACGGCGATATCGTTGGCCTGGATGTCGAGATATTGACCGAGGCTTTGGCTCGCATTGGTTACAAGCCAAAATACCAGCTGATCGACTGGGAAAAGAAGAAGGAGCTGCTGGCGAGCGGCGAACTCGATTGTGTCATGGGCAGCTTTAGTATGACGGGTCGCGAAAACGAATATCGTTGGGCCGGCCCGTACCTTGCGAGCCGCCAGGTGGTCGCGGTCGATCCCCAGAGCGATATCTACACGCTTGCCGATCTTGAGGATAAGATCGTGGCGGTTCAGTCCACCACCAAGCCCGAGGACATTTTGCTCAATCGCATAAATGAAAACGTTCCGCAGATCAAGGAACTCTACAGCTTTTCGGACGGTTCATACCTGAACCCGGCGCTCGTCGAGGGCCTGGTCGACGCTATCGCCGCGCATGAGTCCTCGTTCCTCACCTACGAAAAAGACTATGGTGTGACATATCGCATTTTGGATGAGCCGCTGCTAGAGGTCGGTTTGGGCACCGCTTTCGATATCAACGATACGCGTGGCATTGACGTCAAGCTCACTCATGCCTACCAAGAAATGCTTGCCGATGGCACCATGGAACGCCTGGTGTCAAAGTACTTCGATGACCCTTCGCCATTTTTGAATATGGAGGGCCTGTCATGATCGATGCGCCCGACCACGCCGCTCAGGAGCGGGACAATCGTTCGACAGGGGCATGGCTCCTTGTCGCTCTGCTGGGGATAGCGCTCTCGGTTGTTGCCGGCATGATGAGCTACGATTACACGACGGCCCAAGCCGAGCAGCGCTTTGCCGACGTTGTCGATTACGTGGCGACGCAGAGCCTTTCCTACGATGCATTCAACAGCGCCTATACGACCAAAAACCTGATACGCGTTATGGAAATCGCCGGAGAGGCTGCCCGCGATATGGAGCGCGACGGTTCGGTGGATAACGCCATGCTGGAGCAATACGCCGACCAGTTCAACGTGAGCGCGCTGATCGTGACGGACGCATCGGGCAATTTGGTGTCCGAGTCCTCGACGGGCGATGTGGACTACGGGTCGCTCGCTACGTATCTCAAAGAATCACCCGTGCTGGAGGTGACAACTCATCCGCTTAAGTCCTATACCGCCCGCATCACGCTTGCGGATGATTCGGTCGCAGACATTGGCTGCGTGACTCGGCAGGATGGCGAGGGCATCGTTATCGCGGTAAGGCATCAGAGCGCGAAAGCGGTTGCAAGCAATACACTCAAACTGCAGAGCTTGCTTGATGGCTATGAAACCATCGATAGCGGCAATATCGTGATCGAAAGCGACGGCAAGGTCGTTGCGACCAATGCCGTTGAACCCACCGTATTGGGCGTGTTCGATCTGCCTGCGACGGATGTCTTTATTGTCGACGGTATTAAGGATCGATGCCTGGCTGGTAAGGTCAGATTGGTTAACGCCGACGGCGAGTGGTATTTGGGCACATTTGGAAAAGCGCGCGGGTTCTACGTGTACACCTATGCCTCGGCACGGCGCTACTTTGAGGTCGTCGCAGCTGTTGCTGCCGGCGTGCTGGTGCTCTACAGCGGTGTTGTAGCCACTGTTGTGATGGTGCGTCGCCGCGCTGATCGTCGACGTTTGACGGACTTGCTGCAGCAGGAACGCGACTATGGCGACAAGCTGGCAAAGGCAGCGCGTGAGGCCTCGTCTGCCAACTCGGCAAAGACGGAGTTTTTGCGCCGCATGAGCCACGACCTGCGCACGCCCATCAACGGCATTCGCGGCATGGTCGAGGTCGGCGATGCCAATGCGGACGATCTGCAAAAGCAGACCGAGTGCCGCTCAAAGATCTGGACGGCATCGGGACTGCTGCTCGACCTTGCCAACGAGGCCCTGGATATGAGTCGCTTGGAGAGCGGGCAGGTCGATCTGGAGCTTGTTCCCACAAACTTGGCGACCCTCAACCACGAGGTGCGCGATATTCTGGAGCGCCAGGCCGAGGAGCGTCTGGTGACAATTATCTGCGACCAGCAGACGCTTGATCATCCCTATGCACGGGTGAGCGTGACGCACCTTAAGCGCTTGTTGCTCAATATTGCCGGCAATGCCGTCAAGTACAACCGCCAGGGCGGCTATGTTCGCCTGGTGTGCCGCGAGGTGGAGCCGGCGGATGGCGTCCTCGTCTATGAATACACGATCGCCGACAACGGTATTGGCATGAGCGAGGAGTTCCAACAGCACCTCTACGAGCCGTTTTGCCGCGAGGAGCAACAGGTGGAAGGCGCTTCATCGGGAACTGGCCTGGGCGCGCCTATCGCAAAACAGTTGGTCGAGCTTATGGGCGGAACCATGAGCTTTACGAGCGTCTTGGGGCAGGGGACGACGTTTACCATCCGCCTGCCGTTCGAGAAATGCAAGCGCTCCGAGATTCCTCAGGCAGTGCGCGCGGATGCGGGAGACGGCGATGCGCTCCAGGGCTTGCGCGTTTTGCTCGTAGAGGATAACGATCTGAATGCCGAGATCGCGCAGTTTACGCTCGGCCATGCCGGTGCCGTCGTGACGCATGCTAAGGATGGTGAGTCTGCCGTCGAGATGTTTACCGCGAGCGCACCGCACGAGTATGACGTGGTGTTGATGGACATCATGATGCCTGGCATCGATGGCCTTGAGGCCACGCGTCGGATTCGAGCACTCGATCGCGAGGATGCCGCGACCACGCCGATTATCGCTGTGAGTGCCAACGCCTTTGCCGACGACCGCAGGCTTTCACGTGAGGCGGGCATGAACGCGCACCTGAGTAAACCCGTGAGCTCGCAGGAGCTCGTTGAGGCGCTTGCGCACATAGCTGCCGACGCTTTATAAGCATATGGCCCGGTTCCAAGGTGGGCTGGAACCGGGCCATATTACTATTGATGAGACCTGCTGAGGGGCTTACTTTTCCTGAATCTGCTTGCCGCAAAGATGCTCAATCGTAATCTCGTAGAGCTGGACGCCCTTAATGTCCTTGGCGATTTCCTCTTCGACTTCTTCGGCAGAAGGGTAGTACTTAAGGGCGAGCTGGCGGACTTTGTCTTCGATAAACGCGGGAGTGTCATTCGCCAAGCGACAACGGCCAAAGACCACGGTGCTCATAACGTAGGGAGCCCAGTCATCGTCCTTATACCACTCGTTGCCGTAAACGGTAAAGCAGACCTTGTCATCGCGCTTGAGTGAATCGACCTTGTGGCCGGCTTTGGCGCCATGGAAATAAATCTTGTCGCGCTCGGCGTCAAAGAAGTAGTTGACGGGAATGGCATAGGGGTAGCCATCGTCGCCGTTGACGGCAAAGACGCCGCGCTTGCAGGCGGCGAGCAACTTGCGCGCTTCCTCGTCAGTGATGGCGCGTTTCTTTCGACGTAAGGGCCTAAACATCATTGGCTTCCTTTCTGCTGCGTATGGTGGTTGAGCACAAACTATAGCGAAACAGCTCCGTATTTCTTGATGCGGGCGAGCATGTTTTTGAGCTTGTTAAAGTCGACCGGTTTGGACAGATGGGCATTCATGCCGGCGTCGTGTGCCGCCTTGGCGTCCTCGGCGAAGGCGTTGGCGGTGAGCGCGATGATGGGGATGTCGGCTGCATCGACCTTCTCGCTCAGGCGAATCGCGCGGGTTGCCTCGTAGCCGTCCATGCCCGGCATCATGATGTCCATCAGAATCGCATCGAAGCTGCCGGCGGGACGGCCAACGTATAGGTCGACCGCTTCGTTGCCATCGGCGGCGCGAGTTACGACAATGCCTTCGCTTTCGAGCAGCGCCTGGGCAATCTCGGCATTCAATTCGTTGTCTTCGGCGAGCAGTACGTTCATGTCGGCGAGCGAGCAGTCGAGCGCCCTCTCGACCGTATCTGCCCGCGTCTGAGGGTTCTTGTCAATATCGAGCGGAATCTGGACGTTGAACGTACTTCCCACGCCAACCTCACTCGAAATCTCAATCGTACCGCCCATCAGTTCAATAAGCGACTTGACGATTGGCATGCCCATGCCGGTTCCTTGGAACTTGCTGCGCGCATTGTCACCTTCTTGTGCAAATGGCTCATAGATATGCTTTAAAAACTCGGGAGCCATGCCAATGCCGGTATCCGAAACGCTAAAGCAAAAGAGCGCGCGCCCGTTATCGAGTGGCTTGGTCTTTGAGCTAAAGGTGACGGAGCCGCCGTGCTTGTTGTACTTAATGCTGTTGTTTAACAGGTTGATCATAATCTGTCGGATATGGGTGGGACTGCCGATCATGTATGGTCCCGTGGCGTACGGCAGACTATTGTCCTGCATTGTGATGCCGTTATCGGATGCGCGGAGCTTGCACAGCACCAGCGTATCGTCACAGAGCTTTTTGAGGTTAAAAGGCGCATGTTCCAGTGTTAGCTTGCGGTCTTCGATTTTGCCCATCTCGAGGATGTCGTTGATTAGCGAGAGCAGGTGATTGGCGGCAACGCGCGCCTTGGCACGGCTCTCGCGGGCGACTTGCATATCGCCTTCCTTCAATTCCTCGATCTCGATAAGGCCCAGGATACCGTTGAGCGGCGTACGGATGTCGTGGCTCATGCGCGTGAGGAATGCCGTCTTAGCGGCGTTGGCAGCATCGGCTTTTTTGCGCTCGGTTCGAGCGCGCACGAGCGCCCAGATGAGCAGGACGATGCCGACCGACAACATACCGATGAGGGTGGCTGCAATGGCGGTGCGGTTGCGATAAAGGAATTGAAGCGTGTTGGATTCCTGGGCCGTGTACGACGTGGAGGAGAAATTGCTTGCGGAGAGCGATTCTCCGGCATTGATGATGCCCTTGTTGATGATTCCCAACAGCTCGGGTTTTCCGCGCGAAATCCAGCACGAGAGCTCACAGGTGTCAGGGAGCTCGGTCGTCTCGCAGTCCTCGAGATCGTAACGGTCACCGATGGTTTTTACGCGTGAACTGGGAGCGACGATGCAGTGCGCCGTTCCCTTCCTGAGGGCGTCGAACGCTTCATCGTCGGATTGGTATTCGGTTACGGTCGCTGTGGGGAACAGACTTTCAAGTGCATTTTTGTTGACAAACGATGATTTGGTACAGGCGATGTTCTGAAGGTCTTTGTTCAGGTTGCTGCCGGTATGGATGGCGGTGAGGGATATGGTCCCCAACGATATCGACTGCACAACGCCTGTTTGCTCGGCAAACCAGTAATCTCGGTATACCGGCAGCGCAACGTCTACGCTTTCCTTTGACAGGGCCTTTGACATCATCTTGTAGCTATCAAAGGCGACGGTTTTGACCGTAATGCCAAATTTATCGTGTAGCGTCGTTGCAAGCGATGCGAGCGAGCCTTCCATTTCGCCGTCTTCGTCTTCGTTGCAGTAGGGGAGTTTGCCCGTAATGTAGCCGAGCGTGATGGTGTTGTTGTTCGCCTTGAGCCAGGAACGTTCGGGGCCGTTGAGCGATGATGAGCCGCTGTTTTGGGTCGAGTAGTGAGATTTTACTTCGTCGTTATAGCGTGGGTTGACGCGGGCGATTGCCGTCATGGCAGCATTGATGTCGTCCATCAGGTCGGGGCGGCTTTTGGGAACGGCAAAGTAGTAGTCGTTCGAACCAATGTAGAACATGGGGGAGGCGCTGGGCGACGAGGTCGTGTCGTTCATGATGATGGCATCGACCTCGTTGTTTGCGAGCGCGTCAAAGAGGGCACCGCCAGTGTCGATTTCTTTATAGGTGCAGGTAATGCCTTCGTTGGCGAGCCACTGCTGGCCAACGAAGGTTTGCATAACGCCGGGGTTGCAGCCGATGGTAAGGCCTTGGAGTGCTTGGGGGTCACCCTTGGCCAGATCGTCGCGATCGGGCTTGGCATAGATGAAGTAGCGCTCGGTGCCCTCGGGGTTCGAGGAAAAGAGCAGCTTTTGGGCGCGTTCCTCGGAGTAGGAGATGTTGGGCATGAGGTCAATCTCGCCCGCCTCGAGCATGTCCATAAGCTCGGTGAAGGTGCCGGAGACGTATTCGTACCGCCAGCCGGGCGTGTAGTACGACAGGGTCTGGAGGTACTCGTAACCCCATCCTGAGAGACGCTCGCCGGGGGTGCCGTCCTGGAAGCCCTCGTTGTTGACGAGCCAACCAACGCGGACCGTCTTGGCCTGCTGATCGGAGTCGGCGGCAAAGACAGGGGCGGGCGCGACGGCGCTCAGTACGGCGAGCGCGGCAAGCGCGACGGCCAGGGTGCGATATATAACTGAACGAAGGACAGCGGCAGCTCTCACATGCAATCCTAACGAATTGAGACATTACCGCATAAGGATACCAACTCAGCCTGCTTAGTCAGCCGCCACACCGCTAAACGGTTCCGCCCGGCAGTTGGGGACAGTCCCTTTCTGCCGGCACAAAAGGAACGTCCCTAACTGTCGGTTGTGGGACAATACCGAGCGAACGTGATTGGGCGTCTGGGAAAAGGGGTCGCGATGAACAAGTTGAGGACGCTTGCCGATGTGCTGCGACAGGCTGGCTTTGCGCGCATCACGGGCCTGTTTCTTATCTTTTACTTGCTGTGCTCGACAGCTGTCTGGCTGTCCGAGCCCACGACCCTCACCTTTGGCGATGGACTTTGGTTTAGCTTTGAGACAGTCTCGACCATCGGCTTTGGCGACATTCCGGCCGAAACACCGGTTGCCCGCGCTATTACCGTCGTCTTGAGCGTTATCAGCATCTTCTACATCGCCATGCTCACGGGCGTGGCGGTGAACTACTGCAATACGCTCATCAAGATGCGCCAAAAGGACACCGTGGCGCGCTTTATGGACGATCTTGAGCATTTGGAAGAGCTCGATCGCGACGAGCTTGCCGATCTTTCGCGCCGCGTGCGCGAATATCGGCGTCGCCAACGCTAGAGCGGGCGCCGCGCGTCACGATGAGGGGGACAAATATGAACATCACCGTGTACCTGGGTGCCAACACTGGCAATGACCCGGCATTTCTGCCCGCGGTGCAGGAGCTGGGCAACTGGATTGGCGCCAATGGACACGCGCTGGTATACGGCGGGTCCAAATCGGGCCTGATGGGTGCGCTCGCTGATAGCGTGCTCGATGCTGGCGGACACGTGACGGGTGTGGAGCCGAGCTTTTTTATCGAGGCCGAGTTTCAGCACGACGGCATCGACGACCTTATCGTGACGAGTGATATGGCCGAGCGCAAGGCCAAGATGATTGAGCTCGGCGATGCGTTCATCGCCTTTCCCGGTGGGACGGGCACGCTCGAGGAGATTGCCGAGGTCATGTCCGCTGTGTCGTTGGGGCACCTGAGTGCTCCGTGCATCCTGTATAACCTGGACGGTTACTACAACGACCTCAAGGCGCTGCTCGGGCACATGATCGATAAGGGTTTATCGAGCCCGCAGCGCCAGCACGGCATTTACTTTGCCGACGATTTGCGCGAGATTGCCTCGATTATCAACGGATAAGTCTTGAGCCTGCCCCACAATGGCTCCCAATGGTGCCGTTTGCGGCGCAGACGGTTGGCTCGTTCGGGCAACGCTCGCTCTACAATAAAACGTAACTATGTCGACTTTGACCGCGGGAGGACCCGATGGATAACCTTGCCAAACCCACAAACCGCGCGCTGTTTTTAGTTAGCGTTGCCGTGACCGGTGCGTTCGCAGGTGCCGCGGTCTGGCTGTTCTTTTTCGCGATGGAGCACGGCATCGACTATCTATGGACCGAGATTCCGCACGCGCTGGGCGTCGCTTCGCCCGAGCTTGCCAGTGGCCCGTTTGGCTTTCTGCCGTACCCATTTTTTGTCTGCTTGCTGGGCGGTCTGTTAATCGGTCTGTACGAGAAGATGACAGGCACCAAGACCGATGACCTCAACCAGGTGATGGCTAAGGTTAAGCAAGACGGGCGCTACCCGTACGACAACCTGGGCAAGCTTTCGCTCGCGGCGTTGCTGCCGCTGCTGTTTGGCGGAAGCATTGGACCGGAGGCCGGCCTGACCGGCGTTATCGCCGGTCTGTGCAGCTGGGTCGGCGACCGCATGCGTCGCTTTGGCGCCGAGTTTAGGGAGCTCACGCTGCTGGGTACCCAGGCTGCCCTGACGGCGCTCTTTACCGCGCCCGTCTTTGGCTTTGTGGCGCCGCTTGCCGGTAGCGCCGACGGCCAGGGCGAAGACGCCGACGATGAGTCCGCGTCCGGCGAGATCACCATCAAGCTGCCCAAGGTGCAAAAGACCGTGGTCTATGGCATCGCGATTGCCGGCGGTCTGGGCACCTACCTGCTGCTTGGCCAGCTTGTGGGCGGCGGCATGGGCATGCCCAGGTTCGAGTCCGCCGAGGTGGGCAACTTGGAACTTGCCTGGCTCATTCCGTTGGCGTTGGTCGGCACCGTTTGCGGCTGGCTGTACTTTGTCTCCGAGCACGCAAGCGAGGCGCTGTCTCATGCAATAGGGGAGCGTCCTGTCGTCAAAGCCATGCTGGCCGGTCTGGCGCTCGCCATCTGCGGCACGGTCCTGCCGTACACCATGTTTGCCGGCGAGACCCAGGCCGACGTGCTCATGGAAACCTACCTGACCATTCCCGCTGGCGTGCTTATCGCGACCGGTCTTGTTAAGGCCATGTTGACCCCAGCTCTTATCAACATGGGTTGGCGCGGCGGCCACTTCTTCCCCGTTATCTTCTCGGGCGTAAGCCTGGGCTACGGCCTTGCCATCCTCACCGGCGCAGATCCGGTCTTTTGCGTCGCCGTCTGCACGGCATCGACGATGGGTGCGGTCATGCGTCAGCCGGTCATGGTCGTGGGCCTGCTGCTCATGTGCTTCCCACTCAAGGGTATCGTCTGCATGATCATCGCGGCCGTCATCGCCGCCGGCATTCCACTGCCCAAGCCGCTGCGCAAGTAGCACGGTGGCGCACGACGGGGACATGCCGTTTGCCACGGATTTGCGGGGAGGGGACGATCGCGCCCTTTGTGGATTGAGGCTCGCGTGGCTACAGATCGCGTACTCGATAAACCTTGGTGCTGACGGTGCAGCTGATTGCACATAGCGCGAGGGCAAGTGCGGCGATGCCTGCACACAGACAGCCCAGAACGACAGGGTCGGGATTCGCTCCGACAATCGACATGAGCCAGTTGCTGATGGGGTTGGAGGAGCTCAGCGTGGCCATGGTGCCGCAGCCAAGCAGGGCAAACAGGCCAACGGATAGGCGCAGCGCCTCCATGTGTCCAAATCGAAAGAACAGCGGCTGCGCCAAAAACACCATCATGAGGGAGATGAGCATCGATGCTGCCGAGGCTATTGCAATCTCAAAGACAATCTGTCCCGTCAACGGGATACCCGCGCTGTTGAAGAGCGGGAAGGAGACGATGCTCAGAAGCGCGGCGGCGCACGCCATGACAGCCGAGAAGACAATGATGCTCAGGTAGCGTGCGCAGATGATGTCTTTACGCGAGAGAGGCAGCGTTGCGCGATAGCGCTCCCAACCGTTTTGATTGTCGAAACCGGCCAGTGAGTTCATGAATATGATGGGTGACATGGCACTAACGGCGCAGGCGCCGGCGCTCATACCGGAATCGCCATCCGACGCGTTGGCGAGCGTCAGCACGACGAAGATGAACAGGCCGACTCCTGCAATGCTCGGGATAAGCGAACGAGCGATGGCGAGCTCGGACATAAAGGCGCGTTTCATTTCGAAGCCCCTTTCAGCGTGAGGCGCAGGTAGTCATCAATGGTTGCCCGATCGCAGGGAATCTCGGGAAAGGCCTCGAGCGTTTCGCAACGGTTGGGCACGAGCACGTCCACGCTATAGGCGTGGTGGGCGGCACGGGCGCCTTCGACGCAAGCCATAAGCTCGGCAGCCTGCGATTGGGTGCAGTGGGCGATGCCGGCGCGGTCGGTAATGTCCTCGCGCGGCAGGTCAAAAATAATCGAGCCATTATCGATGCAGATGACGCGATCAGCGGTGCGATCGAGGTCGGACGTAATGTGGCTCGAGAGCAGCACACTGTGCTGGCCGTCGGCGACAAAGGCAAGCAGCTCATCAAGCAGTTCCTCGCGTGCCATGGGATCGAGGCCCGCGGTGGCTTCGTCCAAAACGAGCAGCTTGGCATTGTGGCTGAGTGCACAGGCAAGCTGCAGTTTCATGCCCATGCCGCGGGAGAGGTCCTTGACCTTTGTCTTGGGATCGAGGCCAAATCGGTTGATGAATCCGGCGAACGTTTCGCGGTCCCACGTGGGGTGCGCCGGGCCTACGAGCGCCTCGATCTGGCCCACCTTGAGCGTGGAGGGGAAGGGGCACGTGTCCAGGACAAGACCGACGCGGGAGCGTAGATGGCGTTGCGACTCATCGGGCGCGTCGGCGCCACAGCGCTGCCCAAACAGGTGCACCTCGCCGGCATCAAGCTGTATGAGCCCGAGAGCGGCTCGAATCGTCGTTGTTTTGCCGGCGCCGTTTGCGCCTACAAAGCCAACGATCTGGCCGGGCTCCACAGCGACCGCGACGTCGCGTAGTGAAAAGCGGTCGCTCACACGGCGTGAGATGCCTTTGAGTTCTAAAAGGTTTTGCATGGCATAGCCTTTCTTGCAGATGGCTACTGCATGGTTTCGGGGGCTACCAGGTCGAGCATTTCGTGCAGCTTGTCGCGTGTGACACCCAGGGTTTCGGCTTGGCTCGCCGCTTTCGCAAGTAGCTCTTCGATATGGCAGAGCTGGTTTTCGCGCAAGAGTTCCTGGTTGCCCTCGGCGACAAAGCAGCCCTTGCCCTGCACGGTGCAGATAAACCCGAGCTGCTCCAGGTCGGCGTAGGCGCGCTTGGTGGTGATGACGCTCACGCCAAGATCGCTCGCGAGTGCACGGATGCTGGGGAGTTTGGCTCCCGTAGCGAGCGTGCCCGAAAGGATCTGAGCTTTGACCTGCGAGGATATCTGCTCATAGATGGGCTTGTCGCTCGAATTGGATAGGATGATGTCCACAGCGGCTCCTTAGCTGTTGGGCTACACGTGTATATAACCGGTAAGCACAGTATATATACACTATGCACAGTTATGCAAGAGGTAAATACGGATTGGGCCGGCTACCCAGGCCCCAACTGATGAATTTGTCCTGATAGGTGCCCTAGAGCGGGATTTCGCGGCTACAATAGTGCGGTTACAACGACGTAATGCACTCAATGCAAGAAAGGATCCGCATGGCAAGCCTGTCGGATGAAATCTCGTCGCGCCGCACATTCGCGATCATCAGCCACCCGGACGCCGGTAAGACCACACTTACCGAGAAGCTGCTGCTCTATACCGGCAGCATCCAGACTGCCGGCTCGGTCAAGGGCAAGAGCTCGGCCAAGCATGCCGTCTCGGACTGGATGGACATCGAGAAGGAGCGCGGTATCTCCGTTACCTCCTCGGTGCTGCAGTTCACCTACAACGGCGCCTGCGTCAACATCCTCGATACCCCCGGCCACCAGGACTTCTCGGAGGATACCTACCGTACCCTTATGGCCGCCGACGCTGCTGTTATGGTCATCGACGGCGCCAAGGGCGTCGAGGCCCAGACCAAAAAGCTCTTTAAGGTCTGTACGCTGCGCCACATTCCCATCTTCACCTTTGTGAACAAGCTCGACCACGAGGCTCGCGATCCGTTTGAGCTCATGGAAGAGATCGAGAATGTTCTGGGCATCAATACGTATCCCATGAACTGGCCGATCGGCAGCGGCCGCAACTTCCGCGGCGTGTTCGATCGTCAGACGCGCCGCGTTATCGCCTTTGAGGGCGACGGCCACGCCAATGCTACCAAGAAGGTCGCCGAGGTCGAGGCCGAGTTGGGCGATCCTTCCATGGATGAGCTCATCGGCGAGGAAAACCATAAGAACCTGATGGACGACATCGAGCTGCTCGATGGTGCCGGCGACGAGCTCGACTTGGATGCCGTGGCCTGCGGCAAGCTGAGCCCGGCGTTTTTTGGCTCGGCGCTCACCAACTTTGGCGTGGAGCCCTTCCTCAAGGAGTTCCTGCGTCTGGCCCCGACGCCGCGTGCCTATACCGATACGCTCACCAGCGAGCCGGTCGATCCCTGCCGCGACGACTTTAGCGGCTTTGTGTTTAAGATCCAGGCCAATATGGACAAGAACCACCGAGACCGCATCGCCTTTGTGCGCATTTGCTCGGGCAAGTTCGAGCGTGGCATGGATGCCTTCCACATGCAGGGCAACCGTAAACTCAAGCTGGCCACGGGCACGTCGATGATGGCCGATGACCGCGCCATCGTGGACGAGGCGTACGCGGGCGATATCGTGGGCCTGTTCGACCCGGGTATCTTTAGCATCGGTGACACCGTGTGCTCTGGCAAGCGCCACGTGCAGTATCCGCAGATCCCGACGTTTGCCCCCGAGATGTTCGCTCGCATTACGCAGGTCGACACGCTCAAGCGCAAGCAGTTCGTCAAGGGTATGGAGGAGCTTGCCCAAGAGGGTGCCATCCAGATCTTCCGCGAGTTGGGTGCTGGCATGGAGAGCGTCATCGTGGGCGTGGTTGGCGTGCTGCAGTTTGAGGTACTCGAGCGCCGTCTCAAGGCCGAGTACCGTGTTGAGGTTCGTCGTCAGCCGCTGCCCTATACGGACATCCGCTGGATCCAGAACGACCCCGACACCATCGATATCCCGGGCCTTTCGCTCACGCGCGACACGCTGCGCGTCGAGGACATGCGCGGCGGCAAGCTGCTGCTGTTCACGAGCCCGTGGAACGTGGATTGGGCAACCGACCACAACCCCGACCTTATCCTGTCGGAGTTTGGCAACGTGGCCTTTTAACGCATTGGCGCGGTGGTCCTGTGGGGCTGTCGCGCCGTTTGTTTGCCTTATGCCGCGCGAGCGGCTATCATACCCACCGTCGTCTCAAGACCGGGGCGTCCGAGCAGTTCGGGTCCGATATCCTGCTCGTTAAACCTAAAACCAAAGGAGTACATAATGATCAAGAAGGTCATGGAGGACTACAAGGTCCTGCTGCGGAGCATTCCCGCGGCAACGGTTTCGCTGTTTTTCGTGAGCGTCATCATGATGAACCTGCTGGCCAACAAAGAGCTCATCAGCCTGCCGTATCTGGCGCTCGACTGTGGCTTTGTGGTGAGCTGGGTTTCGTTTTTGTGCCAGGACATGATCTGCAAGCGCTTTGGCGCCAAGGCATCCATCAAAATCTCTATCCTCGCGCTGCTGGTCAACCTGGCCGTGAGTCTGTGCTTTTGGGCATGCTCGCTCACGCCCGGCATGTGGGGCGCCTACTACGACACGGGCATGATCGAGGTCAACACTGCCCTTAACGCCACCATCGGCGGCACCTGGTACGTGGTGCTGGGCTCTTCGCTGGCAATGCTCGTTTCTGCCGTGGTTAACTCCACGCTCAACCAGTCGCTCGGCCGCATGCTCAAAAAGAATAACTTTGCGAGCTTTGCCTTCCGCTCCTATGTGTCCACGGGTGTTGGCCAGTTTATCGACAACTTGGTCTTTGCCATTGTGGTGAGCCACACGTTCTTTGGTTGGACCTGGGTGCAGGTCCTTATGTGCTCGCTGACCGGCGCTGTTGCCGAGCTGCTGTGCGAGGTTTTCCTGAGCCCCGTGGGCTACAAGGTCGTGCGCGGCTGGGAGCGCGAGAATGTGGGCTCCGAGTACCTCGAGCGCCACGCAACCGCCTAAGGAGCAAGTATGCGGGTTTTGATCACGGGTGCTTCGGGCGGTATCGGAGCCGCATGCGTGCAACGATTTTTGGACGAGGGCCACGAGGTCGTGGGCTTTGATTTGCTACCGGCGGCGATCAAACACGAGCGCTACCGCCATCTGATCGTTGATGTTCGCAAGCCGGACGCGTTTCCAGACGATCTTGAACCCCAGGTGATCGTGAACGTTGCCGGTACGCAGGATTCGGCTGACGACATCGCCGCCAACCTGTATGGCACCATCAACGTGACCGAGCGCTACGCCTTTGCGGGGGAGGGGCTTGCCGCCAAGCCGGCGCCGGCTATCAAATCCGTGGTCAATGTGGGGTCGGCGAGCGGGCATACGGGATCGGAGTTTCCCGACTATGCCGCCAGCAAGGGCGGCGTTATCGCCTACACCAAGAACCTTGCAAACCGTCTGGCGCCGCAGGCTATCGCCAACAGTGTGGACCCGGGTGGCGTTATCACGCCGCTCAACCGTTGCGTGATGGAAGACGAACACCTGTGGAACCAGATTATGGAGCTCACGCCGCTTAAGCGCTGGGCCACCGCCCAAGAGATTGCCGAGTGGATCTACTTTGTGGGCGTGACCAACCGGTTTATGACCGGGCAGAGTCTGCTGATCGATGGCGGCGAGGCCGGCCGCACACAATTTATTTGGCCCGAATAGGAAACGCGCCCGATGGAAAGCCGTCGGGCGCGTTTTTGATGTATCGATTTTTAGCCGAGGCAAGTCCAGTTGACGGGGGTCGAGCCGTGCTGTTCGAGTAGCCAATTGGCTGCCGAGAAGGGACGCGATCCCATAAAGGCGGGGAGTTCTGCCGTGGCACGGTTGGCCGAAAGCGGCGAGGGGTGCGTAGAGGCCAGGCAGAACTTGCCGGTTGCCTTGCCCGCACCAGTTGCGACGAGCTTACCTTCGACCATCTGCTGGGCAAAGTGGCCCCATGCCAAAAAGACTATCGGTTGGGGCAACTGGCAGCAGCGTTCGATAACATAGTTGGTGAGCGTGCTCCAGCCCAGTTTGGCATGCGAGTTGGCGGCATGCTCGCGCACGGTGAGCGTAGTGTTGAGGAGCAGGACGCCCTGCAACGCCCATGGGGTTAGGTCTCCCGTGGCGGGAATGGGGCAGCCCAGATCGGCTTTGAGTTCCTTGAAAATGTTGCGCAGGCTCGGCGGCAACTTGGTTTGCGTCGCGGGGACCGAGAACGACAGCCCCATGGCCTGGTTGGGTCCGTGATAGGGGTCTTGACCCAAGATGACAACCTTGACCTGGTCGGCCGGCGTGTAGGCGAGGGCATTGAGGATGTCGTCTTGTGCCGGGTAGATAGTCTGCTCGGCACGCAAAAGGGCAATGCGCTCGAGCAGCTGGTTCGTAGTGTCACGTACCGGCTGCGGCGCATCGCCCAACCAAGTTGCTATGTTGCGGTCGCGAGTTGCGGTGTCCATGGGGCTCCTTTATGGCAGATGCTCTGTTGGCATCTATTGTAAAGGCGCACCGGTTGCCTTTATGCCGCGGCTGCATAAAGAGTGGGGACTACGAGACGCGCTCGGGCGCTCCTGCCATACGGGCCTGCCCATGTTCACGGAGGTGCGGAAGCTCGACGGTTGCCACCATGACGCCGGCGAGGATGAGGGCGGCGCCAAAGAAGGCGATGGGGCTCAGGACCTCGCCGACCAGGAAGAACGAAAAGACGGCAGAGCAGACCGGCTCGAGCGAGAAGGCGAAGCCGGTGGTCTCGGCGGGCACGTGGGGCTGCACGAGCGTTTGGGTGATAAAGCCGTAGGCAGAGCAGATGAGTGCGAGCGCGACGACGACTACGACCTCGCCCGGCGTGCCGGGAAGCGTGAAACCGCCAAAGGTGAATGCCGCGATGCCCGAGAACAAACCGCCAAAGCCCAGCTGCCAAACGCCCAGAGCCAGCGGGTCGACATCTTCGACAAAGCGCTTGGCCACAATGATATGGCCTGCATAGACAAAAGCGGAGAGCAGCATGATGATCGCGCCGGGGTTCAGGCTGGTAAAGTCGGCGCCCGAGAGCAGCAGCATGCCGCAGGTGACGATGGCGGTGCCGACGAGCACTTTGCGCTCGGGGGCGCGACGCAGCAGGGCGGCGTTGGCAAACGGCACGATCACGACCGTCAGGCTCTGTAAAAAGCCGGCGGTGGAGGCAGAGGTGAGGCTGGAGCCCAGACACATGCAGGTGAGCTCGGTTGCCATGATGGCGCCGATGATGGCGGCACGGACCATAAGGTTGCGGTTGATGCGGAAAGCGCGCTTGTGGAAGAGCAACAGGCAGGCCACAAAGGCGATGATGCAGCGTAGCGCGACGATGCTCGTGGCGTTCATGCTGTCCATGCCGATCTTCATGAGGGGATACGAAAAGCCCCATGCAACGGGAACGGAAAATGAGAGCGCGATTGCTTTTTTGCGATCCATGGGACTCCTTTTGTTACAGAACGGTTTCGTAAAAAGGATTCTGCTCCCAGATGTGGATGTAGTAAAGCGAATGTATCTTCAGTATGATTAAGAAATGCTAATGTTGGCGGCAAAAGCCCTGACAAACGTTTTACGGCTGCATTGATGTGGAGGCACGATGGCATCGCGGTATCAGATTGTTTGTATGGTGGTCGATCGCGGCAGTCTTAAGGGCGCGGCGGACGAGCTGGGCTATACGCAAAGTGCGGTGAGCCAGGCCGTCAAGGCACTCGAGCGCGAGCTGGGTACCACGCTTATCGAGCGTGGTAAGCAGGGTGTGTCGCTTACGCGCGATGGCAAACAGTACCTGCCGTATTTGCGACAGATCGTAACTGCCGAGGCCGAGCTTGAGGGTAAGCGCCAGGAGCTGCTGGGGCTTTCGTCGACTGATATTCGCATCGCGACGTTTACCAACGTGAGTCGAACCGTGTTACCGTGCGTGATCCGCGACTTTGGGGCGCTGCACCCGGGCGTACGCTTTACCCTCAAGCAGGGCGACTACACGCGCAACGCCCAGTGGGTGCACGATGGCGTGGTTGATTTTTGTTTTACGGCGCGCGGATTTACCGCTGGGCTCGAGAAGCGTGTGGTCTATCACGACGAGTTGGTAGCATTGTTGCCGGCCGCGCATCCGCTGACGGCAAAGGAAAAGGTGACACTCGCCGACCTGGCGTCCGAACCGTTTGTGCTACTGGATGAGGGCGAACAGAGCCTGGTGCTCGATGCATTCGCGGCGTATGGCCTGTCGCCGCACGTGACGAGCGAGGTGACCGACGACTACACCATCATGGCGATGGTGGAGGAAGGCCTGGGCGTGAGTATGCTTTATCGCCGTACCGTTGAGGGCGTGCAAGCCGATATCCGTGTGCGGCCTATCGTGCATGCCCCCTCGCGCGACGTGGTGGCCGCCTGGCGCAGCTGGGACACCATGCCCATCGCCACGAGGCGCTTTATCGACTATATGAGCTCGCATATTGTCAATTAATGACTGGCGTGGCGTTGAGTGCGGTGTTTAGCGGGCTGTCGCTTTGGCTTGGGCGGCGCGATAGGTGCGTGCCGGGTGGCAGAGTAATACCGCCACGACCATAAAGAACGCCGTGGTGCCCAGGCTGATGGGGTAGACCATCATGATGTTCGCAAAGGTGCGGAAGTGCGGGAACACGCAGAACACCCAATAGAAGCGGATGCCGCAGACACAGATCATGGTGATGAGGGCGGGCATGAGCGAGATACCAAAGCCGCGCAGGTAGCCGGACATGTTTTCGTAGAACATGCTAAAGGCGTACGCCGGGAAAATTGAGCACACGCGGATATAGCCGATCGAGACGATGTTGGGGTCGCTGTTGAACAGCGATAGGATCTCGCGCCCCAGACCGACAATAACGATAATCGTGGTGAGGGCAACGATACCGCCTTCGACCAGGCAGACCTTAAGCGTTTTGGTGCAGCGGTCGATCTGGCGAGCACCGTGGTTTTGTCCCACAAAGGTGGTGCAAGCCTGGCTAAAGCTGTTGAGCAGGTTGTAGCACACGTACTCCAGGCTCATGGCGGCGCTCGATGCCGCCATGACCTCGGTGCCCAGGCTGTTGATGGCAGACTGGATGATGATGTTGGCGACGGCAAAGACGGCGCTTTGGATGCCGGCGGGCAGGCCGATCTTGACGATGCGCTTGAGGGCGACGGGGTCGATAGCCAGGTCGCGTGGGGTGACGCGGACGACGGAGTCGGTCTTGAGCAGGCGGATAAAGAGTGTGGCGGCGCTGACGGTGTAGGCGATGGCGGTGGCGATGGCGACGCCCGCGACGCCCCAGTGGAGTACGGGGACAAAGATGAGGTCCAGGCCAATGTTGAGGACGGTGGATACAGCAAGCGCCTGCAGCGGCATGCGGGTGATGCCGACGGAGCGGAAAATCGCGGCCTCAAAGTTGTAGAGCAAGATCGAGGGCAGGCTGAGCAAAAAGACGCGCAGGTAGAGCGAAGCGAGCGGCATGGTTTCGGCGGGAACATTGAGCGCGGCGAGCATGGGCTCGGCAAAGATCTCGCCCAGTGCGATGACGACAAAGCCCACGAGCGCCATTAAAATCGAGGTATGGACGGCGCGTTTGACCATGTTCTGATCGTTGCGGCCGATAGCGTTGGCGATGACCACGTTGGAGCCAAGCGACATGCCGATAAACAGGTTGAGCATAAGACTGGTAAGCGGAACATTGGAGCCGACCGCCGCCATGGCGAGGGTTCCCTGGTCGCCCGAGAAGTTACCGATGATGACCGTGGCGATGAGGTTCGACAGCTGCTCCAAGATGCTCGTGGCGGCCACGGGGAAGGCGAACAGGGGAATATTGTGCCAAAGCGATCCGGTGGTCATGTCAATGTGCTTAGATGCGGTATCAGCCATACGCTCTCAATCTCTAACATGCTCTTTCGTGCTTATTTGCGCAGATGATGATACTCCTAATCGACTAGTCATTGGGGACGTTCTTAAACGACTAATCATTTAAGAACGTCCCCAATGACTAGGTGTGGAAGGCGTGCGACAATGGTGGGCGTTGTGTAGTCCGCGCTAAGGAGTTGCCATGTTGTTGTGTCCCGTTTGCCATGAACCGTTGGTGGACGACGAGCGCGGTGCTGCATGCGCGTGCGGACACCGGTTTGACCGCGCGCGCGAGGGCTATCTATATCTGCTGCGCTCGTCCAAGAGCGGTGACTCCATGGGCGATCCCAAGTCGCAGGCGCGCAGCCGTCGTGACTTTCTGAACCGTGGATACTATGCGCCGCTGCGCGATGCGATGGTCGAGCTGGCGCGCAAGCAGGCGTCTGGGCGTGCCTCGTCTACGAGCGCTCCCATGACCTTGCTCGATATTTGCTGTGGCGAGGGCTATTACACCAGCGCCATGGGCGCGGTGCCGGGCGTGGATGCTTACGGTTTCGACCTGGGCAAAGAGATGGTGCGCCTTGCCGCCAAGCGCGGCGATGCAACCTACTTCGTGGCCAACATGAAGGACATTCCCGTGGCCGATGGCGCCTTCGATATGGTGACCGAGCTCTTTGCTCCCTTTAACGAGCGCGAGTTTGCCCGCGTGCTGGCGCCAGAGGGCTCGCTCTACACCGTGGTGCCGGGTGCCCGTCATCTCTTTGGGCTCAAAGAGGTGCTCTACGACACGCCGTACCTTAATGATGAGAAGCTGCCGCAGGTCACCGAGCTTAAACTGGTCGGAACGCAGCGGGTATCTGCGAATATTACGCTCCAGACCCAGGCCGACATCGAGGCGGTGTTCCAGATGACGCCGTACTACTACCGCACGCGCCCTGCCGACAAAGAGCGCCTGGCAAACCTCGATACCCTTCAGACTGACATCGACTTCATCATCGCCGAGTACCGCCACAGCTAACAACCTGCCAAAAAGGGACAGGTTTATTTTGGTAGGTTTTATCTGGGCAAACGTAAAGGGCCGACCGCGGAGATGCGCGATCGGCCCTTTTTAGTTGCTTGGCTGCAGAGGTTATGAGAAGCGAGCGCTTATAGGCGGTCCTTGTTCTCGGCTTTAACGGCGTGTGCCTGCTGAACAAAGAACAGGTCGTACACCACGATGACAAAGGCGCCAAAGTTGATGGCGTCGCCGCCAAACGCGGGAAGCGTGAGCACCGCTTGGGCAAGCGTGGCGACCGCGGCAACAATACCGAGCTTAAACGCGCCGTCCACCTGCGAAGGCTTGTTGGCGCCCTTGATACCGGCGACGCCTGCGGCAAGGTCGACGAGACCCTTGGCGATAAGCACGACCGCTGCGAGCGTGGCGTACGAACCGTACGTGGAATCGAGACCGCCCGTGGCGATACCGACGCCGGCGGTGACGAGGCTGGCGATGCCCAAAACAAAGTAGATGAGAGCAAGGATTTTGAGAGTCTTGCGAGTGAAGCTCATGGCTGGTCCTTTCGATACGAGTACGCCAACTTGGCGCACCCAATGTACTGCACATATGGTGAAGCACATTGTAGTTCAACGCGGCGATGCATGCGTTTGAAAGCGCATTGAGCCCGCGCAGCCAAACCCAACCTTTCAAAAAGGAAAGCTGGGCGTAAGTCAAATCGATGGCAGCGTATGCGCGGCGCTGCGATGATGGGTCCATGGTAAGAGCTGGTCTCAAGGAGGAGCCATGATGTACGGAGCAGGGCAAGTGCATGAGCCGCGGTCGTTGGGAAGGCGCATGGGTGATTCTGTGATCGCTGCCGTGTGCACGGGATTGATGGCGGTGCTTTGCATTGGGATGCTGTGGGCCATGTCGCATGTGGGACAATAGCGGACGGTTGGGTGCTGGCATAAACGGCGCTCACGTATTCGTTTTGCTTGTTAAGGAGTGTCCATGGGCGTCTTCGATCCCTTTTCTGCTGCTCGGGCCGCGGGGCTTGAGCTGACCGGGAAGCCCGAGGGCCTCACGCTTACCGACGGCACGATGGAGCTGCGCGCCGATTTCGGCCGCATGCTTCCGCGGCTCAAGCAGGGCCGTCTGCAGCAAGAGCTGTTGGTAAAGGCTGCGCGCGCAAAAGGCATCGAGTGTCCATGGGCGATTGATGCCACGGCAGGCTTTGGCGAGGATTCGCTGCTGTTGGCGGCCGCGGGCTTTACCGTCGATCTGTATGAGCAGGATTGCGTGATCGCGGCGCTCCTCAAGGATGCCCTGGATCGCGCGGCAGATGATCCGGCGCTTGTGGCTGCCGTGTCGCGCATGCGCTTACATGCGGGCGAGGACAGCATTGCCGGCCTTCGCCATGTAGCTGAGCTGATCGGTCAGGGCGAGCTTGCCGCTCCCGACGTGGTGTATCTGGACCCCATGTTTCCCGGGCGCACCAAGAGCGCGGCGGTCAAAAAGAAGTTCCAGCTCCTACATCATCTGGAACAGCCGTGTGCCGATGAGGAGACGCTGGTCGAAGCTGCGCTTGCGGTGCACCCGCGCAAGGTCGTTATCAAGCGGCCGGTGAAGGGGCCACTGCTTGCCGGCGTTAAGCCGAGCTATCAGCTTGCGGGCAAGGCCGTTCGCTACGATGTTTTGGTGCCGCCGCGCCCGTAGCTTGCGTGCGATGGTTGGCGCTCCGTCAGTGCCGTGCCGATGCGGGGCCTATTTCCAAGGGTGCGATGTCAGGTGCCAGCCACCGCAGTATTCGCATCTGTAGCAGGCCAGCCCGCGGCGTCCGCGGTTTTCGCAGTCAGCCATAACTGCCTCGGCCTCGGCGCGCGTGTCGTAACGGTTTTTGCGCTCACACGATTTGTAGCGCCAAGCCTCATCGCGCTCGGCGTCCAAGGCGTCGCGACGCTCGTCCTCGCGCGCAAACAGGTCGCTCATATCGCCGCCGGTGGCAGCGCCCAAAAACTCGCTTTTGGCCTTTGACCAGGCGGCTCGCTTTTTGCTTCCCATCTGCTTCGCGCCCCTCTTCAAACGCTGGTATCATTGCTCAATCAAAGTGATACCAATAAACGTGAGGCCGCCGCGTGATGATCAGAAAAACCCTCGATACCGACATTCCCGCCGTCATGGCTATCTACGACGCTGCCCGCGCCTTTATGCGCGCGCATGGCAACGCCACGCAATGGCCCGAGGGCACGCCTTCTGCCGAGCAGCTGGCTGCCGATATCGCCGCCGGTGGCAGCTATGTGTGCGAAGTCGACGGTCGCGTGGTAGCGACGTTTGCCTTTTTACCGGGCCCGGACGGGTGCTATGACGTAATTGAGGATGGTCAATGGCGCAGTGACACTCCGTACGCCGTGCTGCACCGTGTGGCGTCCGATGGCGCCGTACACGGTATCGCGGCTGCGATGTTTGCCTTTGCCAAAGAGCGTGCCGATCACCTGCGTATCGACACGCATCAGGACAACCTGCCCATGCAGGGAGCCATTGCCAAGGCCGGGTTTAAGCGCGCCGGTATCGTATATGTGTCGGACGGTACGCCGCGCGTCGCGTTTGATTGGCTGCGCGAGGCATAAAGGCCGAGTCACATACCAGCGTTTCACCGAAATGAAAATGGCCCCGAGTGGGGCCATTTTTGGTAAAACGCGTTGTTGTGGGGCTCGCGTTGTTACTGCCCCAGATGAACCCGGGCAGACAAAAAGGGGAGGTGCCGGCTTTCGCAAGGCGCGAACCTACGAAAATCGCCGCGCGGCAACGCGGGGCGATGAGCTCGGTCGGGGGATAGGGCCCGCTTCGCCCGCCGGCCCGTAAATTGTATCATCCAGTGTGGAACGAGGGTGCCCGTTGCCGCGTGCGATGGGCTTGCAATAAGAGGAGAGCCATGTCGAAGCAAGCGGTCGCTGGAATCTTGGCGCATGTCGATGCCGGCAAGACCACGCTGGCCGAGGCCATGCTGTTTAACGCGGGCCGCATTCGCAAGCGCGGCCGCGTTGACGATGGCGACTCGCATCTGGATACGAACGAGATTGAGCGTGAGCGCGGTATCACGATCTTCTCGTCGCAGGCTGTGCTCGACCATGGTGACACCCACGTTATGCTCGTGGACGCTCCCGGCCATGTCGATTTTTCTGCCGAGGCGGAGCGCACGCTGCGTGCCCTGGACTACGCGATTCTGGTGGTAGGCGCCAACGATGGCGTACAGGGGCACACCGAAACCCTGTGGCGCCTGCTTGCGCGCTATGACATCCCGACGTTCATCTTCATCAACAAGATCGATTTGGAGAATCCCGGCCGCGATGTTTTGCTGGCACAGCTTGGGCAGCGTCTTTCCGAGGGCTGCCTGGATGCCAACGAACTGCTGGCGGGCGGTGCCGTTCAGGAAGACGCCGCTGCGTTAGACGAGGTGGCGCTCGACGAGTTTCTCGAGACGGGTGAGCTTTCCGTCGCGACGCTGTCGCGCATGGTTGCCGAGCGCAAGCTCTTTCCCTGTTTTGCCGGCTCGGCGCTCAAGGACCAAGGCGTGGACGAGCTGCTGGACGGCATATGCGCGCTGATGCGTGAACAGGCATGGCTTCCTGAGTTTGCCGCGCGCGTCTATCGTGTCAGCCGCGGGGATCGTGGCGAGCGCTTGGCTTGGGTTAAAGTGACCGGCGGCACGCTGCATGCCAAGCAGATGATTGACGGACGTTCCGGTGCCGAGGCATGGGAGCAAAAGATCGACCAGGTGCGCATCTATAACGGCGAGAAATACGAGCTTGCCCGGGAAGTTGCCGCTGGTGGCATCTGCGCCGTGACGGGTCTTGCGCACGTTCGCCCAGGGGACGCCCTGGGCGCGGAGCCCGCGGGCGATGCGCCCGTCATTGCGCCGGTCCTCACCTATACGGTGCTGCCGAACGAGCACGATGTCCATACGGTGTTCAAAGCACTGACTGAGCTGGCGGACGAGGATCCCATGCTCGGCGTAAACTGGAATACGCATCTTGAACAAATACATCTGCAGCTCATGGGGGCGGTGCAGCTCGAGGTCGTGCAGCGGGTGCTGGCCGATCGCTTCGGTCTTTCGATTGCGTTTGAGCCCGGCGGCATTCTCTATAAGGAGACTATTTCGCAGCCGGTTGAGGGCGTGGGCCACTTTGAGCCACTGCGCCACTATGCCGAGGTGCACCTGCGTCTGGAGCCGTTGCCAGCGGGTTCGGGCGTGCAGTTTGGCACCGTGACCTCGACCGATGAGCTCGATCTTAACTGGCAGCGTTTGGCACTCACCAACGCCATGGAGCGCGATCACTTGGGCGTGCTGACCGGCTCGCCCATCACCGATATTCGCATTACGCTCACGGGTGGCCGCGCTCATGCCAAGCACACCGAGGGCGGCGACTTTCGCCAGGCCACGTACCGCGCGATTCGTCAGGGTTTGATGCAGGCGCGTGAGGCCGGCGCGGCCGTGTTGCTGGAGCCGTGGTACCACTTTGAGCTCGAGGTGCCGGGGGAGTGCGTGGGCCGGGCGCTCTCGGATGCCACGCGCATGGGTGCCGAGTACGAGCCGCCGACGATGGCGGGAGACCGGGCGAAGCTTGTGGGTCGCGTGCCGGCATCCGAAGTGCAGAATTACGCGCTAGAGGTGGCTGCCTACACGAGTGGTCGCGGACATCTGTACCTAGAGTTTGCCGGCTATGCGGCTTGCCATGATGCCGAGCGCGTAATCGAGACGGCCGCCTATGAGCCCGAGGCCGATCTGCCCAACACGCCCGACTCGGTCTTTTGCTCTCACGGCGCCGGTTACACGGTCAAATGGTACGACGTGCCCGCCGCGGCGCACGTAAAGATCGATCCCGCCACCTTCCGCCCCTGGCGAGCAGCAGACGCCGAGTTTTTCGGTCACATATGACAAAGGGGCAGCTCCTTTGTCATATACTATTGGTATAACTCGGTATAAGTTGGTATAACTATTGCCAAGGTTTGCCAATCCGAGGAGGCCGACATGAATCCAAATCCCTTTAAGCCTACGGCTGGCAAGCGGCCTCCGATACTCATCGGCCGCGAGTCGGTCATCGAAGATTTCGAGGAAGGGCTCGATAACGGCGCCGGAGCGCCGGGTAGGCTCATGCTCATTACGGGAAACCGCGGCTGCGGCAAGACGGTTCTCCTACGGGAGCTGCAACGTCTAGCCAATGAGCGCGGATGGGCGGTTGTCTCCGATTCCGCTTCGCTTGGCTTATGCGACCGCTTGGCCGACGCGCTTCGCTCGAATAAACCCGTTGTGACGTCAATGGAGTTCGGTCCGTCGTTTGGCCGGATGTCGGTCGAGGCGGCGCGGGCAAAGAGCGAGACGTTGCGAGGGCTGGTCAACGAGCGCCTCAAGAGGCTCGGTCCAGGCAAGGGCATACTGTTTGCGATTGACGAGGCGCAATCGGCGTCTATCGAGGAACTGGCGGCTCTTGCCGTTCTCTATCAGCAGGTGCTCGGAGATCAAGATGCCACGGGCTTGCCCGATAGCGACCAGCGCGGTCTTGCGCTGGCGTTCGCCGGCTTGCCCAGTATGGTTGATGACTTGCTCGAAGAGCCGAGCGTGACGTTTTTGCGGCGTGCCCAGCAGCGTACGTTGGGGGCGATATCTTTGCCCAAGGTGCGCGATTCGTATATCCAGACGGTCAAAGACGCTGGTCTTTACGTTGACGCGGAGACGGCGGACCTTGCGGCGCGCAAGAGCATGGGGCATCCCTACATGGTTCAGCTGGTGGGATATTACATGTGGCGGTCTGCTGTCCGGCGTGGCTCGCAGGTCATCGAAAGGCGCGATGTCGAGGATGGCCATGCGGATGCCGTCTCCGAGTTCTACGAAGCGGTTGACGCGCCCCTGTATTACGGGCTGCGCAGTCCACAGCGCCTTTTTATCGAGGCTATGGCGGTTGACGAGAACAAACCGACGCGCATGGCGGATATCATTGAGCGTTGTGATCGTACCCAGAGCTGGGCGAGTAAATATCGCGCAAGCCTGATTCGCGAGCGCGTCATCGAGGCTGCCGGATACGGCCTCGTCCGGTTTACCGTGCCCATGCTGGGCGCGTACGTTCGCGATCGAGTTTTATGGCATGAGTAGGGTGATAAAGGTGACGGAACAGAAGATGAGCCCGCAAGCTATCGAGGTACGTGGCGCGCGCGTCCATAACCTCAAGGACATCGATATCGATATTCCGCTGGGAAAGCTGGTGGGTATTGCCGGCGTGTCGGGTTCGGGTAAGAGTTCGCTGGCGCTGGGAGTTCTTTATGCCGAGGGCTCGCGCCGCTACCTGGAGGCGCTCAGCACTTATACCCGCCGCCGTCTGACGCAGGCCGAACACGCCCAGGTGGACGAGGTACTGCACGTGCCGGCCGCGCTCGCATTGCATCAGCGCCCCAGCGTGCCGGGCGTGCGGTCCACTTTTGGCACCATGACCGAGCTCAACAACAGCCTGCGTCTGCTCTTTAGCCGTTGCGCCCATCACGTGTGCCCGCATTGCGGGGCACGCGTGGAGCCGAGCCTTAACGTGGCTGCGGGCCTGTCGCTCACGTGTTCGACATGCGGTCGCGAGTTCTATGCGCCGAGTGCCGAGGATTTGGCTTTCAATAGCGGCGGTGCATGCCCCACCTGTGGCGGCACTGGTGTCATGCGCGAGGTGGACGAAGCGAGCCTGGTGCCCGACGAGTCAAAGACTATCAACGAGGGCGCGGTGCTTCCCTGGGGTACGCTCATGTGGGATCTGATGAAGCAGGTGGCCGGCGAGATGGGCGTGCGCACCGACGTGCCGTTTAACCAGCTCACGCCTCAAGAGCGCGACATCGTGTTTCATGGTCCGGCGGTTAAGAAGCACATCCTCTACGTGCCCAAAAACGGCGAGGGCGCTACGCCACTCGACTTTACCTATTACAACGCCGTCTATACCGTCGAGAATGCGCTCGCCAAGGTCAAGGACGATAAGGGCTTAAAACGCGTTGCGCGCTTTTTGCGCGAGGGCCCATGCCGCGATTGCGGCGGCACGCGTCTCTCCGAGGCTGCGCGCCAGCCCCAGGTGCGCGGTATCAATCTGGCGCAGGCGGCGGCTATGACGCTGGGCGAGGCGATTGAGTGGGTGCGCGGGGTGCCCGCATTCTTGCCGCCCGAGATGCGGCCCATGGCGACGGATATCTGCGATTCGTTTTTGAGCGCGGCCCGTCGTCTGGTCGACTTGGGTCTCGATTACCTTTCACTCGACCGCGCCGGCGCCACGCTTTCCACGGGTGAGCGCCAACGCGTGCAGCTTGCTCGCGTGGTGCGTAACCGATCGACAGGCGTGCTTTATGTGCTGGACGAGCCTTCGATCGGCTTGCATCCTGCCAATGTCGACGGCCTGGTAGGCGTGATGCGAGATCTGGTGGATGACGGTAACACCGTGGTTGTTGTCGACCACGATACGCGCGTACTGGCGGATGCCGACTATCTGGTCGAGATGGGTCCCGTTGCCGGAGCAGGCGGCGGCAATGTGATCGCCGCTGGTACGGTAGACGAGGTCGAGCAATCGCAGGGCAGTCGCATCGCGCCGTTTTTGCGCTCAGAGTCCAAGCGCTTGCGTCCGCAGGTGACTGATGAGGAAATGTTCGACCAGGGCCATATCCGCATGGCAACCGAGGCCATCCATACCGTCAAACCGCTCGAAGTCGATATCCCGCGCGGCCGCCTTGTCGCGGTGACGGGCGTTTCGGGTTCGGGCAAGACGACGTTGGTGCTCGAGACGCTCATCCCGGCGCTCAAGGCGCAGGCAGCCGGCGAACGCTTGCCGGGGCACGTGCGTTGGGTCGATGCCGAGGGCATTGCCCGTGCCAACCTGATTGACGCCACGCCCATCGGTGCCAACGTGCGCTCGACGGTGGCGACCTATGCCGACATTCATGACGAGCTGCGCCGCGCCTTTGCACGTACGCCCGAGGCCAAGGCGGCGGGATATAAGGCGGGCGCCTTTAGCTACAACACCGGTGCCCTGCGCTGCCCTACGTGCGACGGCACGGGCTCGATATCGCTTGACGTGCAGTTTCTGCCCGACGTCGAGATCGTCTGCCCGGCATGCCGTGGCTCGCGCTACGCCGAGGCCGCCTCGCATATCCATCGCGAAGGCAAGGATGGCAGTCTGCTTACGTTGCCGCAGCTTATGGATATGAGCGTGGACGAGGCACTCGACGCTACGGTGGGACTCAAGAAAGTTCAGGTGCGCTTGCAGACCTTGCACGACCTGGGCCTGGGTTATCTCACGCTTGGCGAGCCCACACCGGCGCTTTCGGGCGGTGAGGCACAGCGCCTTAAGCTCGCGAGTGAGATGGGCCGCGTGCAGGATGATGCCGTATTCGTATTTGACGAGCCCACGATCGGACTACATCCGCTCGATGTTCAGGTGTTGCTGAGCGTGTTCGACGGTCTCGTTGCCAAGGGCGCCACGGTTATCGTGATCGAACACGATCTCGACCTTATCCGTAACGCCGATTACGTAATCGACATGGGCCCGGGCGGTGGCGACGCCGGCGGGCAAATCGTCTGCGCCGGCACTCCGGGCGACATCGCAGTTTGCTCCGCAAGCATCACCGGCCGCTATCTATAGACAATGAGGCAAAGGGACAGTCCCTTTGCCTCATTGATGCCTATTTCACGCATTGAGCTGCGAGATAGTCGCGGAAGAATGGCAATTCAAATGCGACGAGCCCTCGTCCTCGCTCCCCGATGATGCCGGCGTCTATCATGCGGCGTCGGTAGCGGGAGACCTGCTGCGGCGAACGCTTAAGGCGCTCGACAAGGTCAGCGGTGGTGGACTCTTCCTCGTCATCGAGCATGGCGATGAGGAATCGCTTGCCCTCTGCAGTGAGTTCCCGATAGGTTGCCGCGAGGATTCGGTCGTCCATCTCATCGCGCGCGATTTTGATTCCCAGGTCAAAGTCGCGTGACGAGATTTCCTTCGAATCGCTTGTGAGATCCCAGGCACGGTAGCCTACGAGTTGCAATAGGAAGGGAAAACCAGAGATCGAGCGAACGGCTCTATCGATTCCCTCAGCATCTGCCAGGCGATCGTTTTCCTGGATTGTGCGAATCAAGGCCTCGCGTACGTCATAGTCGGCAATGCGACCCAGATGATATTGTTGGGCGCGGCGAAGGAACGAGACCGTCTTGTGGTTCAGCAACGTCGAGACATTGTTGGGAAGTCCCGCCATGAGCAGGGCGACGCGTTTCCCATCGGTCACAAAGTGCTGATACGTCGCTGCGAGCTGAATCATCTCGTCGAGTGTCGGGTCCACCTCGTCAACCGTGACGAGCAGACCGGTGCCCGCCTCGTTGAGCTGGTCGATGATGTCGCTCATGCGATAACGCCAGGTTGAGGCATCGTGAACGCGATTGACCTCGATGCTGCCGAGCGGTGCAATTCCGAGACCGGTGACTTCGAAGTGGTTGGACGATTCGATGAGATGGGCTGCGGCGCGTTTCGTCCCGAACTCGATTTCCTCAAGCATTCCCGGGAGCGCGGTCGTCTTTACGGCTATCCAGCCGTGGGATTCCGCCCTTGTCGCGAGCGACGACATGAGAGCGGTTTTACCGGTTCCACGCGCGCCTGAGAAGATCGAGGTCAATTCTGGGCGCCTGCGCTGGCTCAAGAAGGCACGGTCCAAATCCCGAATAATCTGCTGTCTGCCAGCGAGATGGGCAGGAACCTCACCAAAACTGGGGGTAAACGGGTTTTCGAGGTATTCCACAATGCCCTCCTTTAGCGTCTCGGGTTAATTTCATTTTATTCTAGTTAATCTCAATTAAAAACGATTAATTTCATTTCAAAGCATAAGGTTGGCGCCGTGCGTTATCGAAGCGGTGCTTGAATAGCTTACGTTGGAGCCCGAAAATGGGTTCAACCCATTCGCGAAATTTGCACGCCCTATTGTGAGTGGGCTCTCAGATGAGCTGAAGCTGCCATCGTGCGGCTGATAGGGGCAATTATGAAAAACAGAATCTATGGGTATGCTCGAGTTTCGTCAGCAGATCAGAACCTGGATCGCCAACTGGATGCGCTGGAGCAGTTTCCGGTCCAAACGAATTTGATCTATGCTGACAAAGCGAGTGGAAAGGACTTCAGGCGTCCTCAGTACCGGCGTCTTCTTCGTCGTCTGCGCGAAGGGGACGTTCTGGTGATTAAGAGTATCGATCGATTGGGTCGCGACTACCGTGAAGTTATCGATGAATGGCGTCGCCTAACGACGGACAAACGCGTTGCCATCGTGGTGCTCGATATGCCATTGCTTGATACACGCGAACAACCCAATGGAATTACGGGGACTTTTATTGCCGATCTAGTGCTTCAGGTTTTGAGCTACGTGGCTCAGGTGGAGCGCGAAAACATAAAGCAGCGCCAGGCGGAGGGTATCGCGTCGGCGCGTCTGCGGGGTGTGAGATTTGGGAGACCGACGCTCGAACGTCCGGATAGCTACCGCGATGTCATCAAATCATTCGAAGGAGGTGAGGTTACGAGACAAGAGGCCGCAATGCTTTTGAACGTTAGCGCATCGACGTTTGATCGTTGGAGACGGGCGGACGCGAACGGATATGACCGTTCGCCGTCTGCCCGTCCTCTTTAGCTAGACATTTTGACGAGGGGAGTTTATTGCACAGGGCCCACTCCTTCCCTCGATGTTTATCCAGTTCACGCCCTTGAATCAAATAGTGCCACTGCGTCGCCAATTCGTCTGCTATTTGACGAGAGGGAGGTTAAACGACTACCAAGGGATATGTAATGAAGAAAAAGTTATTTACGGCAGTTCTGGCTTTTAGCGCGGCGGCGCTAATCGGCATTTCTCTACCACTCGGAATTACGGGTCGCGGCTGGAGTCCGACATGCGCATTTGCAGCGACTAAGAAAAGCGGAAAGAAGCCAAAGCCAGGTAAGAAGGATTCAGTAAAAATCGATCAACTAAATTGGAGTGTCTCAGAAGGCGTTGTTGATGGCGTCGAGATGATGACATTTGAATATGACAATAAATCGAGCTTCGATATTGCTCAGTTCACTATTCAGTTTGAGCCGAAAGGGGAGTTGACCGACGAACAGAAACTTCTGTTTACTGACGTTTTTGATGAGGAAGAGGCTGCGCACGATTATTCAACGCTGAAAATAACGGCGGATAGCCAGCGAATCGTCGAGAAGCGAGAATCGGTTGATAGCGTTCCGTGCATTACCCATGGTGACTATGTCGCCAATGCCCAGCAGAATCAATATGACCTGATGGAGCCTTCAGTGGCGACTATTGCCTATCTAGGCGGCGATGGAAAGATATATCTCGAGTACTATAGTTTCAAGTCGAAAACCTATACGACTTCATCAAAGGGCGGTGTCAAGGCGTATGACTGGCCAACAAAAGCCCTTGCAAAATCCTTGCCGAAGCCTGACTGCCCTATCGTTTATACGTCGTTAGACGAAAAAGACTGCCTTTCGTTTGTCGCATTTGGCATCGATCATGATGGGTACGACAAATACATCAAAGCTTGCAAGAAAAAGGGATACAAGGACATCGAATATTCGTATGACAGCAGTTTTTGCGCAAAGGATAAAAAGGGACGGGAACTGATGATCGGATATAGCGACCGAGATCAGCGGATGGACGTCAGCGTTTCAGTTGATTAACGTGGGCATATGATCGAATGATCAACGCGTTATGATGCCTATGTATGGATTGGGGTGCCGGCCTATGGTCTGTGCCCCAATCTTTCTAAAGTTACGTGCAGCAGAATAGGTATTAAATTAACGTATGAATGTGTATTTATATTATGTTGGATTTAAGTCCTTCCTTTCTGAATTGGTTGACATCAAAACCCAATATAAATGAATTGAGTCCGTAATTACCCTGAGGACAACTGGAGGACAAGGGCTAAATGAGCGTTTCCAATCCGTTTAAAACAATTGGCCAGAAGATAATTGTCGCCCTATTGGCGTTAGGCTTGATTGCAGCTTGCGGCGGCTGCGTGTACCTGTGGTTGACGCGCGATCAGACCGTTATAAGCGATGATTCGATTCGGGAAGAAATTAAGCCGGTAACGAAGTTGCTTACCTACGAATACGATTTTACTCAGGTTCTATATATTGACGATGCGGGGAATCCGTTTGGTTTTAACAACCCATTTACTACTAAGCGATATGTAGCGACCATCGATGGTAAGGCGGATATCGGCTTGAACGTAGACGATGAGAACCTGAAGGTCAAAGTCCATCGTTCGAAAAACAACGAGTCGGTAATAAAATCTGTTAATGTTACGCTTCCGCATTCCGAGATCGTGACGTTGTCAACGGATCCGAACTCGCTTAAAAAATACGTTGAGGACAATGGTTTTCTTAATTGGAATCAGGTCAGTACGGACGATTTAAATAAATTGCTTCAGCAGGCTGATAAGGACCAGAGGCAAAAGGTTCAAGAAAGTGGCATGCTGGAAAAATCTGATGAACGTGCAGTAAAACTGGTGAAAAAGCAGGTGTCGACGTTCTGTGGTCCAGACGTAAGGGTCAATGTCGAATTCGAAGATTAATATCTACCTTTGAAATCAAATTACTGATTCAGCTGAATGCCCGCTATCGCGATGCCTTACGTTGCAATAGCGGGCATCTCTGATCTCGTTTGAAGGGTGTCAATGTGACAATTGTCCGATATGACAACGAGACAGTCCCTTTGTCACATTCTCGGAAAGTCTGTCTGGCGCAGGGCTTCGTAGAGGACGATGGCGGCGCTGTTGGAAAGGTTGAGGGCGCTGATGCGGTAGTCGTCGGGATTGACGAAGTTGCCGCAGATATCCTGCCGAAGGATGGCCTCGTGGCCGTCCTCGGTATGTCCCAGCGATTTCTCGTGGGCTTCCCAGGCCTCGGCGTTATCGAGTGAGTCGCAATCGCGCAGCATCGGGATGCGCTCGCAGCGCTCGGGCGCCGCGGCAAGCAGTGGCTCGGGAATGCCCGAGCTCTCGCTGCCAAAGACCAAGTAGTCGCCATCGCGGTAGGTACTCTGCGCATAGGTTCTGCGCGCCTTTTTGGTCAGCAGATGCAGGCGCTCGTCGGCAGGGGAGAGGCCGTTGCGCGCAAGGAAATCCTCCCAGCCGGCATAGGTCGTCACGTCCAAGTTTTGCCAGTAGCCAAGTCCGGCACGACGCACCGTCTTGTCGTCGAGCGAAAACCCCAGCGGCTCCACCAGATGCAGGCGGGCACCGGTAACCACGCAGGTGCGGCCGATATTGCCCGTATTGGCCGGAATCTCGGGTGCGTACAGCACGATATTGAACATGAATCTCCTTGGCTCAGAACGAAAAACCACCACGAAGGGCACCTTCGTGGTGGTTTGGCGGTTGTGTAGGCGGAAAAATGCCCGCTTGGATAAACCTAGGCGCGGTGCCAGTCGGTCAGGCAGGCATCGAGGGAGGCGATGAGCGCATCCTTGTCCATGTGACGGCCGATGATGCACAGGCTCGTCATGCGGTCGCCCGTCTCGTCGTCCCAAATCTGCATGATTTCGGGGTTCTCGTCGATGATCTTCTGCTTCTCGCCCTCGGGCGCCGAGTCGACAAACAGGCCGTTCTCCATCAGGCGCATCTGGTGGCCGGCCTGCTCGAACATGTAGCACATGTCCGGATCGCCGGTCTGCCACAGCGGGCCCTTGACGCGGATGACCTCGTCGGGCCACTCCTGCTCAACAAAATCGGTGAACTTCTGCAGGTCAAACGGCTTGCGGCGCGAGTACACAAAGGTCTCGATGTCGTACTCGAGCACCTCGGGGTCGTCGTGCTCCTCGGGATGCTCCATGGCCTCGATCCAGGCGGCGGAGTTGTAGGCGCGCATAAAGTCAAAGCGGTCGGTGTCGAGCAGCTCCTCCATAGGAACCTCTCCGTTTTGGGCCTCGACGATCACGGCGTCCTTCTGCAGGCTGCGCACGATGGCCTTGAGCTCGGCGATCTGCTCAGGGCTCACGGTATCGGTCTTGTTGAGGATTAGCGTGGAGCAGAACTCGATCTGCTGGATGAGCAGGCTCTCGATGTCGTCCTCGTCGATATCCTCAGCCAGCAGGTCGCGACCGCCGTTGAACTCGTCGTACATGCGGGCACAGTCGACCACGGCCACGATGTTGTCGAGCGCGAGCTTAGGCTCGCCGCCCACCTTGGCCTCGTCGCAGAAGCTCGAGATGGTGTAGGCGATGGGGATGGGCTCGCAAATGCCCGAGGCCTCGATGATGATGTAATCGAAGTTGCCCGAATCGGCGATGCCCTGCAGCTGGTTGGCCAGGTCATCCGAAAGCGTGCAGCAGATGCAGCCGTTGGTGAGCGGGATGAGGTCGTCGGTCTCGGAAAGGCCGCCGTCGGCGATGAGGCTGGCGTCCACATTGATCTCGCCGATATCGTTGACGATTACGGCGGCGCGGATACCGCCATCGTTAGCGAGGATGTGGTTGAGCAGCGTGGTCTTGCCGGCACCGAGGTATCCGGTAAGCATGATGATTTTCACGGGTTTGTTGGGCATGTGCCCTCCTTTGTTAGACATGGCTTACAGTTGAATCATATGCCAAACGCCTGCTCTTATACCCACGCGCTGGCAAATAACACAGGCTACTCCCAGGCTCCCCATACATCGGGGCAATAACCGACGGTGGCCTTTTTGCCGTTACGCACGATGGGTTCGGCTAGAACCTGCTGGTTCTCGAGCAACTTGTCGAAGCGCTGGCTGGGGGTGAGGTGCTGGATGAGCGCGAGCGTCTCTTCGTCCTTGGCCTTGGGGTTGAGCAGCTTGTCGATACCGCCGACCGCCTGCATCACGCTCGTGAGCTCGCCCTTGCTCATCTCCTTTTCCTTAAGGTCGATAAACTGCACCTTAATGCGGCGCTCCTTAAAATAACGCTGCGCCTTCTTGGTGTCGAAAGACTTTTTGGTGCCAAAAATCTGGATATTCATGTTCCGCCGTTCTACCTGATGAAGTTGGTGCGCTCGCGATCGGCTTCGGGGGCTTCGATGCCGACGGCTTTTCCTGCCTCGATGCAACGAAGGAGCCAGGCCATGTTCTTGCCGATGTTTCGCATGGTGGCCAGGCCCTCGGCGTCCTGGGTGGCCTCGCCCGGCATGGCGCCAAACACGTTGTTCCAGTACGTTGAGGCAACCACGGGCATCTGGTTGATGGTGAAGTACTTGTTGAGCACGTCGAAGGTCGTCGACGTACCGCCGCGACGGGCGACGGCGACGGCAGCGCCCGGCTTGTGTGCAAAGGCCTTGCTGCCGGCATAGAAGGCGCGATCGAGGGCCGAAAGGATGCGGCCGCTGGGGTGCGCATAGTAGACGGGCGAGCCAAAAACAAAGCCGTCTGCCTGCTCGGCGGCAGCGATGAGCTCGTTCACCACGTCGTCGTCAAAGGTGCAGCGACCGCCAAGCTTGCCGCACTGGCCGCAACCGATGCAATCGCGAATGGGCTTGGCGCCCAGCTGAAACACCTCGGTATCAATGCCTTCGGTATTGAGCTGCTCGGCGACCTCGGCGAGTGCGCGGGCGGTGTTGCCGTTTGCCTTGGGGCTGCCATTGACCAAAAGAACCTTCATCACAAACTCCCTCTGCTTTTGGTGACTTCTGCAGAGGATTATCGCACGATGGGGGGAGGCGGCGCGGGCGCGGCGCTAATCCAGTTTGGTGCCTGGCACCTGCACGGCTTTTCCGAGCAACGCTTTGAGCTCGTTCAAGATGGAAACGGGCTGACGGTCGACGCCGTCCAGATGGAGCGTGGCCACGCGAATGGGTGGCTGATATTCAAATGGGCCAAAGAGCACGGGCGAACCCAGGAACCGCTCGATTTCCTCTGCAATCGCATCGGTTTCTTCGGGATCAAAGTCGTCGAAAAGAGCCACGAACATCGGCCCCGTCGAGCGGAACATACGACCCTTACCGCGCGAGCATTCCACCAGACAGGCGGCACATTCTGCCAAAACGCGGTCGCCTGCATCGAATCCAAAGCGGGCATTGACCTCGGCGATATCGTCGACCTTAATGGCAATAAAGCCTGCCTCGCGCGCCACGCGACGCATTTCGCCAATGGCGTTGACCAGGGCGTGAATATCGCCCAGACCGGTTACGGAATCGGTCGTATCCGCTAGGCTTCGGTTGACGATAATGCCCACATACATGCTGGGCTCGGTATCGGTGCCGTCCAAGCGGTAGCCTGTGCAATCGCAAAGCACGTATTTTCCGGTGGCATCCATTACGCGATACTGCATGTAGTGGAAGTGCCACGTGCCGTTTATCACCATGTCGAGCTCGGCGCGTACGTTGTCGCGGTCCTCGGGATGAACGCGGGCGAGCCACATGTCGAGTGAGTTAAAAGGGTGCTGGGAGGGCAGGTCAAAATCGCGCACGGCGTTAACCGACCATTGCGATTCGCCCGTATCGAGGTTAAGGATGAACGGATAGCGCGTCTCGGAGCTCATGGAGATCGCTTGGAATACGCGGTCGTTGCAGGGAAGCTGATCGACGATTGGGCGTTGCGGGGCGTCATCGTCTTTCGGTTGCTGCACACGATGCATAAGCTTATAGCGATACATCTTGCGATCGGCATCCATCGTCATCTGGCGACGCGTGTCGCCGGCAAGTGGATCGACGCGCGAGCAGCCAAAGCTAAAGCTGCCGATCATGGGCGCCTTGCCGCCCGAGCTCGCCTCGATCAGCCCGGAACGTACCTGCTCCAAGCGCTGCTCGAGTTCGGTTTCGTTTGCGGAGGGCGAGATAAGCACAAACTCGTCTCCACCGATACGGAACAGCATCTCATCGTGCTCCATGGTTTCGGAGAGCGTGCGGCAGATGCTCAGAATATAGCGGTTGCCTTCGGCGTGGCCAAACCTATCGTTACAATGCTTGAGATGGTCGATGTCAATATAGGCGCAGGTGAAGGGGTCGCCTTTGCGCCAGAGTTGCTCGACGTGACGGTCAAATCCGTTGCGGTTGCCCAAGTTGGTGAGCGGATCGATATAGGCGTTGCGCTCAAGCAGCTGGCGCTCTTGTTGCAGGATGGCATGCGTCTTTTGCAGCTGCTCACCAACAGCGCGTAGCTCAGCAGGCAGCGCGGCAACATCGAGTTCGGCGGTCGATACGCCATTCGCAAGTCGCTGAAGATAGGTAATAATCGATTGCTCGCCCAGGCGATATGACTCGTTCATGATGGATAACCTCCTTGGGCGGAACAACGGTTTGTATCATATCCCCAATTTGGTTTGAATTGGGGATATAAGTTAGCTAATGGAGACAAATACCCCCTTCGACGGTGGCGTTTTGCGCGCGAGCGTATCAGTTGTTATTGCCACCATCGAGCAATGCCTCAAAATCATTTGCCTGCATGGGGCGGTAGTAGAGGAAGCCCTGAGCGTAGCGGGCGCCCATGTGGCGCAGCATGTTCGCCTGCTCATTTGTCTCGATGCCTTCGATTACAACGGGCAGATGGAGCGACTGCGCCATCTCGAGCATCGATGAAATGATCTGCGTGCTGCGGCCTTGATCGCCGTCGACGGGCGCAATCTGCCAAATGTGCTTGTCGAGCGTCACCATAAAGCCGCTTTCCTCGAGTGCGGGGATATGGGTGCACATGCTGTGGGCGGCTATTGTTCGACAGGCGGTGGCGCGACGATGCGATGTTCGATGAAAATGCGACTGAGACGATATATGTTGACGGGTATACTTGTTCCGTTTGAATTTGCGGGGACGGAGATGGTCGCATGGCACAGTCAAATACGACGCGCACGGTGGGGCTGGCACTCGAGGGAGGCGGCTACCGCGGCATGTATACGGCGGGCGTGCTCGACGTATGGATGGAGCATGGCTTAACTTGCGACCATATGGTGGGTGTCTCGGCGGGCGCGGCGTTTGGCTACAACTTTAAATCGCGCCAGATCGGCCGCGCCATTCGCTACAACAAAGCCTATTGTGCCGATAAGCGCTATGCGAGCGTGACGAGCTGGTTGCGAACCGGCGACATGTTCAATGCCGATTTTGCCTATCACGAGGTGCCCATCGAGCGCGATCCCATCGATTTGGAGACATATCGCGCCTGCCCCATGCGGTTTACGTGCGTGTGTACCGATATCGAGACGGGCAAGGCCGTCTATCACGATCTGCCGTATGGCGACGAGCGCGATATCGAGTGGATCCGGGCGTCGTCGGCAATTCCCGTGGCGACGCGTCCCGTTGCTATTGACGGGCATAAGTATCTGGATGGTGGCGTGGCTGATTCTATTCCCAGCGCATGGCTGTTTGCGCAGGGGTATGACCGCAATATCGTGGTACTCACGCAGCCAGCGGGCTTTGTGAAGCAGCCCAACAGCGTGATGCCCATGCTGCGACGCGTGTTCCGTCACTATCCGGAGTTTGTCGCAGCGCTTGAGCATCGGCATGAGGTCTACAATACCACGCTCGATGACCTGGCACGTCGCGAGGCTGCCGGCGAGATCTTTGTGGTGCGGCCGAGCGAATCGGTGAAGGTGCCGTCGCTGTGTCGCGAGCCCGATGAACTTGAACGCATCTACCAGATTGGTCGCCGCGATGCGGAGGCGACCTTGCCGGCACTGGAGGCATATCTGGCAGAGTAGGGCAAACTGCCGCGTGCTCAGCGGAAAGCGCATCCCAGAATGGACGTCCAAACTGGGATGCGTTTTCCATTGCTGAAGTTATGGGGCCGCGGAGCAACTGCTCGGCTTATGCCTATGCCTGCTGCCAGGTGTCTACGAGCTCCTTGGCCGCGGCGTAGGGGTCATCGGCGCTGCAGACGGCACTCACCACAAAGAAGCCGTCGACGCCGGTAGCCTTGAGCTGCGGAAGGTCGGCCGTCTTGACGCCGCCGCCCACCACGATGGGCACGGGGCTTGCCGCATGGAGCGCGGCCAGGTCCTCAAAGCTCTTGGTGATGATAGAGCCGTCGGCCGCGCGTCCGCAGTCGCGCTTGGTCTCGGTCTCGTGGAGTGGGCCGATGCCAAGGTAGTCGACCAAACTCATATCGGCGGTCTTGACGTACTCGAGCATCTCCTCGCAACGGGCCGAAAGGCCCACGATGGCGTCGGGGCCCAGCAACTTGCGACAGACCTCGACGGGAATATCGCTTTGGCCCACGTGCACACCGTCGACAGCAATACCCTGCTCGCGCGCGGCAAGCACACAGTCCAGACGGTCGTCGATCAGCAAGGCGACCTGACCGGTCTTGCCGGCCTGAGCGATTGCCTGCGCGGCGTCGCCGGTCAGCGCAATGATCTCGCGGGCGCTTGCCACCTTGGAGCGCACCTGGATGCAGGTAAAGCCGGCGTCGAGCGCCTGGGCCACCACATCGCCCACGGGGCGCCCGAGCGTGTTTTCGGGGCCGAGTACCAGATAGGCCGAGATATCAAGGTTGTCGCGGATGCTCATCGTGCTTCCTCCTGCTTTTTGATCTGTGCTTCCATGCGCTCGAGTTTGCCGGTCATGGTGTCGGTAAATCCGGGTCGAATATCGGCTTTGAGCACGACTTCGGTGCGGATGCCCTTGCTCGCCAACACAAAGGTTGCGTCGCGCACGACCTGCATGACCTCGTCCCAGTCGCCCTCGATTTCGGTGAACATGGAGGTGGTGCGGTTGGGCAGGCCGCTCTCGCGAATGACACGCACGACCTCGGCGACCTCGGCGGATAGCTCATCGCCGGTGCCGCACGGGGCGATGGCCACGGCGACGAGCGTGTTCATGCCGGCATTGGTTGCGGGCTCGGACATGGCCTATGCCTCCTCGAGCTCGAGTCGGTTATCGGCGATGTCTTGGGCGGTTGCGCGGTAGAGCTCGTCGATAAAGGCGACCTTAAAGCTTGCCGGGGCGTCGGCGACAGCGGCGGCACGCGTGCCGGCCACGTTGTAGACGGCGGTGCCGCAGACGGCTGCCGTAAACGGGTCGGCGGCGCAGGCATACACGGCCAGCACGCCGCCCTGCGAGCAGCCGCAGCCGGTGATCTTGGACATGAGCGGGCTGCCGCCGTGAGACTTGGCCACCGTCGTGCCGTCGGTGATTAGGTCGACTTCGCCCGAGACCACAACGGCGCCACCGGTGTGGCGAGCGAGCGCCACGGCGGCATCGCGGGCGGCGTCGACCGTGTCGGTGGTATCGACACCACGCACGCGGCTCAGATCAGCCGCCTCGCCCTCAAGACCCCACAGGCCGGCGAGTGCGATAATCTCGGAGGCGTTGCCGCGCACGATGGCGGGCTTGTACTGCTTGAGCTCGTTTACCAGCTGGGTGCGCAGGCTGCCGATACCCAGGCCCACCGGATCGAGCACCCAGGGCTTGCCGGCGTCGTGTGCCGCCTTCGCCGCGCGGGGAATCGTCTGCTCGTAGATAGGGAAGAGCGTGCCCATGTTGAGATAGATGGCGCCGCCGCCGGCAACGAGCGCTTCGCCCTCGTCGGGCAGATAGACCATGGCGGCCGATCCGCCCACGGCGAGCTGTGCGTTGGCGACAAAGTCGATCGTCACCGTGTTGGTGATGGAGCCGGCCATCGGATTGGTGGCGCGAATTTCCTCTACGGCCTTGACCATATGTTGCTTAAGCTGTTCCGAATCAATCACTGCACATGCCTCCTTGGCATAGAAAAGGGGCGCTGTGCATAGACAGCGCCCCTGTAAAGGCGGCATGCTCCCTACGCCAGCATTAACTGACAGGTTCAAAGGATTGGGCCCCATGCCCTCTCAGCCTTGTGGTTTGCACCGCCGGCACTCCCGCATCGAATCTGTTGTTCCCTATACTAGCGCACCTGCCAAAAAGGGACAGGTTTATTTTGGCAGGTCGTTACAATAGGTAGGACCGATACGAATGGGGGCCTTATGATTAAACTTGTGCTGACCGATATGGACGATACACTGATTCCAGCCGGGCATGACGGCGCCAGCGACTACGCCATTGAGGGTGTTCATGCCATGCAGGCGGCGGGTCTGCACTTTGGGCCGGTTTCGGGTCGTCAGCCGTCCGCGATGGGCTGGATGTTCAAAAACCGTTCCGAGTGTTTTTCGACCGGTGCGTTCTGTAACGGCCAGGTGATGTTTGTCGACGGCGAAGTAGTCGCTTCGCGCGCAATCGACAACGATGCTCTGATGCGTTTGGCTGACTATCTGGAGCAAGAGACCGACGATATGTTTCTAAAAGTCTACAGCCTGGGCGATGACTTTTGGGGCAACGATGCCTATTGCGTGACGAGCAATCCCGAGCGTGTGCGTCGCGCTATGGAGTCGGGCGGCAATGCGTGGCTCAAAGGCGAAGAGGCCCCGTGTCGTCCCGTCGTCGATGGCGCGCCGGTGTTTAAGGCGAATATCTGGAGTGCCCGTTCGCGTGAGGAGCTCGCGGAGCTACGCGAGCGCGTTGCCGTTGAGGTGCCGGAACTCTCGCTTGTGTTTCCCAACAACCGAGTGCGCCTGTTCGACATCCTTCCGGATGGTTGGGACAAGGGCTGCGCTGCGCTGGAGCTGGCGCGCGCCTTGGGCCTGACGCCCGACGAGGTGGCCGTATTTGGCGATTCCGATAACGATCTGCCCATGATCGATGCCGTTCCCAACTCCGTTGCAGTCGCCAATGCCAATGAGGCCGTCACGGCTGCCGCGCGCTGGCATATCGGCGCCGCGGCAGATGATGCGGTCGCCGGGGCTCTGCATCAGATTGCCGCCTGCGCCGCGACGGGGGAGATGCCGCCGTTTATGCGTCAGGAGGGTGCAGCCGACGCGAATTTCGCGAACAGCTAAGGAGACAGCCATGAAGCTCCAGCAGCTCAGATATGTCGTCAAAGTTGCCGAATGCGGCAGCATTACCGAGGCCTCGCGCCGTCTCTTTGTGTCGCAGCCTTCGATTACCGCGTCGATTCGCGATCTCGAAAACGAGATGGGTGTGCACATCTTTGAGCGCACCAACAAGGGCGTCATTGTGTCCGAGGAAGGCGAGACCTTCTTGGGCTATGCGCGCCAGGTACTCGACCAGGCCGACCTGCTCGAGGGCAAGTACAAGGGCGCATCCGAGCAGGTGCCGCACTTTAGTGTGAGCTGCCAGCATTATTCCTTTGCCGTCAACGCGTTTGTCGACGTGATCCGCGAGTTCGATGCCGCGCGTTACGACTTCACCCTGCGCGAGGAGCAGACTCACGAGATTATCGAGGATGTCGCGCATATGAAAAGCGAACTGGGCATCCTGTACTTATCCGAGCATAACCGCGAGGTCATCGAGCGCATGCTGGTGGCCAACGAGCTCGTGTTCGAAGGACTCTTCTGCGCCACGCCGCATGTCTTCGTCTGCGCCGACCATCCGCTGGCGGACCGCTCCAGCGTGACGCTCGAGGATCTGGAAGACTACCCGTTCCTGTCCTACGAGCAGGGCAGCTACAACTCGTTTTACTATTCCGAGGAGCTGACCTCGACGTTCGAGCGTCGCAAAAATATCCGCGTGCGCGACCGTGCGACGTTGTTCAATTTGGCCATGGGCCTCAACGGCTACACGGTATGCTCGGGCGTGATCAGCCACGAGCTCAACGGCCCCGGCATTATCTCGATTCCGCTCGACGTGGACGAGTACATGGAGATTGGCATCATCACGCGCAAGAACACGACGCTTACGCGCTACGGTCGGGCCTATATCGACGCGATTCGTCAGCATATCTAGGCTGCTGTGCTCCGCACGGTTCAAGTCTCTTTATGACAGTCCAGACTGATATAGGAAACATCTATATCAAACTGTTATAAACGTATATTTTACGATGGTCATATGAGCGCTCATACTCTGTCCCAGTAAAGCAACCAATGCAAAGGGAGATATCTATGAGCACTTCGATTCAACCGAACGCGCCGTTTCGCGCCGATATCGTCGGCAGCTTTCTTCGTCCGCAGGCTGTAAAGGACGCCCGTGCCGCCTATGTCGCGGGTAAACTCGACGCTTCCGGCCTTAAGGCCGTCGAGGACGATGCCATTCGCGATTTGGTGGCCAAGCAGAAGGCCGCCGGCCTGCAGGTGATCACCGATGGCGAGTTCCGCCGCAGCTACTGGCACCTCGATTTTATGTGGGGCCTTAACGGCATTGAGCGCCGCACCTCACGCACGGGTTATATGTTCCATGACGAGGAGACGACGGCCGACACCGCCGTGGTTACCGGTCCCATTAGCGGCGAGAACCACCCGTTCGTCGAGCATTTTAAGTTCGTCAAGGCGCTTGAGGAGGAGGGCCAGGTCGCACGCCAGACCATTCCGGCGCCGATCCAGACGTTCTCTGAGGTCACGCTCGATCGCTGCGATGGCCAGCAGGAGAGCCTGCGCGCTGTCTATAAGACCGATGAGGAACTTGCCGACGCCATTTCAGCCGCTTATCGCACGGTGATCGCCGACCTGTACGCAGCAGGCTGCCGCAACATCCAGTTTGATGACTGCACCTGGGGCATCTACTGCGATACCGATTTTGTCGCCAAAACCGGCATGAGCCCGGTCGACCTGCAAAAGGTAAGCGAGCTGGGCGTGGCGCTCAACAACGCCGCCATCGAGGGCAAGCCCGACGATTTGGTCATCAACACGCACGTGTGCCGCGGCAACTACCACTCCACCTACGCTTTTGAAGGCGGCTACGACCCTATCGCTCCGTATCTGTTCGCACATGAGAATGTCGATGCGTTCTATCTGGAGTTCGACACGCCGCGCGCCGGCGGCTTTGAGCCGCTCAAGTACGTCGCTCCCGGCAAGAAGGTCGTGCTGGGCTTGGTAACCACCAAGGCGGCAGAGCTCGAGAACGAGGATGTTATCGTCGAGCGCATCCGCGAAGCCGCTAAGTACGTGCCGCTCGAGAATCTGTACCTGTCGCCCCAGTGCGGCTTTGCCAGCTGCGAGATTGGCAACAAGCTGACCGAGGACGAGCAATGGGCGAAGATCGCGCTGGTCAAGCGCATTGCCGAGCGCGTTTGGAAGTAACGCTAGCGTTTGCAGGTGGCGGCGCGTGCGAGGCATTGCGTATCGCGTACAATGGTTCGGATCGTATCGTTCGGGCAGGTAATCCGCTATGCTCGAGCGCCCTTCCATTTTGAAAGGACTCTCATGTCCCAGTCCTCGACGCCCGCCGCCAGCGATGCCATCTACGACGCATCGTCGCTCGGCCGCCCGCGCATGTTTTTGCTCGGTCTGCAGCACCTGTTTGCCATGTTTGGCGCCACCGTGCTGGTGCCCGTGCTCACCGGTCTCTCGGTTTCGGCAACGCTTTTGTTTGCCGGTTTGGGCACGCTGCTGTTCCACTTCCTGTCGCGCGGTAAGGTGCCGGCATTTTTGGGCTCATCGTTTGCCTTTATTGCCGGTTATGCCGCAATCGCGCCCAACGGCGAGACCGAGCTTTTGCCCTATGCTTGTCTGGGCGTTGCTTGCGCCGGCCTGCTTTATCCGGTGCTTGCGGCGCTCTTCCGCGCCTTTGGCGCCAAGCGTGTCATGCGTTTCTTCCCGCCGGTGGTGACTGGCCCCATCGTCATTTCGATCGGTCTGATCCTGGCGAGCTCCGCTATTGCTAACTGCCAGACCAACTGGCTTGTGGCTGTCATTGGCGTTGCCGTTATCGTCATCTGCAACATCTGGGGCCGTGGCATGGTCAAGATCGTGCCGATTTTGCTGGGCGTTGTGGTGAGCTATGCCGTTGCGGCTGCGCTCGGCGAGGTTGATTTCTCGGGCGTTGCCGCCGCTCCGTGGGTCGGTCTGCCCATCGTGTGGGACAACACCGTGTTTGCACTCTTTGGGCCGCAGTTCGATAACGGTCTTGCCACGACGGCCATCATCACCATCATGCCGCTGGCCTTCGCGACCATGATCGAGCATATCGGCGATATCTCTGCTATCGGTTCGACTTGCGAGCGCAACTACATTGCCGATCCCGGTCTGCATCGCACGCTGCTCGGCGACGGCCTTGCCACGATTCTGGCTTCGCTCTTTGGCGCTCCGGCCAACACTACGTATGGCGAGAACACCGGCGTGCTCGCCCTGACGCGCGTGTTCGACCCGCGCGTAATTCGAATTGCCGCGTGTTGCGCCATCGTGCTTTCGTTCTGCCCCAAGTTCGCCGCGGTCATCGCCGCCATGCCGGCATGCGTTATCGGCGGTGTGTCGCTCGTGCTCTACGGCATGATCAGCGCTGTGGGCGTCCGCAACCTCATCGAGAACCAGGTCGATTTCCAGAACAACCGCAACGTGCTGGTTGCCGCGCTGGTGCTCGTGCTTTCGCTCGGCATCGCGTACAGCACCGCCGGCGCCATCGTGTTGGAGCTGGGCGGCGTGACCATTTCGCTGTCCGGCATTGCCGTGGGCTCACTGGTGGGCATCGTGCTCAACGCCATCCTGCCGGGTAACGACTTTGAGTTTGATGTCTCCGAGCTTGAGGAGGCTGCTGAGTAGCAGCTGCGTTCAGCTAAAACAAGATATGGTGCCCATGCGTATATGCGTGTGGGCACCATTTTTAATGCGTCAGTATCCAGTGGATGCCGCGGGCCATGCGTAAGTCGGTTTGGGCAAAGTGATTGCCGGGGTTGAGCTCCAGCGTTGTTGGAATGCCGCGCTCGACGAGCAACGCTTCCATCGCGCGTGTGTCGTCGAGTACATGCCGCATCATGCGGTTGGGCGTCTTGGTTTCCTTTTTGCCGAGTGACAGGTAGACGGCTTGCGGGCTGCCGGCAAAAGGGGCCGTGCTGGCACGGTCGACAAAGTCGGGAAACCATAGCGACCCCGATGCGCTCGCGGCGCGGTCAAAGGCGTCGGTTTGCCAGAGGGACCAGAGTGCGAAGAGGCCCGCGAGCGAGTAGCCGGCAATGCCGCGCCAGGTGGGCGGCTGAGGAAGCGACGACTCGACCTGGGGGATTATCTGATTCAGCAGCTCATCAAGAAAATCGGCAGCTTGGCCGCCGAAAGGCTCGGCATCGCGTACGGTCCCGTCGCATGCCCAGGGGCTCAGCTCGCGATTCCAATCGAGCCCGCCAATGGTGACGAGGGCGAATGGCGGATAGTCGAGCTCTCGGCAACACTTATAAACCTCGCTGCCGTCGCCCACGACCACAGGAAGGTAGATGACAGGCGCGCTTTCCGTATGATTCGAATAAACGGTTATCTGCTTTTGATGCGCTTCCATGACGGGCTTCTCTCAGTGTTGTGATATCGGCAGCCCCAATTGTCGCACGCCAGCGTATGCCGGTTGGGCTAGACCAAAGACAATCTCGTGCATCCCCTGCGGACGCATATGGAAAACGCCACCGCCGGAGGGGAGCTCGGCGGTGGCGTTGTTAAACGGTGCTGGGGTTCGGGGCCTTCGCGGGAGCTGCCATGTGCGCAGAGGCGTCTAAGAACGCTTACGGCTCGCCATGGTGCCTGCGGCGATAGCGGCTGTTCCCGCAAGGACGGTTGCCACGATGGCCGCACCCGAGGTGTCGCCGGTTGCCGCGAGCACGCCGGTAGTCTTGGCTTTCGTGGTTGAAGCCGCAACGGCCTTGGTCGGCTTTGAGCCCTCAGGCTTGGGGTTCTGCTTGGACTCCGCGGGCTTGCTTTCTGCGGGCTTGGTCTCGTCGGGCTTGGGGTCTTCCGGCTTGGCTACCTCGGGAGGTGCGATGGTCGTACTTTTGGCGACTGCTTTGATATAGAGGGAGTCGACCGTGGCGTCGCCCGTGCCGATGGCTTGGCCTGCCTCGTAGATGCCGTCACGGAGCTTGCGATAGTCAATGACCTTGCCGCCTTCGGGCGTCTGGATGGCGGCGTTCTCAATCTTGATGGTGCCGATTGTCTTGCCGTCAGCGCTCATGGCACGGGCAAAGATTGCCGCTGTATCTCCTTCGGCCGTTACCTTGCTGCGGATGATCGAGATGACTGCGGGTGTGACGCCCTCGCTGGTCTGGGCGATGATGCCGATGTTCTCGCCTTGGGGTTCGCGCCTCGTCTCGCCATCTTGGTTTTCGCTGTAGGGGATGGGGCCGTCGCCGTTCTCGACATAGCGGGCTATGGCCTTGACAACGGAGTCGCTGATGTAGATGTGGCCGCCCTTCTCGTTGGGTCGATCGTTTCTGGTGGAGAATGCAGCCGAAACCTCGCCTTCCGCAAACGCGTCCACGGTGGAGCCGTTCTTGACGACGATGTCGTCCTGGTAGGTGAAGAGGGCGTTGGCGCCACCGTATCTGCCTTTACTTGCACGGACCGTCACGTTTGCATGATCGAGGGTGATGCCCTTGTGGGCATAGACGCCATATTCAACACCGTTTACGTTGAGGGAGGCGTTTGTGGCTGCGAGGCTGCCCTTGGCCTCGACGGCAGCGTCTTCCTCGGAGCTTGCCTTGACCTGGCTGCCGTCCGAGATGTTGATATTGTCGCCGCTCCAAAGGGCCTCACCATCGGCTGAGCTTGCCTCGACCGTCCCGCCACCCTTGATGGTGAGGTTCTTGTCGGCTCCAATACCCTTGTCCTTGGTAGCCCTGGCGGTGACGGCTCCGCTGTCGTCAATCGTGATATTGCCGTTTGCCCTGATGCCATCCGATGCACCCGTGGCGTTGACGTTGCCCGAACCTTTGATAGCGAGATCACCTCCGGCATTGATGGCATCAAACCCAGTGCTCGTGGCGTTGACGGATCCGGCTCCGTCGATGTTGATATTACCCGTGGTGAGGATAGCGTCCTCAGTAGATGTCACGCTGAGCGTGCCGCCCTCGTCGCCTTGGATATTGAGCTCGGCATTCTCGTTAGTGCCATGAGAAACGTTGATGCTTTCGATCCATTCGGCAGTGACGATGTTGGTTCCCGAGTAATTCACGTTGAGCTTGCCTGCGGCCTGGATCTCGCCGCCGTTATAGTTGTTGAGCTTCAAGTCGTCGGCGCCGTCCCACGACCAGGTACCGGCCTCGTCGCTCGCCGCGGTGTTGTACTTGTTGCCGCCGACCTTGACCCATTCCGCTGCGAGCGAGACGCTCGGCATGAGCAGCGAGCTCACCGTGAGCGCGCAGGCCAGGCCGCAGACGATGCGGCGCGTCACGCGGCGCCAGCTGCCGTGCGCGAGTCCTATGCGACGGCGAACGTCGGGTTCGGCAACATGGGTTCCGGCGGTAGTGTCATTGCGTTTGGGGGTCGTGAACAAGGCTGCCATGGTTGCTCCCGTTCTCATAGGGCCTATACGACTAGATTCAGCGTATCTGCTGGATGTTGCCGGCGGTAGTGCCGTTTGGAGGGCAAAATGGCCAAAATGGGGGAGAAATAGGCCGCACGCCGGCGCAGGGACCGGCGCTAAAAGAAAAGCGCGGGGCCGCATGGCGACTCCGCGCTTTATTGTTCAGCTTTTGCAGCCTTGCCCTTACGCTACGAAGAAGTAGACGAGGAAGGCAAGGGCCGCGATCCACCCGTCCCGTGCGAAAAAGTGTTTACGAGCGCTTGCGGCTCACCACGGCGCCCGCGGCGATGGCGGCTGTTCCCGCAAGGGCGGCTGCCACGATGGCTGCGCTCGAGGCGTCGCCGGTTGCTGCGAGTTTGCCGGCGATCTTGGCTCCCGTGGCTGCAACTGCAACGGTCTTGGTCGTCTTCGTGCCCTCGGACTTGGAACCCTCGGGCTTGGTCTCGCCTGGCTTCTCCTCGGGTTTGATCTCCTCGGGAGGCGCGATGACCGTGCTCTTGGCGACAGCTTCGTTATAGGGGGAGTCGATCACAGCGTCGCCCGTGCCGATGGTTTGACCCACCACGTAGAAGATGCCGTCATCGAGTTCTTCCTTGTTGCGATAGCCAATGATCTTGCCGCCTGTGGGCGTCTGTATGGGAGCGCCTTCGATCTCGATGGTGCCGATTGTCTCGCCGTCCGCGCTCACGGCAAGGGCGAAGATTGCCGCCGTGTCTCCCTCAGCTGTGACCTTACTGCGGACAATCGAGATGGTCGCGGGCGTGATGCCCTCCTTGGTCCGGGCAAAGATGCCGATGTTCATGCCCCTATGCTCGGGAATGACCGCGCCACTTTGGTCGTTGCTGTAGTGATCGGGGCCGTCGCTACCGGACTCGACATAGCGGGCTATAGCCTTGACAACGGAGTCACTAATGTAGATGTGACCACCCGCTTCGTTGGGGTAGTAGTTTCTGGTGAAGATTGCGGTCGAGAACTGGCCTTCTGCGAACGCATCCACGATCGAGCCGTTCTTGATGACGATGTCGTCCTCGTCGGTGAAGAGGGCGCTGGCTTCATCGTTCCCTGCACTTGCACGGACCGTTACGGTTGCGCCATCGAACGTGATGCCCTTGTAGACATAGATGCCATACCCAACGCCACTTGCGTTGAGGGAAGCGTTCGTGACCGTGAGGCTGTTTTTACCGTCGATGGTGGCGTCTTCCTCGGAGCTTGCCTTGACCTGGCTGCCACCCGAGATCTCGATGTTGCCGTCGGCCCAAATCGCATTGTCTTTGATAGAGCTTGCCTCTACCTTGCCGCCGCCCTTTATGATGAGGTTCTCGTTAGCATCGATACCCTGATCCTCGGTGGCCTTGGCGGTGACGGTTCCGCTGTTGTCGATCGTGATGTTGCCGTCGGCCCTGATGCCATCCGAATCGCCCGTGGCGTTAACGTTTCCCGAGCCCTTGATGGTGACATCGCCCCCGGCATCGATGGCATCGTGCTCGGTGCTCGTGGCGTTGACAGTGCCAGCGCCGTCGATGTTGATGCTGCCGACGGAAGTGATGGCGTCACGAGAAGATGTCACGTTGAGCGTGCTGGACGCGTCGCCCTGAATATTAAGCTCGGCGTTCTCGTTCGCGCCATCCTTAACCTTGATGCCGCGGCCGTCGCCGTTAGTGACGATGTTGTCGCCCTCGTAGCTCACGTTGAGCTTGCCCGCTGCCTCGATCGCGCCGCCGTTATAGCCGTTGAGCTTCATGTCATCGGCGCCGTCCCAGCTCCAGGTGCCGGCGGCGTCTCCCGCGGGCCCCGCGGCCGCTTCGTGGCGGACGCCGCCGACGTCCACCCACTCGGCCGCGAGCGAGACGCTCGGCATGAGCAGCGAGCTCA
>UQXB01000010.1:0-51222 GCA_900544935.1 uncultured Collinsella sp.
ACGTGCCGACGGCCGTCCGCGACGTTCACAACTCGCACTACAGCCGCATGTGCCCGATCGAGACCCCCGAAGGCCCCAACATCGGCCTGATCGGCTCGCTCGCCCTCTACGCCCGCGTCAACGAGTACGGCTTCATCGAGGCTCCGTTCCGTCGCGTCGAGAACGGCGTTGCCACCGACCAGATCGACTGGATGACCGCTGACGAGGAAGAGAAGCACGTCATCGCGCCGGCCAATACGCCGCTCGATCCCAAGACCAACGAGTTCATCACGACCGATGCCGAGGGCAAGATTGTCCGTCCGCACACCGTGATCGCCCGTACCCGCGACTTCGACGGCTCCTTCGGCGCTCCCGCCGACGTGCCTGTCGAGGACGTCGACTACATGGACGTCTCGCCGCGTCAGATGCTCTCCGTCGCAGCCACGCTGATTCCGTTCCTCGAGCACGACGACGCCAAGCGTACGCTCATGGGCGCCAACATGCAGCGTCAGGCCGTGCCGCTGGTTCACCCTGCCGCTCCCTATGTCGGTACCGGCATGGAGCGTCGCGCCGCCCTGGACTCTGGCGAGGTCACCCTGGCCAAGAACGCCGGCGAGGTCATCTTTGCCGACGCTTCCAAGATTATCGTCAAGCATGCCGGTGGCATGGACGAGTATCACCTGGCCAAGTACCAGCGCTCCAACCAGTCCACTTGCATCAACCACCGTCCGCTCGTGCGTGTCGGTGACACCGTTGAGCAGGGCGAGCCTCTGGCCGATGGTCCTTCGACCGATCATGGCGAGCTCGCACTGGGCCAGAACCTCACCGTGGCATACATGCCGTGGGAAGGCTTCAACTACGAGGACGGTATCGTCGTGTCCGAGCGCCTGGTGGCCGAGGACCTGCTGACGACCATCAATATCACCCGTCACGAGATCGACGCCCGCGACACCAAGCTCGGCCCCGAGGAGATCACTCGCGAGATACCGAACCTCTCCGAGGATATGCTTGCCAACCTCGACGAGGACGGCATCATCCGCATCGGCGCCGAGGTCGGTCCTGGCGACATCCTGGTCGGCAAGGTCACGCCTAAGGGCGAGAGCGCTCTGACCGCCGAGGAGCGCCTGCTGCGCGCCATCTTCGGTGCCAAGGCTCACGACGTTCGCGACACTTCCCTTAAGATGCCTCACGGCGCTTACGGCCGCGTTATCGACGTCGTCCGCTTTAGCCGCGAGAACGGCGACGATCTGGCCCCCGGCGTTAACGAGCAGGTGCGCGTCTACGTCGCCCAGCGTCGTAAGATCCAGCAGGGCGATAAGATCGCCGGTCGCCACGGCAACAAGGGTGTTATCTGTAACGTTCTGCCGGTCGAGGACATGCCCTACATGGCTGACGGTACCCCGATCGACGTTATCCTCAACCCGCTGGGCGTTCCTTCGCGTATGAACGTCGGCCAGCTGCTCGAGTGCCACCTTGGCTGGGCTGCTGCCTGCGGTTGGGATACCGAGGATGCCGACTCCGACAAGTATGTCCCCGGTCCGTTCTTCACCGCGACGCCCGTCTTCGACGGCGCCAAGGAGGACGAGATCGCCGAGGTCATCCGTCGCGCCAACAAGAACATGCTCAACAAGGCCACCGCTGCCTTTGGCGATCACATGCGCCCCGAGTTTGTCACCCAGCTTGACGAGCGCGGCAAGACCCGTCTGTTCGACGGCCGCACCGGCGAGGAGTTCCGCGAGCCCATTACCGTGGGCACGTCCTACATCCTCAAGCTCGGCCACATGGTCGACGACAAGATCCACGCCCGTTCGACCGGCCCTTACAGCCTGGTTACCCAGCAGCCTCTGGGCGGCAAGGCTCAGTTCGGCGGCCAGCGCTTCGGCGAGATGGAAGTTTGGGCGCTGTACGCTTACGGTGCTTCCAACGTCCTGCAGGAGATCCTGACCGTCAAGTCCGACGATACCGTGGGCCGCGTCAAGACCTACGAGTCCATCGTCAAGGGCGAGAACGTTCCTGTCCCGGGTATCCCCGAGTCCTTCAAGGTTCTCGTCAAGGAGATTCGCTCCCTCGCGCTGGACATCGAGCCCATGCACGATGCCGACGAGGACGCCTCCGCCCCTGTGACCGCCGAGGAGACCTCTGCTCTCGACGACCTGGCTGCGCTCGCCGGCGTTGACGCCGACGTCGAGGCCCAGGATGCCGAGACCGCCGAGGCACCCGAGGCTGTCGCCGCCACGACCACTGATAAGGAGTAGTTGACTGTGGCAGATTTCGAAGCTACTGATTTTGACTCGGTAAAGATCTCCCTTGCCTCCGCCGACCAGATCCGTTCCTGGTCGCACGGTGAGGTCAAGAAGCCGGAGACCATTAATTACCGTACCCTCAAGCCCGAGAAGGACGGCCTGTTCTGCGAGAAGATCTTCGGTCCCGCCAAGGACTGGGAGTGCTCCTGCGGCAAGTACAAGGGCATCCGCTTTAAGGGCATCGTCTGCGAGCGCTGCGGCGTCGAGGTCACCTCGGCCAAGGTGCGTCGCGACCGCATGGGTCACATCGAGCTCGCCGCTCCCGTGTCCCACATCTGGTACTTCAAGAGCCCCACGAGCTTCCCGATGAGCCGTATGCTCGACATCAAGTCCAAGGACCTCGAGAAGGTTCTGTACTTTGCCAGCTACATCATCACCGAGGTCGACTACGAGGCTCGCGAGGCCGACGCTGACGACCTGCGCGAGGAGCTCGCCGCCGATCTGGAAGAGATCGATGCCGAGTGCGCCCGCCAGATCGAGTCCCTCAAGGAGCAGGGCAACCCCGAGAACTTTGACGAGTTCTCCGACGAGGAGCCGCTGACCCCCGAGGAGATCGCCTCTGGCATCGTCGACATCGAGGAAGAGTGCAAGGACGAGAAGCAGCTCCGCACGGACGCCTTCAACGCCTTCATGAAGCTCACCGAGCGCGACCTCATCTCCGATGAGCCGCTGTTCCGCGAGATGACCCGTTACTACTCCATGTACTTCAAGGGTGGTATGGGTGCCGAGGCCGTCCGCGACCTGCTCGCTGCCATCGACCTCCCCTCCGAGGCCGAGAAGCTCAAGGCCATCATCGCCGACGAGGACTCCCAGAAGCAGAAGCGCGAGAAGGCCGTCAAGCGCCTCGAGGTCGTTGACGCCTTCCTGAAGGGCGGCAACAGCCCCGCGAACATGATCCTGGACGTCATCCCGGTCATTCCGCCCGATCTGCGCCCGATGGTTCAGCTCGACGGCGGCCGCTTCGCCGCGTCCGACCTCAACGACCTGTATCGTCGCGTGATCAATCGTAACAACCGACTCAAGCGCCTGCTCGACCTGGACGCCCCCGCGATCATCGTGAACAACGAGAAGCGCATGCTCCAGGAGTCCGTGGACGCCCTGTTTGACAACGGCCGTCGTGGTCGCCCGGTCTCTGGCCGTGGCGGTCGCCCGCTCAAGTCGCTCGCCGAGGCCCTCAAGGGCAAGCAGGGTCGTTTCCGTCAGAACCTGCTGGGCAAGCGTGTCGACTACTCCGGCCGTTCGGTCATCGTTACCGACCCCAAGCTGCTGCTGCACCAGTGCGGTCTGCCCAAGACCATGGCGCTGGAGCTCTTCAAGCCCTTCGTCATGAAGCGCCTGGTCGAGCTTGGCAAGGTCGAGAACATCAAGGGCGCCAAGCGCGCTATCGACCGCGGTGCCACCTTTGTGTGGGATATCCTCGAAGAGGTCATCGACGGCCGCGTCGTGCTGCTCAACCGTGCACCGACCCTGCACCGTCTGTCCATCCAGGCCTTTGAGCCGGTGCTGGTCGAGGGCAAGGCTATCCACCTGCACCCGCTGGTCTGCTCGCCCTTCAACGCCGACTTCGACGGCGACCAGATGTCTGTCCACGTGCCGCTGTCCAGCCAGGCTCAGGCCGAGGCTCGCGTGCTCATGCTCTCTGCGAACAACCTGCGCTCGCCGGCATCCGGCAAGCCGGTCAACATCCCCTCGCAGGACATGATTATCGGTGTGTACTACCTCACCCAGGTCCGCGACGGCCTGCCCGGCGAGAACCACGTGTTCGCCAGCTTCGACGACGCGCTGCACGCCTATGACTGCCGCTCCGAGGTCGACATGCAGGCCAAGATTCAGGTCCGCGTGTCCGCCGAGAGCGCCAACGTCATCAACGAGGACGGCACCCGTATCTTCCGCGTCAAGAACGGCAAGAACGAGTTCGTCGACTACGACGTCACCGGCAACAAGACCGCGCGCTTCGAGACCTCTATCGGCCGCATCATCTTCAACCGCCAGTGCCTGCCCGAAGACTACGAGTTCATGAACTACAAGATGGTCAAGGGCGATGTGGCCAAGCTGGTTGCCGACTGCTGCGATCGTTACCCCGAGGCCAAGGTCGGCCCGATCCTCGACGCCATCAAGTACTCCGGCTTCCACTACGCTACCCGCGCCGGCCTTACCATCTCGGTGTGGGACGCTCTCATCCCTGCCGAGAAGCAGGAGCTGCTCGATCGCGCCCAGGCCAACGTCGACCAGATCAACGAGTACTTCGAGGAGGGCTTCATCAACGAGACGGAGCGCCACATCGAAGTCGTTAACGAGTGGACCGCTTGTACCGATAAGGTTGCAGCGCTCATGCTCGACATGTTCGACGAGGAGAACCCGCTGTACATGATGGCCGACTCCGGCGCCCGTGGTTCTAAGACCCAGCTGCGTCAGCTCGGCGGCATGCGTGGCCTGATGGCAGACATGTCCGGCGAGACGATCGACCTTCCCATTAAGGCGAACTTCCGCGAGGGCCTGCTGCCGCTCGAGTACTTCATTTCGACCTACGGTGCCCGTAAGGGCCTGGTCGATACCGCATCCCACACCTCGGACTCTGGTTACCTGACCCGTCGTCTGGTCGACGTGGCCCAGGACGTCATCGTCCGTGAGGAGGACTGCGGTACGCATGAGGGCGTTACCTACAACCTCATCATCCCCGGCACCACCGACCTCAACACCGACCTCGTCGGCCGTTGCTTCATTGAGGACGTCGTGGCCCCCGATGGCACCGTGCTCTTTGAGCAGGACGGCTACATCGAGAAGGTCGCCGACATCCAGAAGATGGTCGATGCCGGCCTTAAGAAGGTCAAGCTTCGCGCGCTGCTCACCTGCCGCTCCAAGTACGGCGTGTGCCAGAAGTGCTACGGCTGGGATCTTTCCACCCGTCGTCCGGTCGCCATCGGTACCGCGGTCGGCATTATTGCCGCCCAGTCCATCGGCGAGCCCGGTACGCAGCTTACGATGCGTACCATTCACTCCGGTGGCGTCGCTGGCGTCGACGATATTACGCAGGGTCTGCCTACGGTCAGCCGTATGTTCGATATCGTCGGCAACGTCAACGAGAAGATCCTGGGTCGCGAGGCCGAGCTGGCTCCGTACTCCGGCCACCTCTCGATTAAGCCCGAGAAGTCCGAGTACGTGCTGACGCTCACCGACTCCGAGGACCACACCCGTGTCCTCGACGAGCGTCGCGTCCCCGCTTCGGTGCGCTTTATGCCCGAGATCGAGGACGGCTGTGAGGTTCGCGCCGGCGACCAGATCACCAAGGGCTTCGTCAACTTCCGCAACCTGCGTAAGCTGACCGACATCGAGTCGACGATGCACACCTTCGTCGAGAGCGTTAAGGACGTCTACACCAGCCAGGGCGTCGACCTGAACGACAAGCACATCGAGGTACTCGCACGTCAGATGCTGCGTCGCGTTCAGATCACCAACCCCGGCGACTCCAAGTACCTGCTTGGTCAGTACGTCGATCGCTACGAGTTCGCCGACGAGGTCGAGCGCGTTGCCCGTCTGGGCGGTCAGGCTCCTGTGGCCGAGCCCGTCATCCTGGGTACGCTCAAGGTCGCGTCCAACATCGACTCCTGGCTGTCGAGCGCTTCGTTCATCCGTACCGCTGGCGTCCTTACCGAGGCTGCCATTGAGGGCAAGGTCGATCACCTGCTCGACCTTAAGTCCAACGTCATCGTCGGTAAGAAGATCCCGGCTGGTACCGGCCTCAAGCCGTACGCCAACGCCAAGCTGACGTATCGCACGGCCGACGGCTATGTCGACATTGACGGCCCGGCTTCGCCCAACGCCAAGTCGCTGCCCGAGTGGGCTCCGGTTGAGCTCAAGGACCTGGACGAGCAGCTCCCGCAGCAGCTCGACTGGGCCGGCTACGACGAGTTCGGTGGTGCTGACGGTTCGTTCACCCGCAACGGCCACACCATCTCCGCCGAGAAGGCTCGCCTGTACCTGTTCGACGACCTGGGCGTGTCGCAGCGCTGGACCAACAAGTTCAGCGAGGTCGGCATCGAGACGGTCGGCGACCTGGTTGGCAAGTCCGAGGAGGATCTGCTGCGCATCGATGGCATCGGTGCCAAGGCAATCGAGGAGCTCCGTGACGGCCTGGAGGCCCACGACCTGCTCTACATCCTCGAGAACAACGACGACGTTGCCGACGAGGAAGACCTCTCGCAGCTGCTGCAGATGGTCTTTAGCCCCGACGGTCCGGACGATATCCTGCTGGGCACCTCCGCTCCGACGCATCACGCCGACGCCGACGAGGAGCTCCTGGGCGCCCCGATCGACGACAAGAAGGCTCCCGCCAACGGCGCGATCAACGAGGACATGGCTTCTCTCGACGAGCTGCTTAACCAGCTCGTGGACACCGACGACGCCGAAGAGGCCAAGGACAACGACGAGGAGTAATTTCCTAGTACGTTAACCGCCCTTCCAAAGACCCGTTTCCCAACAAGGAAGCGGGTCTTTTTTGTTGAGAAACGTTGTCCCGACGAGCACGTCGGATTCCCGGAACGGGCCGCCCGCTGTTTAAGTTTGTCGCGAGTTCCGCACGCAAAGGAAAGCACTTAATGTGCTTTCCGTCTTGCGCAGGACTGTAGAGCAGCAAACTTAAACAGCGGGCGGCCCGTTCCGGGAATCTGCCCCCGCGCACAGCAGGGGATTCCTTTTGTGTAGGCTTTGCGGAAATGTGCCTATTTTGGGATACGCCCGGCGGCGTGGTCTGTTGACGGCACAGCTAACGCCACGTATCCTATCGAACTGCGTGTTTCGTAGGGGGATGCTGACCCCTCGATTCAAGCCGTTGCACTTTACAGAAAGCTGGAATCATTCGAGAAGGAGTACGCTTTGCCTACTATTAACCAGCTGGTTCGCCAGGGCCGTCGTTCCGTGCCCAAGAAGTCCAAGAACGCTGCTCTGCAGCACAACTCCCAGAAGCGCGGCGTGTGCACCCGCGTCTTCACCACGAGCCCCAAGAAGCCGAACTCGGCTCTTCGTAAGGTTGCCCGTGTTCGCCTTGTCAACGGCATCGAAGTTACTGCTTACATCCCGGGTGAGGGCCACAACCTGCAGGAGCACTCCATCGTGCTCGTCCGCGGCGGTCGTGTCCGTGACCTCCCTGGTGTCCGTTATCACGTCATCCGTGGCGCCTACGACGCTGCTCCGGTCCAGAACCGTATGCAGGCCCGTTCCAAGTACGGTGCTAAGCGCCCCAAGGCCAAATAAGCCAGATAACGTTTTGATACTTTCGCCGTGTGCCGCCTAAGCGCCGCACGGTAGACACTTAAGGAGATTTCACATGCCGCGTCGTGCAGCAGCTAATCGTCGTGAGGTTCAGCCTGACGCCGTTTACAACAACCGCCTGGTGACTCAGCTCATCAACAAGGTCCTTCTTGACGGCAAGAAGGCCACCGCTGAGCGCATCGTTTACACCGCTTTCGAGATCGTTGCCGAGAAGTCCGAGGGTGGCGACGCTCTCGCTACCTTCAAGAAGGCTATGGACAACGTCAAGCCCACGCTCGAGGTCAAGCCCAAGCGTGTCGGTGGCGCTACCTATCAGGTCCCGATGGAGGTCAACTCCCGTCGATCCACCGCTCTGGGCATCCGCTGGATCGTCAACTTCTCCCGCGCTCGCAAGGAGAAGACCATGGCCGAGCGTCTCGCCAACGAGATCCTCGACGCTTCCAACGGCCTGGGCGCTTCCGTCAAGAAGCGTGAGGACGTCTTCAAGATGGCCGAGGCCAACCGCGCGTTCTCTCACTATCGTTGGTAAGTTAAGGTAAGGAACTAACATGGCTAAGCCTAAGTACAAGCTTTCCGATACCCGTAACATCGGCATCATGGCTCACATCGATGCTGGTAAGACCACCACGACCGAGCGTATTCTTTACTACACCGGTAAGACCCACAAGATCGGTGAGGTCCATGAGGGCGCTGCCACCATGGACTGGATGGTTCAGGAGCAGGAGCGCGGCGTAACCATTACCTCCGCTGCTACCACGTGCTTCTGGAACAAGGACGGTAAGGACTACCGCATCCAGATCATCGACACCCCGGGCCACGTTGACTTCACCGCCGAGGTCGAGCGCTGCCTGCGCGTCCTCGATGGCGCTGTCGCCGTCTTCGACGCCGTTGCCGGCGTTCAGCCCCAGTCTGAGACCGTTTGGCGTCAGGCTTCCACCTTCAACGTCCCCCGCATCGCCTTCATCAACAAGTATGACCGCGTGGGCGCTGACTTCTTCAACGCTATCGAGACCATGAAGGATCGTCTCGACGCTAACGCCGTGGCCGCTCAGGTCCCGATGGGCGCCGAGGACAACTTCTGGGGCGTCATCGACCTGGTCACCATGACTGCATGGGACTTCAAGGCCGACGACAAGGGCATGACCTACCCCGAGCCGATGGACGAGATCCCGGCTGAGTTCGCCGACATCGCTGCCACCAAGCGCGAGGAGCTCCTTGACGCTGCTGCCAGCTTTGACGACGAGCTCATGGAGAAGATCCTCATGGAGGAGGACTTCACCGTCGAGGAGCTCAAGGCTGCTCTGCGCAAGGGTGTTCTGGCCAACGAGCTCAACCTCGTCTTCGTGGGCTCCGCCTACAAGAACAAGGGCGTTCAGGAGCTGCTCGACGCTGTCGTCGACTACCTGCCCAGCCCGCTCGACGTCGAGGCCGTCACCGGTACCGATCCGGACACCGGCGAGGAGATCCAGCGTCATCCTTCCTTCGACGAGCCCTTCTCCGGCCTGGTCTTCAAGATCATGACCGACCCGTTCGTCGGTAAGCTCACCTATGTCCGCGTTTACTCCGGCCGCGCCGAGTCCGGCTCCTACGTGGTCAACGCTTCCAATGGTCAGCGTGAGCGCCTCGGCCGCATCCTCGAGATGAACGCCGCCGAGCGTATCGACCGTGACGACGCTGCCGCCGGCGACATCGTCGCTTGCGTCGGCTTCAAGAACTCCACCACCGGTGACACCCTGTGCGCCGAGGGCAAGGAGATCGTCCTCGAGAAGATCGAGTTCGCTAAGCCCGTTATCGACGTTGCCATCGAGCCCAAGACCAAGGCCGAGCAGGACAAGATGTCCCTGGCTCTGACCAAGCTCGCCGAGGAGGACCCGACCTTCCAGGTGTCCACCAACCACGAGACCGGCCAGACCATCATCGCCGGCATGGGCGAGCTGCACCTCGAGATCATCGTCGACCGTCTGCTCCGCGAGTTCAAGGTTGACGCTAACGTTGGTAAGCCCCAGGTTGCCTACCGCGAGACCGCTGGTCACGACGTCGAGAAGGCTGAGGGCAAGTTCGTCCGTCAGTCCGGTGGTCGCGGTCAGTACGGCCACGCCGTCATTAAGCTCGAGAAGATGGAGGAGGGCTTCGGCTACGAGTTCGTCAACGCTATCGTCGGCGGCGTCGTGCCCAAGGAGTACATCCCGTCCATCGACAAGGGCATCCAGGAGGCCCTGAACACCGGTGTTATCGCCGGCTTCCCGGTCCTCGACGTAAAGGTCACCCTGTTCGACGGTTCTTACCACGAGGTCGACTCCTCCGAGGCCGCCTTCAAGATCGCCGGTTCCATGGCTATCAAGGACGCCCTCAAGAAGTCCGATCCGCAGCTGCTCGAGCCGATCATGGCTGTCGAGGTCGAGACCCCCGAGCAGTACATGGGCGACGTTATGGGCAACCTCTCCGGTCGCCGCGGCAAGATCGAGGGCATGGAGGATCGCAAGAACAGCAAGCTCATCCGTGCCAAGGTGCCGCTGGGCGAGATGTTCGGTTACGCTACCGACCTTCGCTCCCAGACCCAGGGCCGTGCATCCTACACGATGCAGTTCGACTCTTATGAGCCGGCGCCCAAGTCCATCGTGGACGAGGTCATGAGCAAGAACGCCTAAGTTCGAGCTCCCTGTTACGTAATCCGCGAGAACATCTCTCGCACTCTTTGGAGGTTTAAGTTGGCTACCCAGAAGATCCGCATTCGCCTCAAGGGCTATGATCACGAGGTCGTCGATCAGTCCGCGAAGCTCATCGTTGAGACCGCTCAGAAGACCGGCGCTCGCGTTTCCGGTCCTGTCCCCCTGCCCACCGAGCGCAACCTGTACACGGTTATCCGCTCGCCGCACGTGAACAAGGACTCCCGTGAGCAGTTCGAGATGCGCACCCACAAGCGCCTTATCGACATCCTCGACCCCACCTCGGGCACCGTTGATTCGCTCATGCGTCTCGACCTTCCCGCTGGCGTCGACATCGACATCAAGCTCTAAGCGATATCGCTCATAGCTTACAGAGCCCCGCTACCATTACGGTAGCGGGGCTCTTTTGTTTTGAATGATGGTTTGGACTGCCGGGTATTGCTGCCGAGTAGGTGGCTGCGGCGCCCTATTCGCTCAAGGGGCGCAGCGATGCCTCCTCAAAATGGAAGGATCGCACGCCGCTTTCCGCTTCGATACACGCGCGACCAAAGGCATCGACGGTTTTAAAGATGCCACGTGCCAGCTCATGTCCGGCAGGGGAGCGGGCGAGAACGTGTTCCCCGATCCAATTGAGGTGACCGATATATTCGCCGTGGACGGGCGCGAGCGGTCCGGCGTCTTCTTCCATGGCGTTGAGCAGATCTGCCCACGCGTCCACAGCGTTTACGACGGTGTGATAGACCTCCTTGAGTAACACATCGACGGCGGGAACATTCTCGTTGAGGTCCGAGAGGCCAATTGCCGCCAGGCCGCCATCGGGCACCTCTTGGGGCGTGTAGTTCACATTGACGCCAATGCCGCAGACGGCGAAGGGCTTGCCTTTGTTGTCGCGTGCCGCCTCGACCAGAATGCCGCCGAGCTTGCGTCCTCGCGCGATCAGGTCGTTGGGCCATTTGAGGCCAGTCTCGTTTGCAAGACCCTGCTTTTCGAGCGCCTCGAGCACCGCTAGGCCGCTGACGGCGGCAAGACCAGAGTACTTTGCAGGATTAACGCATGGACGCAGGACAATCGAAAGCAATAGGTTGCCGGCGGTTGAATCCCACTTGTGGCCGCGCCGGCCGCGTCCTGCTGTCTGAGCCCGGGCGGCAAGTCCTGTGCCGTGCGGCGCTCCTTGTTTTCCTGCTTCGAGCAGGTCATCGTTGGTCGATCCGGTTACGTCGACCACCGTTAAACGAGAATCCATAACAGCTGCTACCTCCTAAGGTAATAAGGCAATCGCGTAATGGTGTCGAGAGATAGACACAATGTGAAGCCTTTGTCGCATTTGAACAATTTAATGTTAACACGTCAACAACGACTGAAATGCGTTATCCTCTCTTGGTCGATGTAAACACGTCAACAACTCAAAGGAGGTTAGTGATGGGTTTCACGATTCTTGGAACAGGCTCGGCGCTTCCTAAGCGCAGTGTTTCCAATGACGAGCTGTCTGAGTTCCTCGATACCTCGGATGAGTGGATTTTTACCCGCACAGGTATCAAGAGCCGCCACGTCTGCTCCACCGAGTCACTTGACGACCTCGCCGTAGCGGCGAGCGCGCGGGCACTCCAGGTGTCCGGAATCGACGCGAGCCAGCTGGATCTGATCGTCTGCTCGACGACAACGGGTGACCATCTCGTTCCCGCCGAGGCATGTGCCGTTGCCGTGCGTCTGGGCGCGACGTGCCCTGCCTTCGATGTCTCGGCGGCCTGCGCCGGCTTCGTATTTGCGCTCGATGTCGCCGAGGGCTATATCGCCCGAGGACGAGCCAAGCATGTGCTTGTCGTTGCTGCCGAGCAGATGACGCGCGCGCTTGACTGGACAGATCGCGCCACGTGCGTGCTCTTTGGTGACGGCGCGGGTGCTGCAGTGATAGAAGCTGGGGGAGACAGCCCCCTTGCCGTCGAGCTTTCGACGGCGCCCGACGTCGAGACGTTGCGCGTTCCCGGTCTGATCGGCACCTCGCCGTTTAAGGACTCCGCTGATAGTGAGAGCGTGCTGTCCATGAATGGCCGCCGCGTGTTCAAGTTCGGCGTCAACGCCATCTGCGACACGGTCCATAAGCTTGCGATCGATGTGGGCATTTCGGTCGAAGACATCGATCATTTTGTATTCCATCAGGCTAACGAACGAATCCTGAGTCAGGCGGTCAAGCGCCTCGGCGTGCCAGACGAGCGCGTGGTTCGAACGCTGCGCGAGACCGGCAACATTTCGAGCGCCTGCATTCCCTTTGCGCTTGACCGGCTGGCACGTACCGACGCACTGACTGCGGGCGACACCATCGCCCTCGTTGGATTTGGCGCCGGTTTGGATATAGGTGGCTATTTACTTCGCTGGAAGTAGTCGCACATAGGAAATAAAAACGCCCCTAGGGCACAAACAAAGGAGAACTACCATGGCAGATCAGAAGACCTTCGAGCGCGTTTGCGACGTTATCCGCGAGACCGCTGGCCTTGACGACGTCGAGATGAAGCCCGAGTCCACGCTCGAGGAGATTGGCCTCGACAGCCTGGGCACCGTCGAGATCCTCGTCGCCGTCGAGGACGAGTTTGGCATTGAGCTCGATACCGAGGAGAACCCCAAGACGGTCGGCGAGTTCGCCGATACGGTCGAGGCGGCATTGGAGAAGTAGAGATGCTCAAGACTCCTCTCTGCGAGCTGCTCGGCATCGAAAAGCCCGTGTTCCAGGGCGGCATGGCCTGGATTGCCGATGCCTCGCTGGCATCGGCCGTGTCCGAGGCCGGCGGGTTGGGAATCATCGCGGCCATGAATGCCGACGCCAACTGGCTGCGCGATCAGATTCACGAGCTGCGCACCAAGACGGATAAGCCCTTTGGTGTGAACGTCATGCTTATGAGCCCGTTTGCCGACCAGGTCGCGCAGGTTGTGATTGACGAGCAGGTGCCGGTCGTCGTGACGGGTGCCGGCAATCCCACCAAGTACATGAAGGCTTGGAACGACGCCGGCATCAAGGTCATCCCGGTCGTTGCCTCGGTGGCACTGGCGCGTCTCGTGGCGCGTCGCGGGGCCACCGCCGTGGTTGCCGAAGGCACCGAATCGGGTGGACATATTGGCGAGACATCGACGATGGCGCTCGTTCCGCAGGTTGTCGACGCGGTCGATGTCCCCGTTGTGGCAGCTGGCGGTATCGCCGACGGTCGCGGCGTGGCAGCGGCCTTTATGCTTGGCGCCGCTGGCGTCCAGGTGGGAACACGTTTTCTCGTTGCCGATGAGTGTACCGTCTCCGAACAATACAAAGAGCTGGTGCTCAAGGCGGGAGACACCTCGACGCGCGCGACCGGCCGTTCGACGGGACATCCGGTGCGTGCGCTCAAGAACCCCTTCACCAATGCCTACGCCAAAAGTGAGGCGGCGGGCGCAAGTGCCGAGGAGCTCGGGGCCATGGGTACGGGCGCCCTTCGCAAGGCCGCCAAGGACGGCAATTACGAAGAGGGTTCGTTTTTGTGTGGGCAGATTGCCGGCATGGTCAACGAGCGCCAAAGCGCACGTGAAATCGTTGACGATCTGGTCGATGGCGCCGAGCGCGTCCTGAAGGGTGCGTCCGCATGGGTAGCGTAGCGTTTCTGTTTGCCGGCCAGGGTGCCCAACACCCCGCGATGGGCGTCGACCTGATCGAGACATCGCCGGCGGCCGCCGAGGTGTTCACCATTGCCGACGAGGTGCGCCCGGGGACGAGCGAGCAGTGCCGGAGCGCCTCCAAGGAGGAGCTCTCGCAGACCGAGAACACGCAGCCGTGCGTGTTCGTTCACGACCTGGCAGCGGCTACCGCCCTGCGTGAGCGCGGCGTGGTGCCTGCCGCCTGTGCGGGTTTTTCGCTTGGCGAGGTCGCCGCGCTCACCTTTGCGGGGGCATTCGATACGCGAGCGGGTTTTGAGCTCGTGTGTGAGCGCGCGGCATTGATGGCCGCGGCTGCCGAGCGCCATCCGGGCGGCATGCGCGCCGTCATCAAGCTCGATGCGGCGCAAGTCGAGGACCTGGCAAAACAGGCCGGCGAGGACTGCTGGCCTGTCAACTACAACAGCCCGCAGCAGACGGTTGTGGCCGGAGCGCCCGATGAATTGCAGACCCTCGACGTCCTGGTAAAAGAGGCTGGCGGCCGCGCCATGAAGGTCGCGGTGTCGGGTGCATTCCATAGCCCCTATATGGCCGAGGCGACTGAGGGGCTGGCATCGTATATCCAAGCCGGCCACGCGCCGTCTCCGCTGCTGATTCCGGTCATGGCAAACATGACGGCAGCGCCCTATCCGGCGGACCCGCGAGCAGCATCGGATGTGCTGGCCAACCAGGTGAGCCATGCCGTACGCTGGGTCGATACGCTGCATGCTCTGCAGGATCAAGGCATCGACACATTTATTGAGGTCGGCCCCGGCAAAACGCTGTCCGGCCTGGTCAAGCGTACGCTGAGCGACGTTCGTGTGTATTCGTGCGAGACGGCCGAGCAGGTCGCAGCTATTGCCGACGAGCTCGCATAGTCCACAGGGCTATAACCCGAAAGGAATGACATGGGCAATTTGAACAACGGCGCGCTCGAGCGCGACGGATCGCGCCGCATGGCGCTGATCACGGGCGGCTCGCGCGGCATCGGTCGCGCTTGTGCCGTGGGCCTGGCGGAGGATGGCTACGATATCGCCGTCGTCTATGCCGGTAGCGTCGATGCAGCGCGCGAGACGTGCGAATCCTGCGAGGCCGCTGGCGCCACGGCGCGCGCGTATCAATGCGATGTGGCCGACCCCGATGCCGCCAACGCCTGCGTGGAAGCGATTCTCAATGACTTTGGCTCCATTTGGGCGCTCGTCAACAACGCCGGCATCACGCGCGACGGCCTGCTCATGCGTATGGGCGACGATGCCTTCGACCGCGTGCTCGATGTCAATCTCAAGGGCACGTTCAATACGACGCGCGCGCTCACCAAGACCTTTATGCGCCAGCGCGGCGGTTGCGTCGTCAACATGAGCTCGGTTGTGGGCCTGATGGGCAATGCCGGGCAGGCCAACTACGCTGCCTCCAAGGCGGGCGTTATCGGCCTGACTAAGGCGGTAGCGCGCGAGCTTGCGCCCCGCGGCGTACGAGTGAACGCGGTCGCCCCCGGGTTTGTCGAGACAGATATGACGGCAAAACTCTCAGAGAAGGTTCGCGCGGCAACCGAGGAGCAGATTCCCCTAAAGCGCATGGCGCGCCCCGAGGAAGTGGCCGGCGTGGTGCGCTTTTTGGCGAGCGATGCGGCCGCTTACATTACGGGCGAAGTCATACGCGTCGACGGCGGAATGGCGATGTAGAAACCAGGGCCGAACAACGGCTTGGATGAGGAGACCATGATGGAACAGAGAGTTGCAATCACCGGCATCGGTGCCGTATCGCCGCTCGGCAATACCGCGCTTGCCACCTGGGCGGCCATGTGCGCCGGCACGTGCGGTATCGGCCCGATCACGCACTTCGATACCGATGCGTTCGCCGTTAAAGTGGCGGCCGAGGTCAAGGGCTTTGACGGCAACGAGTACTTTGGCAAGCACGACGCCAAGCATCTCGACCCCTGTGTACAGTTTGCGATGGCGGCGTCGGATGAGGCCATGCACGATGCGGGCCTCGATGTTGAGGGCGCGGTCGATCGCGATCGCCTGGGTGTCTATGTGGGCTCGGGCGTGGGCGGCATGCAGACGCTTGTCGACAACGTCCACACGATTGCCGATCGCGGGCCTCGTCGCGCATCGCCCTACATGATTGCGATGATGATTCCCAACATGGCTTCGGGCAACATTGCGATTCGCCATAAGGCAAAGGGCCCGACCCTGCCCGTGGTGACCGCGTGCGCGACTTCTGCCCATGCGGTGGGCGAGGCTTTCCGCGCCATCAAGCACGGCTATGCCGATGCAATCCTGGCCGGCGGCGCCGAGGCCGCCATTATCCCCGATGCCGTTGCGGGCTTTACGTCCTGCCGCGCATTGACCACCAACCCCGATCCCGCGACGGCCTGCCGCCCGTTCGATGCAGACCGCGACGGTTTTGTGATGGGCGAGGGCGCCTGCGTGCTCGTGCTCGAGGGTATGGAGCACGCACAGGCCCGCGGTGCGCACATTTACGCAGAGGTCGTGGGCTACGGCAACACCGATGACGCCTACCACATCACGAGTCCCGACCCGGACGCGGCAGGTATCGCCCGTGCGATATCGCTGGCGGTGGCCGAGGGCGACGTTAAGCCTTCCGAGGGCCTCTACATTAACGCTCACGGCACCTCGACCAAACTCAACGATTCGTCCGAGACGGCGGGCATCAAACGAGCGCTCGGCGAGGACGCGGCGCGCGCCGCACATGTCTCGTCGACCAAGTCGATGACCGGCCACATGATCGGTGCCACGGGCGCCATCGAGGTCATGGCCTGTGCCATGGCGCTCGAGCAGGGTGTGGTGCCGCCGACCATTAACTACCACACGCCCGATCCCGCCTGCGATCTTGACTACACGCCCAATCGCGCGGTTCGCGCCGACCTTACCTGGGCGCTTTCGACCAATCTGGGCTTTGGCGGACACAATGCCGCCATCGCGCTGCGTAGATATGCAAGGAGCTAGAGCATGGATTCCAAAAGACTTGCCGAGATAGCCGATGTGATGGAGGACCGCGGCCTTACGCGCGTGCGCGTGGAGGAGCCCGATGGCACCGCGGTCGAGCTCGAGCGCGCGAGCGCAGCGCAGCCGGTTGCCGTGCCCATGCCTATGCCGAGTGCCGTGACTGCTCCGGCGGTGGCTCCTGTCGCCGTGCCTGCCGCCGCACCGGAGCCCGCCGCGCAGACGCCTGCCGCCGCACCGAAGCCCAAGGGCACCGAGGTGACCGCTCCCATGGTCGGCGTTTTCTATGCTGCCCCGGCGCCGGGCGACGAGCCGTTTGTGCACGTGGGCTCCAAGGTCAAGGCCGGCGAGACCCTCTGCATCATCGAGGCCATGAAGGTTCTCAACGAGGTGACGGCAGAGGCGGATGGCGAGGTGCTCGAGATCTGCGTGGCCGACGGCGACCTCGTGGAGTTTGGCAGCTGCCTCATGAGGATCGGATAGGTGATATCCATGAACAAAGAAGAGCTCAAGAAGCTGTTACCGCATCGCGAGCCGATGCTTTTGCTCGACGAGGCCGAGCTGGTGGGCGACGAGGCCCACGGCAAGATCACGATCACGGGCGACGAGTACTTTTTGCAGGGGCATTTTCCGGGAAACCCGGTGGTCCCCGGCGTGATCCAATGCGAGATGCTCGCCCAGAACTGCTGCGTGCTGCTGATGGGCGATGAGGAGGCGCGCGGCGCGACGCCGTTCTACACGAGTCTGGACAAGGTGCGCTTTAAGCGTCCGGTGCGCCCGGGCGACACGGTGGACCTGGTGTGCTCCATCACGCGAGCGCGCGGGCCGTTCCGCTTTGCGACGGGTACTGCGAGCGTCAACGGTGAGGTTTGCTGCCGCGCCGATATGTCCTTTGCACTCATGCACGAAAGTTAAGGAAGTCTTCATGTTCGACAAAGTGCTCATCGCCAACCGCGGCGAAGTCGCGGTCCGTGTTATCCGCGCGTGCCGTGATATGGGCATCAAGACCGTCGCCGTCTATTCCACGGCCGATGCGGACGCGCTGCACGTGCAGCTTGCCGACGAGGCGTATTGCATCGGCGGCCCGCGTCTTGCCGAGAGCTATCTCAACGACGATGCCGTGCTCACCTGTGCCGTAAAGACGGGAGCTAAGGCAATTCATCCGGGCTATGGCTTTTTTTCCGAGAAGGCGAGCTTCGTGCGCGACTGCGACAAGTATGGCCTGGCGTTTGTCGGCCCTTCGGCCGAGGTGATCGACAACATGGGCGACAAGGACGCCGCACGTCGAACGGCTGCCGCGGCGGGCGTGCCCATCGTGCCGGGCTGCGATTTGCTCAAAAGCCCCGAGGAGGCAACGGCCGAGGCCGAGCGCATTGGCTGCCCCGTGCTTATTAAGGCGCGTGCAGGCGGTGGCGGTCGCGGCATTCGTAAGGTCGAGCGCGTGGAAGATGCGGCAAAGGCGTTCATCGAGGCGCGTGCCGAGGGAGAGGCCGTTTTTGGCGATGGCGAGTGCTACATGGAGAAGTTCGTCGCGCCGGCGCACCACGTCGAGGTGCAGATTATGGCCGATAAGCAGGGCCATGTGTTTTCGCTCGGCGAGCGCGAGTGCTCGGTGCAGCGCCGCAACCAAAAGCTGATCGAGGAGAGCCCCGCGCCGTGCCTCGACGGACACGACGACATTCGTGCTCGCATGCACAAGGCAGCGCGTGACCTGGCTCGTGCCGTCGGCTACGAAGGAGCCGGTACCATCGAGTTCCTGTATTCGGACGACGGCGATTTCTACTTTATGGAAATGAACACGCGCTTGCAGGTGGAGCATCCGGTTACGGAGTTTGTGACCGATACCGACTTGGTCAAGTGGCAGCTGCGCGTGGCAGCCGGCCAGTCTCTGCCCTTTGAGCAGGAGGACGTTCCGGTCCGCAACCACGCCATGGAGTGCCGCATCAATGCCGAAACGCCGGACTTTCTGCCGTCATGCGGAACGGTCACCGCGTTGCGTGTGCCGGGTGGTCCGCGCGTGCGCTGGGATTCCGCCATGTTTACCGGTGCGAACGTTCCTCCGTACTACGACTCCATGCTCGGCAAGCTCATCGTGTGTGCGCCCACGCGCGACGGCGCCATTCGCAAGATGCGCTCGGCCCTGGGCGAGCTCGTGATTGAGGGCGTGAGCGAGAACAGCGAGCTTCAGCTCGACGTGCTGGCAAACGATGAGTTCTTGTCGGGCATGTATCACACCGATCTGATGGGGCATCTCTATGCTGGTGAATAGAAAAGCGAAGACGGTCAATGTCCTTGAGGGGCCGATGACCGAGTCGTGCGCCGAGTTTCCCGCGCGCCACGTGTTTATCAAGTGTCCGGAGTGCCGCCGTGTGATCGATGAAACACGTCTGCACGACAACCTCGAGGTCTGCCCTCGTTGCGGCAAACACTTTCGCGTGAGCGGTCGCGCGCGTATGCGCATGACGGTCGACGAGGGCACGTTTGAGGAATGGGATGCCAATCTGGCGTCGGAGGACTTCCTCTCGTTTCCCGGTTATGCCGACAAGCTCAAGAGCGCGGTCGAGCATTCGGGCGAGCGCGATGCCGTTGTGTGCGGCAAGGGCAAAATCTGCGGTTGCGATACGGCGCTCTTCTTTATGGACGCCAACTTTATGATGGGCTCGATGGGTTCCGTGGTGGGCGAGAAGATCTGTCGCACATTTGAGCATGCGACCGAGCTGGGATTGCCAGTTGTCGGCTTTACCGTTTCGGGCGGTGCGCGCATGCAAGAGGGCGTGACATCGCTTATGCAGATGGCCAAGATCTCTGCTGCCGTGAGAAAGCATAGCGAGGCGGGCGGCCTGTATATCACGGTGCTCACCGATCCCACGACTGGCGGCGTAACCGCGAGCTTTGCCATGGAGGGCGACATTATCCTGGCCGAGCCCGATGCCCTGACGGCATTTGCCGGCCCGCGCGTGATCGAGCAGAACATGCACAAGCGCCTGCCCAAGGGATTCCAGCGCTCCGAGTTTTTGCTGGAGCACGGCTTTTGCGATGCCGTTGTTCCGCGTGGCGAGATTGCGCTCACAGTGGGAGAGCTGCTGGCGCTGCACGAAGGACACGCGCCCGGTCTGGGGGCACCGCACGAGATCGTGCATACGGGTCGCCGCGGCAAAAAGCTGGGACACTTGTTTAAGCGCTCGATGGCACCAAAAACCGCGCTCGAGATTGTCAAGCAGACCCGCTCGGCAGATCGCGCCACGGCGGGTGAGATGATCTCACTGGGCCTGGATGGATTTGTGGAGCTGCACGGCGACCGTTACTTTGGAGACGACGCCGCTGTGGTGGCCGGTATTGGCTGGAAAAACGGACGCCCCGTAACGGTCATCGCCATCGAGCGCGGCACCACGACCAAAGAGCGTATGCGCCGCAACTTTGGCATGGCGCATCCCGAGGGCTATCGCAAAGCGCGTCGCCTGATGCGCCAGGCCGAAAAGTTTGGTCGACCGGTTCTGTGCCTGGTCGATACTTCGGGTGCGTTTTGCGGCATCGGTGCCGAGGAGCGCGGCCAGGGCGAGGCGATTGCCCAGAATCTCATGGAGATGAGCGGCCTTAAGACGCCGATTGTCTCGGTGGTGACAGGCGAGGGCGGCTCTGGTGGCGCGCTGGCGCTGTCCGTGGCCGACCGCATCCTGATGCTCTCGAGCTCGGCCTATTCGGTCGTGAGCCCCGAGGCCTGTGCGTCGATCCTGTGGAAAGATACCGAGCGTGCGAATGAGGCCGCCGAGGCGCTTAAGCTCACGGCCCCCGATCTGTTGGCGCTCGGCATCATCGACGGCATTGTCGACGATAAGGGCCTGTCACATGAGGAGATCGCCGGTGCCGTCATGTCCTCGGCATTTGATGCCTTCGATACGCTTGGGCGGCTCGACGACGCGACCCTCACAAACCTCCGCTACGAAAAGTACCGCGCAATCGGTCAGTACCGCACGATGTGACAAAGGGACAGCCCGCATGTCATATTGGGAAAGGCGTTCCATGCTACAAGTTTCTAACACCTCGTTTACAACGTCGGTTTCATCAAACGCCATGGCCGTGGTCGATTATCTGTCCAAAAGCATGATGTCGGCGCTGCCGTTTATTGTCTGCGCGGCGTTGTTCCGCACCGTCGCCGTCATTATGGGCGAAGGCATGCTGGGCCTGTGGTCTGCCGATTCCGAAATCTATCGCCTGTTCTACAGTTGGCTCTATAACGCCGGCTACTACTTTTTGCCCATCTATCTTGGTTGGGCGGCCGCCCGCCAGCTCGGTTGCTCGGAGCAGCTGGGTATGATGCTGAGCGGCGTATTGATTGCGCCCGATCTGCTCAAGCTCGTCGATGCCGCATCGACGACGGGGGCATCGATGACTTCCGTGTATGGTCTGCTTCCCGCGCCGGTCAACGATTACACGACGACTGTTATTCCGGTTCTCATCTCGGTGCCCGTGCTATGGCGAGTGGAGTGTTTCTTTAAGCGCGTTATCCCTAAGGCCGTGGCGTTTTCGTTCGTTCCGTTTGCAACCATGCTTGTCATGGTTCCGGTTTCGCTGTGCATTACGGCGCCGGCGGGCAGCTATCTGGGCATGCTGTTGGGCCAGCTTATGTTTATGCTTGGCAATTCCGGTGGCATCGTGTCGCTGCTCACGCTCATGGGGCTTGCCGCGGGCTGGGAGTTCCTAAAGATCGCCGGCGTCAGCAACGTTGTCCTATCGCTCGCCTATGCGCAGTTTATGAGTGTGGGAACGGATTCGTGCATCCTGATCGCCGCGACGATGGCAACGTTCGCCGTTTGGGGCATGCCCTTTGGCGTGTCGCTTCGCGTTGCGGATAAGGACGAGAAGGCGCTCATGCTGGGCTATTCAATCTCGGGTGTTCTTGGCGGCGTAAGCGAGCCGGCGCTGTACGGTTGCGGCTTTAAATATGGCAGGTGCCTGACGTGCATGGCCATTGGCGGCGCCGTCGGAGGCCTTGTTGCGGCCGTGGGCCACGTTACGGCCTATACCATCGGCATGACGAATGTCCTCATGGTCATTGGCTTTGCCACGGGCGGCATCTCGAACCTGCTGTGGTGCTGCGCTGCCGGCGGTGTGGCATTTGCGGTGTCTGCGGCGCTGAGCTACTGCTTTGGCGTGGTGCCGGCGAAGGGACAGACGATGGGGGACGGAGCCGATTCACCCGAAACCTCGAAGAGCGTGGCCGAAGTAAGCGCGTAAACCTGTGCGACACAAGGACGATTCCTTTGCCATGCTCCAAGGCCGTGGCCCGTGTGGGTCGCGGCCTTTTTGTATCTGGGGGACAAAGTGGCTACACTACAATCCGTTTGAGCAATAGATATATAGGCAGTACCGTGGGGGCGGATGTAGATGGTCGAGTGGATTGTTAAGCGCGCGCAGGGCGACCGTGCACGCGTGGGTACGTTGACGGGCATGGTGTGTATTCTCGCCAATGTGGCACTATGCGCTGCGAAGGGCGCAATTGGTGTGTTTTCGGGATCGGTTTCGATCGTGGCGGATGCCATGAACAACCTGTCCGATGCCAGCTCGAATATCGTGAGCGTGCTGGGCTTTAAGCTGGCGGGCAAGCCGGCCGACCCCGAGCATCCTTACGGACATGGCCGCTACGAGTATCTCTCGGGTCTGGTCGTGGCGGCGCTCGTGCTGTTGATCGGCCTTGAGCTTATCAAGTCCTCGTTTGAGCGCATCATCCACCCCGAACCTGTCGAGTTCTCGCTTGCCCTGGTGGCAGTCCTGGCACTTTCGATGGTTGTAAAGCTGTGGATGGCGGCCCTCAACCAAAAGCTCGGCGATCGCATTGAGTCCGAGACGCTGCATGCGACCGCGCAGGATTCCAAGAACGATGTCCTTGCCACAGGCGCCGTGCTGGCATGTGCGATTGTTTCGCAGGTGACGCACATCAATCTTGACGCATGGGTTGGCCTTGCCGTTGGCGCCTATATTGGCTGGAGCGGCCTTGAACTTATTCAAGATACGGTAAGCCCGCTTTTGGGCCAGTCACCCGATCCTAAGCTGGTCAAGCACATTCGAGACAAGATCATGAGCTATCCCGGCGTTTTGGGCGTTCACGATTTGATGGTTCACGACTACGGCCCGGGCAGGAAGTTTGCAAGTGCGCACGCCGAGATGGCGGCCGAAGCCAGCCCGCTGGAAAGCCACGACACGCTCGATAACATCGAGCAGTCGTTTAGGGACGAAGACGGCATGATCGTCACGCTTCACTACGATCCCATCGTGACCGATGACCCCAAGGTGGCGAGCATGCGCTTGCGCATTCACGCCATGGCTCAGGAGATCGATAACCGCCTCTCGATTCATGACCTACGCTGTGTGCCGGGTCCTACGCACACCAACGTGATCTTTGACTGCGTGCGTCCCTCGGATCTGCAGATGAGTGCCGAAGACTTAAAGCACGCGCTGGCACAACGGGTCGAATCGGAATTTCCCAAGTCGATTGCCAAGATTACGATCGACGAAGACTACGTAGGGCATACCCACGAGTAAGGCTGTGCCGGCAAAGCAGGTTATGCAGAAGGGGAGAGCATGAAGAAGCTGTATCTACTCCGCCACGGTCAGACGGAGTTCAACGTCAAAAAGCTGGTCCAGGGCCGCTGCGATTCGCCGCTGACCGATCTGGGCCGTCAGCAAGCCGGGATGGCAGCCGCATGGCTTAAGGGCCACGGCGTCGTCCCCGACAAAGTGGTCTCTTCGCCCTTAGGCCGAGCCATGGACACAGCTCAGCTCGTCGCATGCGAGCTCCTCGGCCCGGACGCAGCAGCCGAGCCCTGCGAAGGCATTATCGAGCGCTGCTACGGCTCCTTCGAAGAAGGCCCGCACGGCGCGCTGCCCACCGACGTCTGGGATCCGGGCGAGGACCTGGTCCCCTTCGGAGGAGAAGGAAGCCAGGCGCTGCAAGAACGTATGGTGGATGCGCTTACCAATATCATGGGCTCCGAGGGCATCGAAACCCTTCTAGCAGTAAGCCACGGCAGCGCCAGCCGCCAATTTATCAAGGCCGCAGCCCCAGAGGGCTTCGAGCTCCCAACAAAACTCCCCAACTGCGCCATCATGATCTTCGATTTCGATGAGGCAAAGCCACAAGCAGAAGGCGAACCGTCCCAATGCAAGTTCACCCTCCAGCAAATAGTGGACCCCCAACAAAGTCATTAGCCTGAGCGAGCAAGGTTTAGCAGACATCAACGTGGCGTTCCCGGTGTGCGGCGGAGGGGGCGGGCCTGAGACATATTAAGGTTGTCGCGAGTTCCGCACGAACAGGAGAGCACTTAATGTGCTCTCCGTCGTGAGCAGGACTGTAGAGCAGCAACCTTAATATGTCTCAGGCCCGCCCCCTCCGCCGCACACTGGGAACGTGCCACGCACTTTACCTGCGTAAACAATGTGAGTGAAATATGAATCTCGATGGATACGCCCGCAGCCGTGTATACTAAACAGCTGTGTGTAACCAGGGGAGTATTCTGGCTGGACAAAATGCCTGCTTAATAGGGTTGTCAGGTAGTCCGGGCGAAATACAAGGCTGGGGAGCACGTCGTGTAAGTAGTGGTCCTCTAGGGGCGTACGCTCGGTGGTGTACGCATTGTCCCAAGACCACGCGAGAGTTGGGATCATATCTTGATCAGCATGATTCTCGGCCGCAAGATTGGCATGACCCAGGTTTGGGACGAGGACGACAACGTCGTTCCCGTCACGGTCATCCAGGCTGGCCCCTGCGCTGTCTCGCAGGTTAAAACTCAGGCAACCGACGGCTATGACGCCGTCCAGATCGGTTTCGGCGACATCAAGGCCAAGAACGTGAACAAGCCCATGGCTGGTCACTTCGCCAAGGCTGGCGTCGAGCCTGTCCGCTTCCTTCGTGAGGTCCGCGTCGAGAACGGCGAGGAGCACAAGGTCGGCGAGGTCGTCACCGTCGCTGATTTCGCTGATGTCGAGAAGGTCGACGTCATCGGTACCTCCAAGGGTAAGGGCTTCCAGGGTCGCATCAAGCGCTGGGGTCAGCGCCGCGGTCCTATGACGCATGGTTCTCACTTCCAGCGTCACCCCGGTTCTATCGGTCAGTGCGCCTATCCTGCGCGCGTCCTCAAGGGCGTCAAGATGGCCGGTCACATGGGTAACGAGCGCGTTACCGTCAAGAACCTTTCCGTTGTCCGCATCGATGCCGAGCAGAACCTCATCTTGGTCAAGGGCGCTGTCCCGGGTGCCAAGAATGGTCTCGTCGCCATCCGTATGGCCTAAGGGCCCAGCCCATTTAGCCCAGCGTCATACCAAGGAGAACACTTAAATGGCAAAGTTTGAAGTAAAGAACAGCGAGGGCAAGAAGGTCGCCGAGGCCGAGCTCGCCGCTGAGGTGTACGGCATCGAGCCGAACATCCACGTTATGCACCACATCGTCAAGTGCCAGATGGCCTCTTGGCGTCAGGGCACCCAGTCCGCTAAGGGCCGCTCTGAGGTTTCCGGTGGCGGCAAGAAGCCTTGGCGTCAGAAGGGCACCGGCCGTGCCCGCCAGGGTTCCATCCGTGCTGCCCAGTGGCGTCACGGTGGCGTTGTCTTCGCCCCCAAGCCCCGTTCCTACGCTAAGCGTATGAACAACAAGGAGGTCAAGCTGGCTATGCGCTCCGCGCTGTCCGCCAAGCTGGCCGATGGCGAGCTCGTGCTCGTCGACGACTACGGCTTCGAGAAGCCTTCCACCAAGGCTGCCGTCGCCATGCTCAAGGCTCTCGGCCTTGAGGGCAAGCGTCTGACCATCATCGTTCGCGATGAGGACGTCAACGCCTACCTGTCGTTCCGCAACATTCCCAAGACGTTCATCATCACCGCTGACGAGGCCAACACCTACGATCTCGTCAACAACAACGCTGTGCTGATGCCCGCCGACATCGCCGCTCACTTCGGGGAGGTGCTTGCATAAATGACCGCCCACGAGATCATCATCCGTCCGATCGTGTCCGAGCGTTCCTTCTCCGGCATGGAGCTGAACAAGTACACGTTCGAGGTCGCCAAGGATGCTAACAAGTATCAGATCAAGGACGCTGTCGAGGAGATCTTCGGCGTCAAGGTCGTTCGCGTGAACACCCTGACGGTCAAGCCCAAGACCAAGCGTGTGCGCTATGTCGCCGGCAAGACCCGTTCTTGGAAGAAGGCCATCGTCACGCTGGCCGAGGGCGACACCATCGAGGTCTTTGGCAACCAGGCCTAAGACTCGCTGCTGTTGAGTGAGCTCATGCCTCCCAAATAGGGGAGGCGGGAGCTCAAGGTTTTGGGCGTATAAAATGGACACGCCCGGAACCGTGTATACGTCCGGTGTCATCGCACCCGAGGCAGAACCTCGAATCCCTGTCTGCGATGGCTAACGGATTCCTATTGAAAGGGATTGTAATGGCTGTAAAGCACCTTAAGCCGACCTCCGCTGGTAGGCGTTGGCAGACGATCTCCGACTTCTCCGAGATCACCTGCACCAAGCCCGAGAAGTCTCTTCTCGAGCCCCTGCCCAAGAAGGCCGGTCGTAACAACAACGGCCGCATCACCACCCGCCACCAGGGCGGCGGCGTGAAGCGTCGTTACCGCGTGATCGACTTCAAGCGCAACAAGGACGGCGTGCCCGCCAAGGTTGCCACGATCGAGTACGATCCGAACCGTTCCGCTCGCATCGCTCTGCTGCACTACGCTGACGGTGAGAAGCGCTACATCCTGGCCCCCAAGGGCCTCGAGGTCGGTCAGACCATCATGTCCGGTTCTGACGCCGACATCAAGCCGGGCAACGCTCTGCCCCTCGCCGACATCCCCGTCGGTACGCTCATCCACGCCGTCGAGTTCCAGCCGGGCAAGGGCGCCGCTATCGCCCGTTCCGCCGGTAACTCCTGCCAGCTGATGGGTAAGGAGGGCAAGTACGCTATCGTCCGTATGCCTTCCTCCGAGATGCGCCGCATCCTCGTTACCTGCCGCGCCACCGTCGGTGAGGTCGGCAACGCCGATCACTCCAACATCGTCATCGGCAAGGCCGGCCGTAAGCGTCACATGAACGTGCGCCCGACCGTCCGCGGTACCGTCATGAACCCTGTCGACCACCCGCACGGCGGTGGCGAGGGCAAGAACCACACCTCTGGTCGTCCCTCCGTTACCCCCTGGGGTAAGCCGACGAAGGGCCTTCGTACGCGCAAGAAGAAGAAGGTCTCGAACCAGCACATCATTCGTCGCCGTAAGAAGTAATTTCGGATACCGAGTTTTAGGAGAAAGCACTTATGAGCAGAAGTCTCAAAAAGGGCCCGTTCGTGGAGACTCGCCTTCTCTCGCGTATCACCGCGATGAACGAGGCTGGCAAGAAGGACGTCGTGAAGACCTGGTCCCGCGCGTCCACCATCTTCCCCGAGATGGTTGGTCACACCATCGCCGTCCACGACGGCCGCAAGCATGTGCCCGTGTATGTTACCGAGTCCATGGTTGGTCACAAGCTCGGCGAGTTCGCGCCGACTCGTACGTTCCGTGGCCACAAGGCCAAATAGGGGGTTAACCGTAAATGGCAACTAAGTCTATTGAAACTGAGGCCACCGAGGTTCGCGCCGTCGCTAAGTACGTGCGTGTTTCCCCCAGCAAGGCCCGCCTGGTGGTCGATCTGATCCGCCGCAAGCCTGTCGCTCAGGCCTTCGACATCCTCCACTTCTGCGACCGCGCCGTCGCCGTGGATGTCGAGAAGGTTCTCCGTTCCGCCGTTGCGAACGCCGAGAACAACAACGGTCTGCGTGCCGACAACCTGGTTGTCGCCGCTGCCTATGTTGACGAGGGTCCGACGCTTAAGCGCATCCGTCCCCGCGCCAAGGGTTCCGCTTCTCGCATTCTGAAGCGTACTTCCCACATCACCGTCGTCGTTGCTCCTCGAAAGGAGGCGTAAAGCTGTATGGGTCAGAAAGTCTACCCCACCGGCTTCCGTCTTGGCATCACCGAGAACTGGCGCTCCCGCTGGTTCGCAGAGAAGGATTACGCTAAGACCCTCGGTAACGATCTCGAGATCCGCAAGTACCTCGAGAAGCGTCTTTCCCGCGCAGCTGTCTCCCGCGTCGAGATCGAGCGCGCTGGCGACAAGGTGAAGGTCATTATCCTCACCGCTCGCCCCGGCGTTGTCATCGGTAAGAAGGGTGCCGAGATTGATACCCTCCGCACCGAGCTCGAGAAGGTCGCTGGCGTCTCCAAGGGCCAGCTCTCCGTCGACGTTGTCGAGATCAAGCGCCCCGAGCTCGACGCCAACCTCGTTGCTCAGTCCATTGCTGAGCAGCTCGAGGGCCGCGTTGCCTTCCGTCGTGCTATGCGCAAGGCTGTCCAGTCCGCCCGCAAGGCCGGCGCCAAGGGCATCCGTATCCAGTGCTCCGGTCGTCTCGGCGGTGCCGAGATGGGCCGTCGTGAGTGGTACCGCGAGGGTCGCGTGCCTCTGCACACCCTCCGTGCCAAGATCGACTACGGCACGGCTGTCGCCAGCACCACCATGGGCGCTTGCGGCGTGAAGGTCTGGATCTACCTGGGCGAGAAGCTCCCGGGCCAGCCTGTTCCCAACCCTGCACTCGAGGGCTCTTCCCGTCCTCGTCGTCGTAACTCCGAGAGGAGGGGTCAGTAGTGCTTGCCCCTAAGCGTATTCTTCACCGCAAGGTGCAGCGTGGCTCCATGAAGGGCCAGGCCAAGGGTAATACCGAGCTGCATTTCGGCGAGTTTGGTATCCAGGCTCTCGAGGCCCATTGGATCACCAACCGTCAGATCGAGGCCGCTCGTATTGCCATGACCCGCTACATGAAGCGTGGCGGTCGTGTCTACATCACGATCTTCCCCGATAAGCCCATCACCAAGAAGCCTGCCGAGACTCGCATGGGTTCTGGTAAGGGTAACCCCGAGGAGTGGGTGGCCGTTGTCAAGCCCGGCCGCATCATGTTCGAGGTCAAGGGTGTTCCCGAGGAGGTCGCTCGCGAGGCTCTGCGTCTTGCGCAGCACAAGCTCCCCATCAAGACCAAGATTGTTGCTGCCAAGAACGCTGAGCAGCGCATCGAGAAGGAGATGGCTGAGGAGGCCGCTCTCGAGGCCAAGTGGGCTGCTGAGGACGCCGCCGCCGCCAAGGAGGAGAACTAATGAAGCCCGCAGAGATTCGTGAGCTCTCGGACGCTCAGCTCGTTGAGAAGCTGAAGGAAATGCGCGCCGAGCTCTTTAACCTTCGTTTCCAGATGGCTACCAGCCAGCTGGACAACACCGCTCGCGTCAACACCGTGAAGAAGGACATCGCTCGCGTCCTCACGGAGCAGCGCGCCCGCGAGATCGCAGCGGAGAAGTCCGCTGTCGCCGAGTAGGACCTAAGGAGAGAACATGACTGATTCGCGTAACTCGCGTAAGGTCCGTACGGGTGTCGTTACCTCCGTCTCCGGTGCCAAGACCATTGTTGTCACCATCACCGAGCGCAAGCGTCACCCCAAGTACGGCAAGATGATGACCAGCTCCAAGAAGCTGCACGCTCACGACGAGGAGTGCACGGCTGGCGTGGGCGACACCGTCCGCGTTATGGAGACCCGTCCTATGTCCAAGATGAAGCGTTGGCGCCTCATCGAGGTCGTCGAGCGCGCTAAATAAGCAGTCGCTCTTACGACTTGTACGTTTCCGAAGATGTGCGTATGCCTGGCTTGCATACCACAGGCCGTATAAAGGCAGCGCACCTCTCTTCGGTTCTTAGTTCGGAGGAACATCTACCATGATTCAGATGCAAACCATGCTGAACGTCGCCGACAACTCCGGCGCTCGCAAGATTCGCTGCATCAAGGTGCTTGGCGGTTCCAAGCGTCGTTATGCAGGCATCGGCGATGTGTTCATCGGTGCTGTCCAGGAGGCTACCCCTGGCGCCAACGTCAAGAAGAAGGACGTTGTCCGTTGCGTCGTCGTTCGCACCGTTAAGGAGATCCGCCGCAAGGATGGCTCCTACATTCGCTTTGATGAGAACGCCTGCGTTGTCATCAACAACGATGGTTCGCCCGTCGGCACCCGTATCTTCGGGCCCGTCGCTCGCGAGCTTCGTGACAAGAAGTACATGAAGATCGTCTCGCTCGCTCCCGAGACCCTGTAGTTAGGGGAGATATATGTATATCAAGAAGGGCGATAAGGTCCAGGTTCTCTCTGGTAAGGATCGCGGCAAGCAGGGCGTTGTCCTGCGTGCTCTCCCCGCCGAGAACAAGGTCGTTGTCGAGGGCGTTTCGGTCGTCAAGAAGGCCGTCAAGCCCAACGCTGCCAACCAGCAGGGCGGCATCGTTTCGCAGGAGGCTCCTATCGACGCCTCCAACGTCAATCTCGTTTGCCCCGAGTGCGGTAAGGTTACCCGCGTCGGTCACGAGAAGGACGGCAAGAACAAGCTGCGCGTCTGCAAGAAGTGCGGCCACAAGTTCTAAGCTGCCCGCAACATCAAGTTGCTAGCAAAGGCCCGGATGCCCCACGGCACCCGGGCCTTTTTCTATCCCTACTCATTGGGGACAGACTTAAATGAGTAGTCGTTGGGGACGTTCTTAAACGGCTAGTTGATGGGGACAGTCTTTAGATTTGTTTATCTGGTCATCTGGGATAGGCTTCAACGAAAGCGGCACATAGGGACTGTCTCTAGGTGCCGGCACATAGGGACGTTCCCTTTTTGCCGGCAGTTTGGGGCGGTCCTTTGATGTCTGATGTCCTCAGAGGGGTGGAGTATCACGGCCTACTCTGTTCTTTAGGGCTTTGGTGTTCCGCCTCTTTATGCTTCACAAGGATCGTCGCATGCGCATTTATGCGCATAGTTTTGCGCGACAATGCGCATAACTGCGCAAACATCTGCCAACTATGGCTAATTAATGACCGACAAGCAAATAAATACGCAAACACGAGCAGATACGCGCGCAATTGTGCGAATATAGGGTTGTTAGAAATGAAGGACTTCCGATGACTTAGGAGGCACATCATGGCAGATTCCAAACAGGCTCCGCTCGACGCCGAAGCAGCCGCTAAGGCGGCATTCGCCTCGGTCCAGGATCAGCCGTTCCCCGACGATATTTTTACGGCTCCCGAGCTTCGTTGGGCTGTGATCGGGTGCGGCGTTATCGCCAACCAGATGGCCCAGTCTCTCGCTCTTGCCGGCCGCAAGCTTGCGGGCGTTGCCAACCGCACTCTGTCCAAGGCTCAAGCTTTTGCAGAGCAGTATGGCGTTGAGAAGGTCTATGAAACGGTCGAGGACCTCTACGCCGATCCGAACATTGACGCGGTCTATATCACCACGCCGCACAACACGCATATCACCTACCTGCGCGCCGCTCTGTCAGCTGGCAAGCACGTGCTTTGCGAGAAGGCCATTACCCTCAACTCCGCCGAGCTCGACGAGGCGCGTGCCATTGCCGACGAGCACAACGTGGTCCTCATGGACGCCACTACGGTGCTCCACATGCCCTTGTATCAGGAGCTGCACCGCCGCATGGATGCCGGCGACTTTGGCCACATGAACCTTGCTCAGCTCAACTTTGGTAGCTATAAGGAGTACGGCGATCTGACCAATCGCTTCTACAACCGTAGTCTCGCCGGCGGCGCCATGCTCGACATTGGCGTGTATGCCCTGTCCGTCATGCGTCTCTTTATGGCAAGCCAGCCCGCTGAGGTCGTCTCGCTGGGCAACACCTGTGAGACCGGCGTTGACGTTGCGGGCGGCATCGTCTGCCGTAATGCAGACCAGCAGCTGGGTGTTGTGAGCCTTACGCTCCACTCCAAGCAGCCCAAGCGCTCGGTTATCAGCTTCGATAAGTGCTACATCGAGGTCAACGAGTATCCGCGCGCCGATCACGCGACGATCGTGTGGACCGCGGACGGTCATCGCGAGGAGGTCGCCGCGGGCACCGAGGCTTATGCCCTGTGCTACGAGATGGCTGACCTCGAGCAGGCCGTCGCCGGCGACGATTCCAAGCGTGAGCTTCTGGATTATGCTTCTGATGTGATGGAGCTCATGACCAAGCTCCGCGCCGATTGGGGAGTCGTCTACCCCGAGGAGGAGTAAGCGATGCTTGCGGAAGATAGGCTCAATACGATTGTGTCGATGGTGCAGCGGGCTGGCTCGGTTACTGTGCCAGAGCTTGCCGATACCCTGGGCGTGACGGCGTCCACCATTCGGCGCGACCTGCAGACGCTCGACCGAGCGCACCGCATCGCCAAGGTCCACGGTGGAGCGACGAGTCTTGAGCGCGCGCACGTGACGCGCGACCTAACGCTCAATGAGCGCAGTGACCTCCATAACGACGACAAGGAGCGTATCTGCGCCCGTGCGGCGGCGCTTGTGGAGCCCGAGAGCTTTGTATACATCGACTCGGGCTCGACGACGCTCAAGCTCATCGAGCATCTTCCGCGCCTTGAGAGTGTCACCTATGTGACCGATTCCGTGCTCCATGCTCAGCGCCTTGCTTTGCGCGGCATGCGCACCGTGGTGTTAGGTGGCGAGCTCAAGCCCGAGACCGAGGCGCTCGTTGGCCCCGATGCCCTGGCAACCCTAGACCGTTACAACTTCAATTGTGGCTTTTGGGGTTCTAACGGCATTGCCGCCGAGCAGGGCTTCACGGCGCCCGATATCGAGGAAGCGCAAGTAAAGCGTATCTCGATGCGCCATACCGCCAAACGCTTCGTAATCTCAGACGCCAGCAAATTTGGCATGGTGGCACCCGTAAAATTCGCGGACTTCCGTGACGCAACGGTTATCACCGCGGGCGAGGTGCCCGCCAAGTACCAGACGATGGAAAACGTCATCACGGTCTAGCAGCAGGGGACGGGCTAAGGCCAAAACCACCGCGAAGGTGCCTGTCCCCATTGTGGTGGTTTAGGGCTCCCAGGGGCAGGGGGCTTCGATGTGGATGTGCTCACCGGTTACGGGATGCGTGAAGGACACGCTGTGGGCATGGAGCATCAGGCCGCAGGGACGCGGCGTGCCGTAGAGCTCGTCGCCTACCAGGGGATGACGCTCGCTCGCCAGATGTACACGGATTTGGTGCTTGCGGCCGGTGAGCAGCTCGACATCGATATACGAGCGCGTGGGCAGGCCACGACGGCTCTTAAGACGCTTGAGCACCTTCACGCGCGTCTGAGACGGCTTGCCGCTGGCGCCGACGCGCATCTTGCGGCTGTCGTGACGGTCGCGGGCGATGGGCTTGTCGATGAGCTTTTCGTTCCAGTCGATCTTGCCCTCGGCGAGCGCCAGATAGTGCTTTTCGAACGCGTGGTCGATGACCATCTGGTCAAAGGCGGGCTGCGTCTGCTTGTCGAGCGAGAACAGCACCACGCCGGTGGTGTCACGGTCCAGGCGATTGAGCGGCTGCATGTCGGTCGCGGCAAAGCCGTCGCCCATCGCCAGCAGCAGGTCGCTGGCGTAGTCGGTGAGCGTGCGTTCACCGGTGCCGTCGCCGTGGACGATCATGCCGGCGGGCTTGTCGATGGCCATGAGCCAGGCATCGCAGTAGAGGACTTGAGGTTCTTCGTTCACGTGTAAGCCTTTCGGTTAGCTGATTCCCACAAACATGCAGCCCGAGGTCGCCCCGCGCAGGCGGGCGGCGGGCTTGCGGCCGGCTTGAGCCGCCTCGACGGCGCGACGGACGCGAGCGACGGCACGGCCAATCTCATCGGCCTCGAGCAGCGTTCCGTCCACCATAAGACGACGGACGCCGGCGTCGAGCAGCTGCGGTACCTGCGGCGTGAGGTCGATGGGGTAGGCATCGTACAGGCGAGAGCGGCCGTGGATGTCAGTTCGGACGGGCATGACCTTTCCGTCGATATTCTTGAGCGAGAGCTTGCGGGCACGCAGGCGGCAGCTGGCACAATCGTGGATACAGCCGTTGGCAACCTGCAGAATGCAATGCTCGCTTGTCATGACGCGCGGGCGGCCAAAGACGGTGATGCCCAGAGCCGCGGGCGCGGCGGCGCCGAGCGAGACAATCTCGTCGAGTGTGATCTCGGGCGAGAGCCAAAACGCACCGGCTCCGCGCTCGGCAAGCGCCTCCATGCAGGGCGTGTTGTGCACCGGCAGGCAAGAGCGGACCTCCGCCGTGGCGCCAACCTGGGCGGCCAGCGCGAGCTCAGAGATGTTGCCAATATCGACCGTGGCACCGGCAACAACCCACGGGTCAACGCGCTCGTGGTCGACGGTGCGGCAGACCTCGTCGAGTACGGGTACAATGCCCTGCTCAAGTGCATCGGCGGGGGAGACACCGGCTGCCTCGAGCGCATCGGTGGTCATGTAGATGCGCGTTGCACCCTCCGCGCGGGCGGCCTCGGCGGCCTCGAGCGAGGTGACGGTGGTGCAGATCTGCGGCTCATCGCGGTAGTGCTCGGGCGCGGGGCGGGAATTACTGGTTACAATCGCCGGCAGCTCGAGCGTTTTCGCACGCTCCTCGTAAGGTGCCAGAATGGCCTCTTCCAGCGCCTTACAAGCGGCGGCGCGCACCTTGTGCACGGCGGAAAAGCCCATACCGCAGCCGGCGTCGAGCGAAACGTCAAAGCTCGCGGCCTCAAAGGGAGAGGAGCCCATGCGCCCGACGTGCTCAACCAGATCGGACGCCTCGACCGCGCGGGTCTTGGCGGCCTCGACGGTAAAGCCCGTGGCCGTGGCCGTAAGCGAAGGATCGTCGCAACAGGTGAGCGTAACGGCAAACGGCTCGCCCAGACGCGCCACAACGGACACGTCTACGGCGCGGCGGCGCAGCACATCGCGCTTGAGTGCGGCGCCGGCGGCGTCAATGGCGCGCTGGCTTCGAATCACGCGCACGCGGCAGCCCTCGGGCATGCTACGGGGCACGCGACACTCGATAACATCGCCGGCAGCGGCATCATCGGCGGCAATGGTGGTCAGGAACTGGTCAAACTCGTTATCGTGGCGAAGCTCCAGCAGGTCGCCCTTGCCCACGGGCTCAAGCAGCTCAATGCGGGCGATGGCGGCGCGGCGACGGCGATCGTCGGGCTTTAGTCCGCGTACATCGCGGTTGGCCAGACGGCTGCCCAGCACCGTGCCCACAATCTGGCCGCGGTTGTTGGAGCGCTCGTAGCTCATCATCTCGTCGCCCGAGGTGCCATCCTGGTAGGCGTGCGTAAAGTCGCGATTAAAGCAGCGCTTGAGCTGGCGCTGGCGAGCGGCGTCCTCGTGCTTATCTACGGCGACCCCGGCCAGCATGTCATCAATCTGGTGACGGTACACATCGACGATGGAGTACACGTAATCGGGAGCCTTCATGCGGCCCTCGAGCTTGAGCGATGCGGCGCCGGCGTCATACAGACGGCGAACAAGCTGCGACGTGTTAGTGTCGCGCGGGCATAGCGCGCGCTCGCGACCGGCAGGGGAGAGCGAGCGGCCGTTCTCGTCGATCAGCTCGTAAGGCAGGCGACAGGGCTGAGCGCACATGCCGCGGTTGGCCGAGCGGCCCGCCATGGCAAAGCTCGACAGCAGGCACAGACCCGAGTAGCAAAAGCAGATGGCGCCGTGGCTAAAGACCTCGAGGTCCACATCGGGCGCGGCGTTGTGAATGGCGGCGATCTCGTCGATGGAGAGCTCGCGCGAGAGAGTCACGCGGTCGGCGCCCTGCTCACGGCACCAAAGGGTTCCGCGGTCGTCGTGGATGTTCGCCTGGGTCGAGATATGTGTCTCGATGCCGGGCATGGTGCGCTTGACCTCAAAGAACAGGCCCCAGTCCTGGATAATGAAGGCGTCGGCGCCCAGCGTGGAGCAGCGATGGATGAGTTGCAGCGCATCGCCCATCTCGGACTGTTTGATGACGATGTTTACCGTGACGTAGACGCGCGACCCGGCTAGATGCGCGGCGCGGCAGGCTTGCTCAAAGGCCTCGTCGGTAAAGTTGGTGGCCTTGCGGCGGGCGTTGAAGCTGCCCATGCCGCAGTAGATGGCGTCTGCCCCGGCGGCGAGTGCGGCGGCAAAGGGCTCGGGCCCTCCGGCGGGCGCCAAAAGCTCGGGTCTGCGGTTGGTGGTTCGACTGGCGGTTGCGGTCATATCCTGCCTTTCAAAATGCTCAGATAATCAAAAGTATAGTGGCGCCGTTGCGGCAGGCGATGCCCGTGCTCCAAGCGGGATAAAGTCTTCAGCAGCTTGGACTGGCTGCTCCACATGAGAACCGTTCAGCGGTTCGGGGAGACCGTTGGGCGATAAAATATTCTCGCAAGCTGATAATATTCTTGCATCAAACAGAAACCTTGAGTACCATCCCAATCAAGCGCGGTGTTCAGACCGAACTGTGCCTCCCGGTGTGAACGCCGCGCTCACGCTTTCTCAACTGATCGTAAGGAGATAAACATGAGCAAGACCGTCGTGTCTTCCGATAACGCACCCGCAGCCATCGGACCGTATTCCCCCGGCATCCAGACCGGCAACATGGTGTTCCTGTCCGGCCAGCTGGGCATCGACCCCGCAACTGGCAAGATGCCCGAGGGCGTTGAGGCCCAGGCTAAGCAGTCCCTTGCTAACGTCGAGGCCCTGCTGACTGCCGCCGGCGCCACCTTTGCCGATGTCGTCAAGACCACGGTCTACCTGGCCGACATTGCCGACTTCGCTGCCGTGAACGAGATTTACGCCTCCAAGTTCGAGGCTCCGTTCCCCGCGCGCAGCGCTTTCCAGGTTGCCGCCCTTCCGGCCGGCGGTCTGGTCGAGATCGAGGTCGTCGCCGCTCTCTAAGGCGTTGACCACAACTAAACATGGCATGCAAAAAGACCCTGCAGCGTGTGAACTGCAGGGTCTTTTGTCAAGTGACGGATCGCTTGTGGAGCCGCGCTCCATTTCGCTCGTTAGCCCTCCTTGCGAACTTTTTGCAGGTAGCGGTAGACGCTGGGCTCCGAGATGCCCAGCGCGGTGGCGGCGCAGGCCACGGCACCCTTGAGCATGAACACCCCGTTGCCGTTGAGGTGGCGAATGACGTCCACGCGGTCGCTCTGACCAAGTGACGCTACATCCAGCCCGCGCGCGCTCAGCAACTCGGTAATGCTGCGGTCGATGAGCTCCTGTGTAGACTCCGAAAGACTTTCGACTTCGATAGACGCAGGCTCCGTGCGCGTCGGCGCTGCGTCGAAGCACGCCATGAGCTGCTGCGCCATGGCGTTGATGGAACGCACGGTCGAGAGATCGGTGTTGACGCAGAGCATACCGACGATCTCGTCATTCTCGCGGATAAAGTACGTCGCTGACTCCAACGTCTTGCCGCCGGCACCGCGCCCCTCGTAGCCCGTAATAAACGGCAGGTCGCGATACTTGGGGTCGTGCATGATCTTGAGCGCCAGATCGGTGGCGGGGCCGCCGACCTTGCGGCCGCTCACGATGCCGTTGCGAATATCAACGATGGCGTGGTCGGGATCCGAGAAATCGTGCAGCACGATTTCGCTGTTTTTGCCGAGAATCTGCTCCAGAAAATCGACCATCGGCAAAAAGCGACGTACGGTCTCGTTCACGGGCAACTCCTTTGGGTGAAATCGGAAATGTTCATAACAATTTTTTATCATGGTAACACGCTGCCCATCATCTCGTATATCCGCAGGTACATTGCGTAATGCAGACGAACGGTAGGAATTTAGCGGTAAACGGTTGACCAAAAGAAATGTTAGATGTTATTTTGACCAGACACTTTCCTGACCTGCGGAAATGCGTTATTTCAGCTGAAGAATAGTCTGATAACAAAAAATTATTATTGAGAATGAGAATCATCTTTAATACGATATGCAATGAAGGCACAACCTCAACCCCGCACTGCGTCACAATAGAGCGTTAGATGCGAAAACAACTACTTCGAGGATTGGTGGTCAAATGACCCAGGAGACGGTTACGAACGGCACTGAAGCCCTGTTCACTCGCGAAGGCATGCCTCCCGTTAAGGAAATGATCCCGTGTGCCCTTCAGCACGTACTGGCATCGTTTGCCGGCATCATTACCCCGGCGGTCATCATGGCCGGCGTCTACGGCTTTAATAGCCAGCAGAGCACCGACATCATCCAGGTCGCGCTCATTCTTTCGGCGATCGACACGGCCCTTCAGGCTTTCGCCCCCTTCCGTCGCATCGGCGGCGGCCTGCCCATCGTCATGGGCGTTTCGTTCGCGTTCCTGCCGGCCCTGCAGGCCATGGGTGCCTCGGGCTTTAGCTTTGGTGCACTGCTGGGCGGCGAGATCGTCGGCGGCGCCGTCGCGGTCCTCTTTGGTCTGGCTTACAGCAAGATCAAGTGGCTGTTCCCGCCCGTCGTGACCGGTACGGTCATCTTCTCCATTGGCGTCTCTCTCTATCCCACGGCTGTCAAGTATATGGCCGGCGGTATGGGTACGCCGCTGTGGGGCACCCCGCAGGCCTGGTGCGTCGCTCTTATCACCTTCGCCGTGGTCTTTGCGCTCGCCAACTTTGGCAAGGGCACGCTCAAGCTGGGATCCGTGTTCTTTGGCATGATCGTTGGTATGATCGTCTCCATCCCCTTTGGCATGATCGACTTCTCCAGCGTCGCCACCGCCCAGGTCTTCGCCCTTCCCAAGCTCATGCCCTATGCGCTCGAGTTTGATCCCGAGGTCTGCATTACCCTTGCCGTCGTGTTCCCCATGGTTGCCATCCAGGTTATCGGCGACGTCTCTGCCGCCTGCCTGGGCTCCATCGACCGTATGCCCACCGAGCGCGAGCTCTCCGGCGCTATCGTGTCCCAGGGCCTCACCTCTATGGTCGGCGGCCTGCTGGGCGGTCTTCCCACCAGCGCCCTTGGCCAGAACGTTGGCATCATCTGCTCCAACAAAGTCGTCAACAAGTGGGTCTTTGTGATCATCGCGGCCGTCTTTGCCATCGCCGGTCTGTTTCCGCAGCTCTCTGCCGTCCTTTCCGCTATCCCGCAGCCCGTCATCGGCGGCGCGACCGTCGGCGTCTTTGGCACCATCACCATGAACGGCGTGCGCATGTTCACCCGCGAGGGCCTCACGCAGCGCACTACCACTATCGTCGGCACCTCCGTCGTCTTTGGCCTGGGTATCTGGATGGCCAGCGGTTGCCTTGCCGGCGAGGGTATGCCCGCCTGGGTGTCCACCGTCATCGGCTCCAATGCCGTAACCCCCACCGCCATCATGGCCATTGTCCTTAACCTGATCCTTCCGCAGACGCCGGTCGTGGCTCAGCACATCGATGCCGCCAAGGACGCTGCCGTGGATCTGGTCTTGCCCGAGAGCAAGAAGTAACCAATTCGGTGCTATTCGTCGGCGGACGCATCGCCTCGTCCGCCGACGCCATGCGGCGCCAAGCCGCACTTCAAAGGGTTTGTCCCTTTGGTGAAGCGTTGACGGGAGAGGGCCCGTTTCCGGTGTAGGCCGGCGCTTCGCACTCCGCCATGTCAGAGGTGTCAAACCCCGCCTCTGATGTTGAAGGGAGCATCCATGCTTCTGGTCGCTAACGGTTCCGTCTTTACCCGCAACGCTCAGACCCCGTTCATTCCAAACGGTGCGGTCGCCATTGACGGAGATACGATCGTCGAAGTGGGCCCCGAGCGCGAGCTCAAGGCCAAGTACCCGGATGCCGAGTACGTCGATGCCCGGGGCAACCTCATCATGCCCGGACTCATCAACTGCCACACCCACATCTACTCGGGTCTGGCCCGCGGCCTTGCCATTAAGGGCTGCAACCCCACCAACTTCCTGGAGAATCTTGAGCAGCAGTGGTGGAAGATCGACGACAACCTGACGCTCGACGGCACCAAGGCCAGCGCCTATGCCACGATTCTGGACTCCATCCGCGATGGCGTCACTACGATCTTCGATCATCACGCGAGCTTCTGTGAGATCCCGGGAAGCCTCTTTACCATTAAGGATGCAGCTCAGGAGCTGGGCATGCGTTCGTGCCTGTGCTACGAGGTTTCCGATCGCCGTGGCCAGGAAAAATGCGACCAGGCCATTGCCGAGAACGCCGAATTTGCCCAGTGGGCCGCCAAGGAGCGTCGCGATAACGACAACCACATGATCGCCGCCATGTTTGGCGGGCATGCCACCTTTACGCTGTCGGACGAGACCATGGACAAGATGGCCGAGGCCAACAACGGCCTGACCGGCTTCCACATCCATGTGTGCGAGGGCATGAATGACGTGTGGGACTCCCGCCTCAACCGCGGTGGCATCAGCCCCGTCGAGCGCCTGCTGCAGCACAACCTGCTTGGTCCCGACACCATGCTGGGCCACTGCATCCACGTGACGCCTGCCGAGATGGATATCGTCAAGGAGTCCGGCACCTGGCTGGTCAACAACCCCGAATCCAATATGGGCAACGCCGTGGGCTGCGCCCCCGTGCTCGAGTTCTTCCGCCGCGGCATCCCCGTGTGCATGGGTACCGACGCCTACACCCACGATATGCTCGAGAGCCTTAAGGTCTTCCTGATCATTCAGCGCCACAACGCTGCCATGCCCAACGTGGGCTGGTGCGAGGCCATGACGATGCTGTTCGAGAACAACGCCAAGATGGCGAGCAAGTACTTCGATCGCAAGCTTGGTGTGCTCGAGGCCGGCGCTGCCGCCGACGTTATCGTTATGGACTACAAGCCCTTTACGCCGCTGAGCGAGGAGAACATCGACGGCCACATGCTCTTTGGCATGATGGGCAAAAACTGCCGCACCACCATCATCAACGGCCGCGTCCTGTACAAGGATCGCGAGTTCGTTGGGATTGATGAGGACAAGATCAACGCGTGGACCATGGCTGAGTCCAAGAAGCTCTGGAGCACGCTCAACGATTGCACCTACTAATTCACAAGTAGATTCACGCGCGTCGGGTGTTTCGCCGCATTCGACGCGCGTATAGGCGACCTCCGCTGGGTCGCCGGCGCTGTGCTAGCGCTACACCGTATTTGCGCCCGCCGCGCGGTCTCGCCGGGCGTTACAGAGAGGAGCTCACTATGAGCGACATCATGAGGCCGATCCCGTTTTCGCAGCTGATGAACTGGATCATCGAGGAGCACAAGACTCAGGGCGCCGTCTTTGGCGTGCGCAAGATGGTCACGACCAACCAGGAGGGCGCGCTTCCCATTTTTGACGAGCGCATCGAGACTCCGTTTGGCCCGGCCGCCGGTCCCAACACGCAGCTTGCCCAGAACATCGTGGCCTCTTATGTGGCCGGTTCCCGCTTCTTTGAGCTTAAGACCGTTCAGGTTATGGACGGCGAGGAGCTCTCCAAGTGTGTGAACAAGCCCTGCATCGTGGCGCAGGACGAGTGCTACAACTGCGAGTGGTCGACCGAGCTCGAGGTTCCGCAGGCCTTTGCCGAGTACGTGAAGGCATGGTTTGCCTGCCACCTGATCGCTCGCGAGTACGGTCTGGGTAGCCCGGACGGTTTTGTCTTTAACATGTCCGTGGGCTATGACCTCGAGGGCATCAAGAGCCCCAAGGTCGACGCCTACATCGAGGGCATGAAGGACGCCAGCGGCTCCGACGTCTGGAACGAGTGCCGCGCATGGGCGCTCGCCAACCTGGACAAGTTTGAGCATGTCGACGCCGCGTTTGTCGAGTCCATTCCGGCGCGCGTGTCCAACTCCATCACCGAGTCCACGCTGCATGGCTGCCCGCCGGCCGAGATCGAGCGCATCGCGACCTATCTGATTACCGAGAAGGGCCTCAACACCTACATCAAGTGCAACCCCACGCTGCTGGGCTATGAGTTTGCCCGCCAGCGCCTCAACGAGCTGGGCTTTGACTACATCGTCTTCGATGACACGCACTTCCGCGAGGATCTGCAGTGGGCCGACGCCGTGCCCATGTTCGAGCGCCTGATTGCCCTGTGCGCCGAGCGCGGCCTGGAGTTTGGCGTCAAGCTCACCAACACGTTCCCCGTCGACGTGACGAGGAACGAGCTGCCCTCCACCGAGATGTACATGTCGGGCCGTTCGCTGTTCTCGCTGACCATCGAGGCTGCCCGTCGCATTACCGAGCAGTTCGATGGCAAGCTGCGTATCAGCTACTCCGGTGGTGCCACGGTCTACAACATCCGCGCCCTGTACGATGCCGGCATTTGGCCCGTCACCCTGGCGACCGACGTGCTCAAGCCCGGCGGTTACGAGCGCTTTAGCCAGATGGCTGGCGAGTTTACCGACCTGGATGGCAAGCCGTTCGCGGGCGTCTCGCTCGAGGCCGTGACCGCGATCCAGACCGATTCGCTTACCAACCCGCTCTACAAGAAGCCGCTGCGTCCGCTGCCCGACCGCAAGGTCGCCGGCAAGAGCCCTCTTTCCGACTGCTTTACCACGCCGTGCCGCACGAGCTGCCCCATCCAGCAGGATATTCCCGCCTACCTGGCGGCTGTTGACGAGGGTCGCTACGAGGACGCGCTCAACATCATCATCGAGCGCAACGCCCTGCCGTTCATTACCGGCACCATCTGCCCGCATCCCTGCGGCCGTGCCTGCGAGCGCGCGTTCTACGAGCCCGAGGGCGCCCAGATTCGCGCCAGCAAGCTCAAGGCCGCCCGCGAGGTCATGACCGCCGTGCTGCCCAAGCTGCGCGCCCAGGCCATTGCCAACGACGGCGAGCACAACGTTGCCGTAATCGGCGGCGGCCCGGCCGGCCTGGCGACGGCATTCTTCCTGACGCGTGCCGGCGTGCCCGTCACCATCTTCGAGGCCCGCGACTCTCTCGGCGGCGTGGTCCGTCACGTGATTCCCGAGTTCCGTATCGCGAGCGACGATATCTCCCACGACGCCGAGCTCTGCCTGGCCTTTGGCGCCAAGGCGCAGCTCAACGCTCGCGTTGATTCCATTGACGAGCTCAAGGCCCAGGGCTTTACCGACGTGGTCGTGGCCACCGGTGCCTGGATGCCCGGCTCTGCGGGCCTGGGCGAGGGTGCCGAGCTCGACGTGCTGGAGTTCCTCGAGACCGCCAAGAAGGGCGAGAAGCTCGAGCTGGGCGAGGACGTCGTGGTCATCGGCGCCGGCAACACCGCCATGGACGCGGCCCGCGTGGCCAAGCGCCTTGCTGGCGTGAAGAACGTGCGCCTGGTGTATCGCCGCACCAAGAAGCAGATGCCCGCCGACGAGGAAGAGCTCGATCTTGCTCTTGCCGACGGCGTTGAGTTCTGCGAGCTGCTGGCGCCCAAGGCGCTCAACGGCTCCGTGCTGACCTGCGACGTTATGGAGCTCGGCGAGCCGGATGCAAGCGGCCGTCGCAGCCCCGTCGCCACGGGCGAGACCGTCGAGCTTTCCGCCACCACGGTGATCTGCGCCGTGGGCGAGGGCATCGATGCCAGCCTGTACGATGCCGCGGGCGTCGAGCACGACCGTCGCGGCCGTCTTGCCGCCACCTCCACCGGCGTCGAGGGCGTTTGGGCTGCAGGCGATTGCCGTCGCGGTCCGGCCACCGTGGTCGAGGCTATTGCCGACGCCGCCGAAGTCGCCCGCGCCATCGCCGGCGTGGACTTTAACAAGTACGCCGACTGCAACGAGCAGGCCGGTCGCGAGGGCACCTGCTACGAGCGCAAGGGGTCGCTGTGCCGCGACAAGCGCAACTGCACCAAGACCCGCTGCCTGGGCTGCGGCTCGGTGTGCGAGGTCTGCTGCGACGTGTGCCCCAACCGCGCCAACGTGGCAATTAAGGTGCCGGGCCTGGCCAAGCATCAGGTCATCCACGTCGACGGCATGTGCAACGAGTGCGGCAACTGCGCCGTGTTCTGCCCCTACCAGGAGGGTCGTCCCTATAAGGACAAGCTCACCCTGTTCTGGAGCGAGGAGGACATGGAGAACTCCGAGAACGAGGGCTTCCTGGCCGTGGACGAGGATCACTTTAAGGTCCGCGTCGCCGATACGGTCCGCACCGTCTCGGTCGATGCCGTCAACACCGGCCTTCCCGAGGCCGTCCGCCTGACCATCAGGGCTGTGCGCGACAACTATTCGTACCTTCTTAAGAAATAGGCGAGTCTCTTATGGCCAAATCCATTCAACATCACGTGGCCTACGTTGCCTGCGGAAGCGGTTGCGCCTCTGCAGGCGGCGACGCCCGCTGCAGCGAAGGCTGCATTGGCTGTGGCGCCTGCGTCACGGCCTGCCCCCACGGCGCCATTGCGCTGGTCGATGGCGTCGCCCGCGTGGACCGCTCAAAGTGCACGGGCTGTGGCCTGTGCGGCATGGCATGCCCGCAGCGCGTGATTGCCTTCGTTCCCGGCTACCAGAACATTCTGGTGCGCTGCAACAACACCGATAAGGGCGCCATCGCCCGCAAGATCTGCGACACCAGCTGCATCGGTTGCGGCATGTGCGCCAAAAAGTGCCCTGCCGGTGCTATCCGCATCGAGGACAACTGCGCCCACATCGACGGTGCGGACTGCCTGTCGTGCGGCATGTGCGCCGTCGTCTGCCCGCATGGCGCCATCCACGACCGCACCGGCATCGCCGCCGGCGTGTAGAGGGGAATCACCATGGCACAGGAATTCACTTTTACCGTTAACGGCGTCGAGCGCACGACGACCCAAAACAAACCGTTGCTGCGTTATCTGCGCGACGACCTGCACATTCACTCCGCCAAGGACGGCTGCTCCGAGGGCGCCTGCGGTACCTGCACCATCCACGTGGACGGCGCGGCCGTCAAGGCGTGCGTGCTGACCACCGCTCTTGCCGCCGGCCGTAACATCGTGACCGTCGAGGGCCTGCCCGAGGACGTGCGCGAGGCCTTTGTGTATGCCTTTGGCGCCGTGGGCGCCGTGCAGTGCGGCTTTTGCATTCCCGGCATGGTCATGGCGGGTGCGGCGCTCATCGCCGAGGACCCCGAGCCCACCGAGGAGCAGATCAAGTACGCCATCCGCGGCAATGTCTGCCGTTGCACCGGCTACAAGAAGATTATCGAGGGCATCTCGCTGGCAGCTGCGGTGCTCCGTGGCGAAAAGCAGATCGACGAGGATCTGGAGCGCGGCGATGACTACGGCGTGGGCAAGCGCGCCTTCCGTATCGACGTGCGCAAGAAGGTGCTCGGCGAGGGCAAGTATCCCGACGACATCGACGAGCTCGATCAGCCGGGCCTGACCTATGCCAGCGCCGTTCGCTCCAAGTATCCGCGCGCCCGCGTGCTCTCCATCGACACCTCCAAGGCCGAGGCCCTGCCCGGTGTGGTGGGCATCCTGCGAGCCGAGGACGTGCCGGTCAACCAGGTCGGCCACCTTATCCAGGACTGGGACGTCATGATCGCCCAGGGCGATATCACCCGCTGCGTGGGCGACGCCATCGCGCTGGTGGTTGCCGAGGACGAGGCGACGCTCGAGAAGGCCAAGAAGCTCGTAAAGATCGATTACGAGCCGCTGGAGCCCGTGCGCAACATCGCCGAGGCCAGGTCTGCCGACGCCCCGCGCCTGCATGACAGTTTCTTTGCCTTTGGCAACACGGTGGAGCTCAAGGACAACGTGTGCCAGAGCCGCCATGTGACGCGTGGCGACGCCGCCAAGGCGCTGGCGGAGAGCGCGTTCACCGTGACGCAGCGCTTTACTACGCCCTTTACCGAGCATGCTTTCTTGGAGCCCGAGTGCGCCGTCGCCTTCCCGTACAAGAACGGCGTCAAGGTGCAGTCGACCGACCAGGGCGCCTACGACACGCGTAAAGAGTGCGCCCACATGTTTGGCTGGGATAGCGAGCCCGAGCGCGTGGTCGTCGAGACCATGCTCGTGGGCGGCGGCTTTGGCGGCAAGGAGGACGTGTCCATCCAGCATCTGGCCGCGCTCGCCGCATATAAGTTCCAGCGTCCCGTGAAGTGCAAGCTCACGCGTGCCGAGTCGCTCGCGTTCCATCCCAAGCGCCACGCCATGGACGGCACCTTTACGCTGGGCTGCGACGCCGAGGGCAACTTTACCGGCCTGGATTGCGAGATCAACTTTGATACCGGCGCCTACGCGTCGCTGTGCGGCCCGGTGCTCGAGCGCGCCTGTACGCATGCCGTCGGCCCCTACAAGTACCAGAATACCGACATTCGCGGCTTTGGCTACTACACCAACAACCCGCCCGCCGGTGCGTACCGAGGCTTTGGCGTTTGCCAGTCCGAGTTTGCGCTCGAGAGCCTGATCGACCTGCTGGCCGAGAAGGTCGGCCTGGATCCGTGGGAGATCCGCTACCGTAACGCCATCGAGCCGGGCGAAGTTTTGCCCAACGGCCAGATTGCCGACTGTTCCACGGCGCTGAAGGAGACGCTGCTCGAGGTCAAGGATGCCTACTACGCGCATCCCGGACACGCCGGTATCGCCTGCGCCATGAAGAACGCCGGCGTGGGCGTGGGCCTGCCCGATGCCGGCCGCTGCAAGATCCGCATCGAGGATGGCCGCGCCGTGGTCTACGCCGCCACGTCCGACATCGGCCAGGGCTGTAACACCGTCTTTTTGCAAGACGTTGCCGAGGCCTGCGGTCTGCCGCTTCGCTGCATCGCCAATGGCGAGTGCTCCACCGAGAACGCTCCCGACTCCGGCACCACGTCTGGCTCGCGTCAGACGGTCGTGACCGGCGAGGCCGTGCGCGGTGCCGCCTTCCTGCTGCGCGATGCCATGCTTGACATCGAGGCCGGCAAGCCTGCACCCGATACTCCCGTGAGCGCGCATGGCGACGGCGTCAAGATCGAGTACGACGACGGTCGCGCCTATCAGCTGCACACGCAGGAACTCGTCGCCGGCCAGGGCATGCATCCTCAGGATCCTGCGGCCGCCATCAAGGCGCTCGAGGGGTGCGAGTTTGGCTACGTGTATCTGGAGCCGACCGACAAGCTGGGCGCCGACGTTCCCAACCCCAAGAGCCACATCTGCTACGGTTTTGCCACGCATGTGGTCATTCTGGACGATGACGGCCGCGTGAGCGAGGTCTATGCTGCGCACGATTCCGGCAAGGTGGTCAACCCCATCTCCATCCAGGGCCAGATTGAAGGCGGCGTGCTCATGGGTATGGGCTATGCGCTTACCGAGGACTGGCCGCTCAAGGACTGCGTACCCCAGGCCAGGTACGGCACGCTCGGGCTGTTCCGTGCGCCCGAGATCCCGAATATCCACGCCATCTACGTGGAGAAGGACGAGCTGTTGCCCGTGGCATACGGCGGCAAGGGCATCGGCGAGATCGCAACGATCCCCACGGCGCCCGCCGTGCAGAACGCCTATCGCGCATTCGACGGCAAGCTGCGTCCGGATCTGCCCATGGTGGATACGCCCTACAGCCGCGCCCGTCACCGCGGGTAGGGTAGGGCGCGGACGACCATTGCTGACGGGCCGTTCGCGCTCAGCATCAACTACATACGCTGCGCCTTTGGCCCCGGCTCCATCGCGAGCTGGGGCCTTTTGTTTGGAGCGGAGACAGCATCCCGGAATTCGGGCAATCCGGTGGTCAGGGGTTGAGCGAGCGTCGCGCTAAGGATGCCAAGCGTAAAACCTTCAATGAAAATGGCGTAAAAACTACATCTGTCATGGCGTAAAAACTACATTGAAAGTAGCGTAAAATCAGCATTGAGAATGGCGTAATTTCGCATATCGCGTGATAGAGAGGGACGGCCGTCTGTGGATGCACCAAAGAGATTGACCCAAAAGGGATATAGGCCCCGGCTCATAGAGGAGCGCCTCGACACCCTTATGCGGGCGTTTGGCTGTGTGGAGATCAACGGCCCCAAATGGTGCGGCAAGACCTGGACGGCGCTCTCTCGCTCGGCGAGCGTCTCCAGGCTCGATGAGCCTGCGCAGCGTGCGGCGGCAGAGGTCGACCCAAGCCTGGCGCTCATCGGCGATGCGCCACACCTGGTCGATGAATGGCAGGAGGTGCCCGAGGTTTGGGATGCCGCCCGGCGTTTCGTGGACGCGAGCGGCAACGAACGGGGGACACTTTTGCTCACGGGCTCGACCGCGCTCAAAAGCGAGGAGCGCAGCCATGTTCGTCATTCCGGCACGGGTAGGATCGCCCGTCTGTCAATGCGCCCCATGGCCCTGTGTGAGTCGGGCGACGGCGAGCCGCTCGTGTCACTGGCAAGCCTCTTTAAGGGCGAGGATTTTGCCCCTCAGCGTCGCGAGAGCACGGTGGATGACGTCGCCCGCTGGTGCTGCAGGGGCGGTTGGCCTGCAAATCTTGGGCTTTCGGAAGATCTTGCGCGAGAGACGGCAAGCCAGTACGTGCACTCGGTGCTCGACGTCAACGTGCTGGACGAGGGCATGTCGCCCGAGCTTGCACACGGCCTTTTGCGAGCTCTTGCCATGAACGAGAGCCAGGCTGTCACGTACAAGACGCTCGTAAAGGACGCCTCGTACGGTGAGGCGGGCCCCGACGAGAGGACCATCGCTGCGTACTTGGACCTCTTCAACAGGCTCAAGCTGACCGAGGACCTGTGCGGATGGGAGCCGCCCATGCGCTCGAAGGCCCGCGTTCGCGTGCGCCCCAAGCGCTACTTCTGTGACCCGTCACTTGCGGCGGCGTTGCTGGGGGCTACCCCTGAGCGGCTGCTTGGCGATATGCAAACGCTGGGGATGCTCTTTGAGAATCTCGTCCTGCGCGACATGCGCGTGTTCCTTTCCACCTACGGCGGTGTCGACAACAGTGTCCATTATTTCCGAGATGAGAAGGGCCTTGAGGTCGATCTGATCGTTGAGCACGACGGGCGCTGGGGAGCCATCGAGGTCAAGCTGAGTGATGCGAAAGCAGACGATGGAGCGAGAAATCTCAAGGCGCTGGAGAGGAAAGTGCTCTCCAATCCTGCCGCCCAGAATGCCGCGCCGGCGTTTTTGGCGGTCGTGGTTGGAAAGGGGAGCATTGCCTACACACGCGACGACGGCGTGGCGGTGATTCCCATGGCGGCACTTGGGGCGTAGTGGTTTTGCGGGCGTGCCGTGCTTCCTTTACCGAAAATCCATTTGGTAAACCAGATGCTCGCGGATAGAATAAAGTTGACGGCGGCCCAAGGGTGATAGCTGGGCAGCGCCGTTGCTTGGTCAAGAGGTCAGCGCCTTAATGGCAGCGACTTGTTATGCTTCGAATGCTGCTTGAGTGCCTCGGAAAGTTCGATAAGCGCCGTGAAGAGCGAGACCAAAGCAACCAAGAGCTCTACGAGCTCTGATGGGCCCGGGATGACCGCTGATTCAAGTCACCGGGCCTAAATCTTTTTCATGCATTTGAATAGAGCGGGCGATTCTCTTGGGGCCGTCTGCATGGCGTGCGACCAGCGCATGGTATTGCGCCCCGCTTTCATGTCCGCACGGGCGCCTATCCTTACGGCAATGTAGCCGCCTATGTAGCAAGCGGCAGTTGACGGAGAAAGGCCCTAACCGTGTCAGCTGAAAAGACGCCGTGTATCTCGGCTATCGATACGACGAACTTTGCGCGCCAGATCGTGCTCGACTTTGAGTTCGCTCCGGTGCCAAGACAGCGCCAGCGCCGCGGGCTGCGCAACGAGATTATCGAGATCGGCGCCGTCAAGCTCGATTACCGCGGCAACGTGATGGGCGAGTTCTCGCAGTTTGTGCAGACGGAATATGCCGAAGGTGTTGCGTATCCCGTCCGCGAGCTCACGGGGATATCGGCCGTGGACACTGCGATGGCCGATCCGCTCTACGTGGTGATTAAAAGGCTCGGCGATTGGATCGGTCGCTACTCCGCTCAGGTGGTTTGCTGGAGCGGGGCGGACCGCCGACAGCTTTTGACCGAGTGCCAGGCAAAGCGCATCGACCTTTCCTCATTTCCTACGGACTGGGCCGACTTGCAGGCGTTTTACACCTCGATCATGGACGTTGGCAGCCATGGGCACGTCTCGTTGGGCGACGCGGCGACGTGGTTTGGTATCGAGTTTGACGAGTCGACGGGCCATGCCCACAGCGCCCTAGCCGATGCGCGCGTGACCGCCAAGCTGCTCAAGCAGATGATGGACGGGGACTATCATGTGAGTCCGCACGCCCAGGAGATCCGCCAGCGGTGGGGGATGGGCGAGCGAGCTCAGACGCACCTTTCTAGCAAGTGCCCCGAGCTGGGTGACTTGCTGCTGAAGCTGAAGGCGGAGGGGAGGTAGGCCTTTTGAGAACGCCATTCGGTTTGGCATGGCGGAGCTGTAAGCGCGGCTCCACCATGCTGTTTGAATCAAAGCGTCAACCAGTATGACGAGCTGCCTGGTCTGTCTGCCTACACCATCGCAATCCCGCGCACGGCACTCAGCAGCTCGTGCTCCCTCTGGCTCCATTGGCGCAGCTCGGCCGCGCGCACGGCGCCGCGGCACAGGTCCAGGAATGCCTCGGCTCCCTCGCAGAAGCACTCGCGGGCAAAGGCGCCGGATCCGTCCGCAACGCACGCGCCGTCAGCGAAGAGCTTCCAGCTGGACGGCTCGCGCGAGTCGTCTCCGAGCAGCTTGATCTGCAGTACGTGCGGGTTGCCGGCAGCACAGAGCTCTTCCTCGAGCTTCTGTACCGTAAAGCGCATCTGGTGGGAGAGGCTGCTCTTGACCATGGCCGAGGCATAGCCGCTCGGCCCGTCCAAAAGATGCATTCGTTTTGGCTTGACGACCAGGTTGTGGAAACTGCGCTCGCTGCGCACGGAGAAATTGTCCATACGGACTCCTTTCATCGATGTTGGCAGGGCCACCGTGCCTCTTGGCCGGTTGGCGTCGGGATCGTGGAGCCAACTCTCTACCCCGACTCTGGATAAAACGTGCCCGCTCCTTGCGGACACGATGGAGTCTATCAGCGCACGCGGACAGAAATCAAGCGCCGCCTGCGAAATGATGTGCAAGCGACGCTTGATTGCGCGGCGATTATTCGGCCAACATCCGGAAAAGTGTCGAAATCAGCCGTATGAAAGTACGGAAAAGTGTCAAATTCGAGCCGCTCAAATTACGGAAAAGTGTCGAAATGGGTGCGTGGAAATCACGGAAAAGTGTAAAACTGCACGTGAACAGGGGTACGGCATAGCTTATGTTCCAACCTAGCTGTTGGGGTCGCCCTTGAGGGTATTGATGTCCAGGTACTGGTTGTCGTCCTCTTTTTGCTGCGTTGCCGATTCGGACGCGGTGGGGCCGCGGAACAGCTGGAATCCCTCAAACGCAATCACGCCGAGCAGAGCGATGATGATGGCGATAAAGACAACCTTTGCCGCATGCGAAAACTCCGAAAAGCGCGGCGGTTCTTCTTCGGTGTGGTAATCGGCAGCACGCTCATCGTCGGTGCCGTGGGTATACGACGATGCCGAGGCTGCCTTTACGCTCGCTTGGTTGTAATCGGGAGCGGGCGTGGCGGCAAACGGGTCGCGAGAATAGCCGCTCGATGTTTGGCCGTAATCCTCGGTTTCGATGCGGCCGGCGCGAGGTTGTTCGTTCGGGCGGTTGGCGTATGCTGCGGTGTTGTCGTATGCGGACTCGCGTTTCTCGGCAGCCGCAAACAA